>NZ_JAFCUK010000005.1:0-207577 GCF_049896485.1 Sphingomonas sp. DC4900
CCGTCATCGCTCACACATCCTCGATGTCCGAGGATGGTTATGGCACCGGAGGCCCGCTGCAGAACGGCTGTGCCTTTTCTAAATAGCGGGAGTGTGCCATTTGTACGTTGCGTCTACAATCGCGCGTCCACCGAAAGATTGATAATATACATTATGTAAATTTCTGGTCATGATGCGGTACGAGGATCAGCGTATTGCCCTCGACCCGCCACGATTTCAGCTTCGACAGGAAGTTCATGCCGAGGACGTCGGTGTCGCCGAACGCGGGCGATACGACCACAGGCAGATCGCGCGCGACGATATCGCCGAGTTTCAAGTCTCGCACCGTCGCGCTCCGCGCCTCGATGCGCCCGTTCGCCGTATTGAGCACGATCGGGATCAGGCTGTCCCTCACGTCCAGCGACGCGGCGGCCGCGGTGTCCGTCGACAATGCCGTCAGGGTAGCGCCGCTATCGACCAGCATGCGCCGGTTCACACCATCGATCGTCACTTTCGCCCAGAAATGCCCGTCGGCAGACATTCTGATGCGGGTTTCTTCGCCGACGACATTCTGGTCGTCTAGTTTCAGCAGCCGCGTAACATATTGCAGATACGGGTCGAACCGTTCGCGCTCGGTGATCACTACCAGCAGTAACCCCGCGATCACCGCCCAACTGACCAGCGACAAAACGACTCTCAATACCGGCACCCGCCGGGCGATCAGCGCCGAGATCGGCAGGATGAGCAGCAGCAGATAGATGACCGCCTGGCCGCCCGAGTCGAGGTTCATAGGACGAATTCTAATCCATCGTAGCCGGGTTCGACGCCGGGCGGCAGATCGCGGACCAGCGTGGCGTAATCCATGCTCTGATCCATATGTATAAAGGCTGACCGTTTCGGCCGAAGCTCTGCGATCCAGTCGAGCACCTCCGGCACGTGCGGATGGGTCGGATGCTGCGCATAGCGGAGCGCATCGACGATCCAGACGTCGAGCCCCGTGTAGAGTGCGCGCATCGCCGGGGTCAGCTCGTGAAAGTCGGTGGCATATCCCACCACCGCGCTACCCACGGAAAAGCGCAGGCCTGCCGAGGTGATATGGCCATGAGGCTGATCGACGACGTCGATTGTGATCGCACCGATCGTCAGCCTATCGGGCAACACGGCACTCTCCACCGTCGGCGGATAGCCCTGTCGGCCGGCGAAGACGTAGGCAAACCGGTCGCGGAGCGCCGTCAGCGTGCTTGTCCGCGCATAGCCCGGGACCGGCCGGCGCATGGCGTGAAAAATCTGGCGAACGTCGTCGATGCCATGACAATGGTCTGCATGGTCATGCGTCCACAGGATCGCGTCGACCGTCGACACATCGGCTGCAAGCAATTGCTCCCGCATGTCGGGGCCTGTGTCCACCAGGATACGCGTGTCGTCATGCTCGACGAGCAACGATACGCGCGTACGCCGGTTACGTGGCTCATTGGGGTCGCAAGCGCCCCAGTCGTTCCCGATCCGCGGCACGCCCGATGACGTGCCCGATCCGAGAATGCGAACCTTCACGCGCGCGCCTTGTTGAACAAACTGAAGAAGTTATCCGCGGTTCGTGCCGCCAATTCTTCGATCGCTTCGCCGCGAAGCTGGGCGAGGAAGGTCGCGGTGTCCGCGACGAAAGCAGGCTCGCCCTGTTTGCCGCGATGCGGCACCGGCGCCAGAAATGGAGCGTCGGTTTCGATCAGCAGCCGTTCGATCGGCAGCCGGGCCGCCGTCTCCTGCAGGTCGCGCGCATTCTTGAACGTCACGATCCCCGAGATCGAGATGTAGAACCCGAGTTCCAGGGCCGCGTCGGCGAAGGCGCCGCTTGCGGTGAAACAGTGAATGACTCCCGTGAAGGCCCCCTGCTTCATCTCATCGCGCAGGATCGCCAGTGTGTCCTCTTCCGCATCGCGGGTGTGGACGATGAGGGGAAGCCCTGTTTCGCGACACGCTCCGATATGGCTGCGGAAGCTCGCCTGCTGGCGGGCACGATCGGAATGATCGTAGTAATAATCGAGTCCGGATTCACCGATGCCGACGATGCGCGGATGCGCCGCTCGGTCGATGAGGCGCGCGATGTCGACGTCGGAATGCTGATCGGCCTCGTGCGGATGGATACCGATCGAAGCCCAGACGTCGGGTTCGCGCTCTGCTGTGGCGACCACCGCATCCCATTCGCTTTCGCGCGTCGAGATATTGAGCATCGCCCCCACCCCACGCGATCGGGCACGGGCGAGCACGTCACCCTGCTGCTCGAACACCCCTTTGTAATTGAGGTGGCAGTGGCTGTCGGCGAACATCATGCCGCGGCGGCAGGCAGTTCGAGCCGTGGGAAGACCGGCGACGGCGGTGCGATCGTAAAGCCCGCGGCCTGCTGGCGGCCATACCAGCCATCGTCGTCGATCGCGGCATGGTCACGCTCGTCCGCGCCGAGCTGATCCAGCACCTTGCCAGCCGATTGCGGCACGACGGGCAGGATCGCAATCGCCAGCATCCGGATCGCCCGCACCAGCGTGCCTAGCACCGCATGCATCCGATCAGGATCGGTTTTGCGCAACGCCCAAGGCGCTTGAGCATCGATATACTGATTGCACGCGAAAACCCCGCGCATCCATGCCTCGATGCCCTGGCTCAGCATCAGATCGTCGAATGCCGTACGAAGTCCGGCGCAGGCGACGACCATCTCCTCGATCAGCATCGCGTCCGCCGGATCGCTGCGCCCGGCATCCGGCATCGCGCCATCCAAATTCTTGGCGATGAACGACAGCGTGCGCTGCGCCAAATTGCCGAAGCTGTTGGCGAGCTCCGCATTGACGCGCGTCACGATCGCCTCGGCCGAATAGCTGCCGTCCTGTCCGAAGCTGACCTCGCGCAGCAGGAAATAGCGGACCGCATCGACCCCGAACGCATCGGTCAGTTCGTCGGGGCTGACGACATTGCCGACCGACTTCGACATCTTCTCGCCCCGGTGCAGCACGAAGCCGTGCGCGAAAACCTGCTTCGGGAGCGGCAGGTTCGCCGACATCAGGAATGCCGGCCAGTAGACGGTATGGAAGCGCGTGATGTCCTTGCCGATCAGATGCAAATCGGCGGGCCAGAAGCGTGCCATCGTCTCGGCATCGTTGGGATAACCGGCACCGGTCAAATAATTGGTCAGCGCATCGACCCACACATACATGACGTGCCCGGGGCTGTCGGGCACCGGCACCCCCCAGTCGAAGCTGGTGCGCGACACGGACAAGTCCGACAGACCGCCCTCGACGAAGCGCATCACCTCGTTGCGGCGCGCCTCGGGGCGGATGAAATCGGGGTTGGCGGCGTACAGGTCGAGCAGCGGCTGCTGATATTTCGACAGGCGGAAGAACCACGTTTCTTCGGCGGTCCACTCCACGGGCGTACCCTGAGGCGACAGCTTGGCGCCCCCTTCCCCCTCGACGAGTTCCTTCTCGTCGTAGAAGGCCTCGTCGCGCACCGAATACCAGCCCTCATACCGATCGAGGTACAGGTCGCCGGCATCGTGCATCGCCTGCCAGATCGCCTGGCTGGCCGCATAGTGATCGGGTTCGACGGTGCGGATGAAACGGTCGTACGAGATATTAAGCGTGTCCGCCATCGCGCTGAAATACGACGACATTTCGTCGGCGAAAGTGCGCACGTCGATCCCGCGGGTGCGCGCGGTCTGTGCCATCTTCAGCCCGTGTTCGTCGGTGCCGGTCTGAAAGCGCACGTCGCGCCCCGCCTGCCGCTGAAACCGCGCGATCGTATCCGCGGCGATCATTTCATAGGCATGGCCGATGTGCGGACGGCCGTTGGGGTAATGGATTGCGGTGGTGATGTAATAGGGATCGGCCATAGCGCGCTTCCCTAGTCGATCGATCCGGCGAGGTGAAGCGGCGTCAGCGCAGCCGTGCGACGATCGCCGCCATCTCGAACACCGTCGCCTGAGCATCGAGCGACAGGCCCATCGCCGCCCCGGCGAGATCGCGCGCAGCAGCCTGAGCGTCGAGCGCGGCTTTCAAGCGCACTCCCGCCCGTTCACGGGCTTCGCGTGCGATGATCGCCGGAACCCGATCGAGGAACACTTCGTAGCGCGCGGCATTCCCCTTCCCCGCCAGCGCCTTGGCAAGCGCCGCCCGGCGTGTGTTCATCGGATCGCCGTCGGTGGCGATCGCGGCGATCGCGGTGTCGAGGCCGGCAACGTCGAGCCCCGCATAACGGATCGCGCGTCCCGGCGAGCCCTCCCCCGCCGCGATCAACGTCCGGATCTCGTCGCTCTCGGCATCGGGCAACGCGTCATGCAACGCACGGCGCATGTCGGCTTCGTCGAGCGCGCCGAAGCGCAGGACCCGGCATCGCGAGCGGATCGTCGGGAGCAATCGTCCGGGGGCATGGCTTACCAGCAGGAACACCGTTCCCACCGGCGGTTCCTCCAGGTTCTTGAGCAGCGCATTGGCTCCGTTGCGCTCGAGATCGTCGGCCGCGTCGATAATGACGACGCGGCGTGCGCCCATCGACGGCGTCGTCGCAAACATCGGTTGCAGGCTGCGCACCTGTGCGATGCTGATCGACCGCGCGATATCCTGATCGGGCTTGTCGGCATCCTTTGGCAGACGGCGCAGGATGCGTAGGTCGGGATGCGACCCGGCCTCCACCAAGGCGCGCGTGGGATGATCGTCGGGCACCCTCAGTCCCGGCGCGCTTACCCCGCTCGCGCTCGCCTCGGCCAGCATGCGCAACGCCGCCATCTCGGCGAAGCTTGCCTTGCCCACGCCTTGCGGCCCGACCAGCAACCAGGCGTGATGCAGCACGCCGCTGCGCAGGGCGGCCGCGAAGGCCTCCTGCGCCTCGGCATTACCGAACAACGCGGTCATCGCGGTTGCGCGATCAACCGAAGAACGAGGTCAGCCCTGCCCAGGCGCGACCGAAGAAGCCCGCCTGACCGACGTCCTTGTCCGCAACCAGCGGCAGGCGCTGTTCGGGCAGATCGGGCGACGTCACGACGAGGTCGGCGATATGCTGGCCCTTGGTGATCGGCGCCTTGATTGGACCTTCGTAGACGACCTTGGCGCTCATCTGCGGCACGGCGCCAGCGGGCAGCGTGACGGTCAGCTGGCGCGGCGCGACCAGACCGACGTTGCTGGAACTCCCCATCTGCACCTCGGCCGTCGACACCTGCTTGCCCGCCGCGACGACGGGCTTCGCCTGCCATGCGCGGAAGCCCCATTCCATGAAGCGCACCGATTCCTCGGCGCGATCCTTGGACGACGTCAGCCCTGCAACGACCATTACCAGACGTCGGCCGTTCTGCTCGGCAGAGCCGGTGAAGCCGTAGCCGGCCTCTTCGGTATGGCCGGTCTTTAGGCCATCGGCGCCGGCGACGCGGCCCAGCAACGGATCGCGATTCGCCTGCGTGATGTCGGCCCCTGCCCCCAGCGTCTTGCCCCAGGTGAAGTTCGGCAGCGAGTAGAAGCGCTTATAGAGATCCGGGAAATCCTGGATCGTCGCGGTGGCCAGATGCGCGAGGTCGCGCGCGGTCACATAGGTGACGCCATTGTCCGGCCAGCCGTTGGCGGTGCCGAAGTGGCTGTTCGTGAGGCCAAGGCGCTTCGCCTGCGCATTCATCCGGTCCGTGAAGGTTTGCTCGGTGCCCGAAATACCCTCGGCCAGCACGACGCAGGCGTCGTTGCCCGACAGCGTCACGATGCCCTTCAGCAGGTTCTCGACGCTGACGTTTTCGTTGGGCGAGAGGAACATGGTCGATCCCGCCTGCGGCCCATGCCACTTGGCCCAGGTCTCGGGGCGCACGGTGATCATCTGGTCGAGCTTCAGCTCGCCCTTCTTGATCATGTCGAAGGCGACATAGACCGTCATCATCTTCGCCATCGACGCGGGCGGCATGCGGCGGTCGGCGTCACGCTGATACAGCACCGCGCCCGACGACAGATCCTGCATGAAGGCGATCGGCGCGATGCCCTGGAACTGTGGCGCCGCAGCGACGGAGGGCATGGCGAGCGCGACGATGGCGAAGGGAGCGGCGATCAGCGGTTTCATGACGTCGGGTTCGGCTTTCGGCAGGGTAATAGGGGTGGAATGGGTCAGGCATAGCGCCGCAACTGCGCCGCGTCAGCCCTCAACCGCGTCGGCGAGCAGGCCGACGGACAGCGCGTAGAAGTTCGAGCAATTGTAATCGAGGATTACACGGTAATTGCTGGTGAGCAGATAGGCGGTGGCATTGGGGCCATCCGGTTCGATCAGCGTCGCCTGCACGCTGTCGGCGGGCCAGCCCCTGCCCTGCGGCACGAGGCCGAGTGCGCGCCATTCGGCCATCGTCCGCCACTGGCTGTGCCGCTCGAACACCCGCGGGCAACGTGGCGAGACCATGCGCGTCGTCAGGGCGGCGCGGTCGAAGCCGGCGGGGACGCGCACCGCGATGCCCCAGGGCTGACCCGGCCGCCAACCGGCGTTCTCAAAATAATTGCCGATCGAGGCGAGCGTATCCGCCGGGCTGGTCCAGATATCCGCGCGCCCGTCGCCATCGCCGTCACGGGCGAGGCGCAGGTAGACCGAGGGCAGGAACTGCGGATTGCCGGTGGCGCCTGCCCAGCTGCCCTTCAGTCGCTCGCGCGGAATGCCGCGATCGAGGATCTTCAGGCCGGCGATGAACTCGCTGGCGAACAGCTCGCGCCGACGGCCCTCGTAGGCGAGCGTCGCCAGGCTGCGAAGCAGATCGAAATTGCCCGTGTAAGCCCCGTAATTCGTTTCATGGCCCCAGATCGCGACCATGATCGATTCGGGGACGCCCGTCTCCCGCTCGACACGGGCGAGACGCGCCCGCTGCGCCTGATAGGTACTGCGCCCGCGGCCGATCCGCGCGGCATCGACGTGGCTGATCCGATAGGGCGCGAACGGCGGCGTCGCGG
Organism: Sphingomonas sp. DC4900; assembly: GCF_049896485.1. Classification (NCBI taxonomy): domain Bacteria; kingdom Pseudomonadati; phylum Pseudomonadota; class Alphaproteobacteria; order Sphingomonadales; family Sphingomonadaceae; genus Sphingomonas; species Sphingomonas sp. DC4900. Next base: position 6,924 of record NZ_JAFCUK010000005.1, read on the forward strand.
TGCGGCCCGGATTGCCCGGCTGCGCGCGGTCGAGCTCGATCGTCCGCTCGCTGAGTGTCAGCGTCGGGAATACCTCGTCGACCGTGCGACGCGTGACACCCTCGGACAACGCCTGCGCGCGCAGCGTGCCGAGATAGGACTGGAAGCCCTGCTCGTCCTGCGCCACGACCGGTCCGGCCGAAGCCATCGCCAAGATCGTCGCCATCAAACCGGCCTTCAGCCCGCGCGTCATCAGATGCCCCCACATGCCCTCGCAGGTGCCACAGCCGGCATCCCGCGTGAACCTCCTATCGTCGCGGGGCTTGCACGGACAAGCGCGGTGCGCGTATTCGGGCGCTCCACACGGAGGGATGGCCGAGTGGTTTAAGGCAGCGGTCTTGAAAACCGCCGTAGGTGGAAGCCTACCGTGGGTTCGAATCCCACTCCCTCCGCCAAGGCTCCCCGGCCGAAACCGGGGAGGCAGCGGCGATTATTTTGCGGGCTGCGCCGGACCCATCAGCTTCTGCGCGAAATAGGTCATCTGCAGCGCTTGCAGACGCGCACCCTGTTCGATGTCGGCATCGCCCGAATGGCCGCCGGCGGTGTCTTCGTAGAACAGATACGGCAGGCCGTATTCCTTCAGGCGCGCCGCGAACTTGCGGGCATGCTGCGGGCCGACGCGGTAGTCCTTGGTCGTCGTCCAGATATAGGGTTCGGGGTACGCCACCCCCTTCTTGATATTCTGATAGGGCGAGATCGTGCGGAGGAACGCCTTTTCTGCCGGCACGTCGACCGAGCCATATTCGTCGACCCAGGACTTACCCGCTTCGATCTGTTCGTAGCGCATCATGTCGAGCAGCGGGACCTGGATCGTCACCGCCTTCCACAGGTCAGGGTGCTGGTTGAACTCGACACCCATCAGCAGGCCCCCGTTCGAGCCGCCGTAGATGCCCAGCTCCTGCGGGCTGGTCAGTTTGCGCGCGAACAGGTCCTTCGCGACGCTGGCGAAATCGTCGTAGATGATCTGGCGCTTGGTCTTGCGACCGGCATCGTGCCAGGCGGGACCGAATTCGCCGCCGCCACGGATGTTGGCGAGCACGTAGGAGCCGCCGCGCTCCAGCCACAATTTGCCGGTGATCGCCGAATAGGCGGGCAGCATCGGCAGCTCGAAGCCGCCGTAGGCCGTCATGATCGTCGGCGTGCTGCCGTTGAGCGGAATGTCCTTATGGTGGACGATGAAATACGGGACCTTGGTGCCGTCGGTCGACGTCGCCTCATGCTGCTCGACCACCAGACCTGCCGAATCGAACTTGGGCGGCAGCGTCTTGACCGGCTTGCCGACGCTCGCCGTCGCGGCGTCGAGCGGCAGCAGCGTGGTCGGCGTCAGGAAGCCGGTGACGGTCATATAGCCGTGGTCGCTGCGATCGTCGGCACTGGCGACGCCGAGCGAGACGTTGTCCGGCAAGGCGATCGGCCGCGCGGTCCAGCCCGCCTTGCCCGGCGTGTAGACCGCCGCGCGACCGCGCACATTGTCGTTATAGATCAGGACGACATGGTCCTTGGTCGTTACCACTTCGTCCACCGATTGGCGCGGATTGGGCGCGAACAATATCGTCGGCGTCACCCGGCCGCTTTCGACCATGGCGAGCGGGGCCGAGGCGACCGAGCCGGCGGCAACGGCGCCCCAGGGATCGCTGGTTTGGAACAGCACCTGCCCGGCGACCATGCCGGCGGGGAAGGTACGCGCCGGAATGTCGAGCTTCTTCGTGCCCTCTGGCGTCCAGACATGCGTCTCGCCGCCGAAGAAGGTGGTGCGGCGTTCGATCGTGACCAGACGATGGCCCTGCCCGTCGGTCATCACGCCGGCATAGGTGCCCAGCTGATCGGTCGGCGCGCCGCGGAAGATTTCCTTGGCGGCATCCAGCGGTTGGCCGCGCTTCACCATCTTGACGACGAAGGGATAGCTCGATCCGGTCATCGTGCCGGCGCCCCAGTCGCGGCTGACGAGCAGCGTATCCTTGTCGAGCCAGCTCGCGCCCTGCTTCGACTTGGGTAGCGAGAAACCGCCGGGCACGAACTGTCCGGTCGCCAGGTCGAACTCGCGATAGCTGATCGCGTCCTCGCCGCCTTCGGACAATGCGACGAGGCAGAGGCGCTCTTCGGGATGGAGGCAGCTTGCGCCCTTCCACACCCACTTCTTGCCCTCGGCTTTCGACAGCGCGTCGAGATCGAGCGCGACGGTCCATTTGGGCTGCGGCGCTGCGTAATCCGCCTCGCTCGTCCAGCGCCAGATGCCCTGCGGGTGATCGGCGTCGCGCCAGAAATTGTAGATGCGGCCGAACAGCTGGTTCGGCATCGGAATGCGATCCTTCGCAGAGGCAATCGCCAGCGCGTCGGCGTAAAAGCCCTGGTAGCGCGGATCGTTCTGCAACCGGGGCAGCGTGCGGGCGTTTTCGGCCTCGACCCAGGCGAGCGGCTTGGCGCCGTCCTTGTCTTCCAGCCAGATATAGGGATCGGTATCGGTCACGGGCGTGCTCTGCGCGAAGGCGGAGGTCGCGGCAAGCATGGTGGAGGCGATCAGCAGCGTGCGGACGATCATCGGGGTGCAATCTCCCAGGGGTGCTACGAGCAGTGATGGACCGGTTGTGCCGGGCAATGGCCCCACGGGCAAGGCACCGGCACGCGAAAGCGGCGATGGCCTGCCCCTGCCCCGTCGCTTCGTGGCGATCGGGGCGATTTCGGCCGGCACCGCGCTGACGATCATTGATGGCGGCATCGCCACGGTCGCGCTGCCGACGATCGCGACGGACCTGCACGTCGGCAGCAGTGCGGTGGTGTCGGTGGTCACCGTCTACCAGCTGATCCTCGCGATGATGATCCTGCCCTTTGCGGGCCTCGGCGACCGGTTCGGGCTGAAGCGCACCTATCAGTTCGGGCAGCTGTTGTTCACCGTGGCGACAGTGCTGTGCTTCTTCGCCAAAAGCCTGCCGTTCCTGCTGGTGGTGCGAGCAGCGCAGGCGTTGGGCGCAGCGGCGGCGTTGAGCGTGTCGTCGGCGCTGATCCGCTCGATCTATCCCTCATCGCAGCTCGGCCGTGGCCTGGGCATCAATTCGGTCGTCGTGTCGAGTTCGGCCGCGCTGGCACCGACGTTGGGCGGTCTGGTGCTGGGGATCGCGCCATGGCCGTGGGTGTTCGCGAGCGCGGTGCCCTTCGCGATCATCAGCCTGGTCCTCGGCCGCGCCCTGCCCGCGCCGCAGCCGCGCAAGGAGCCGTTCGACGTACTCGGCGCGGTGATGTGCGCGAGCATGATCGGCCTGGTCATTTCCGGGGCGGAGAGCGCGGTACATGGCGACAGCCCGGTCGTCTCCGCCGCGATCGTCGGGGTCGGCGCGGCGATCGGCTGGGTGTTCATCCGCCGCGAGCGGGGCGAAGCCAAGCCCATCCTGCCGGTCGATCTGTTGGCGAAGCCCGTGATCGCGCTGTCGGCCATCGGCGCATACACCGCTTTCACCGCTTCGATGACGCTGCTGCTGTCGACGCCGTTCCGGCTGACGCACGGTTATGGCTGGAGCGCCGCCGCGGTGGGCGCGGCGATCGCGCCGTGGCCGCTGACCAACATGATCGTCGCGCCGCTGGCGGGCTGGCTGTCCGACCGCGTGCCCGCGGGGCTGCTGGGCGGCATCGGCATGGCGGTATCGATCGTCGCGCTGATGCTGATCGCGCTGCTGCCGGCGGATGCGACCTATGTCGATATCGCGTGGCGGATGGCGCTGTGCGGATCGGGGTTCGGGCTGTTCCTGCCGCCCAATGCGCGGCTGATTATCGGATCCGCCCCGCGCGAACGGGCGGCGGCGGCCGGCGGGCTGGTCGGCACGGTGCGGCTGGTCGGCCAGACGACCGGCGCCACACTGGTCGCGGCCCTGCTGGCGATGGGCGTGGGCGCGACCTCGACCCCGCCGTTGGTCGCTGCGGGGCTGTCGCTGGTGGCGGGCCTGTGCAGTCTTGCCCGGCTGCGTCCGTCGATCCGCAATCCGCGCAGTGACGAGGCGGAGGATGAGCAGCCGGGCACGCAGGTGTCGCGGTAGATCGTGCAGTCCTCCCCCGCCAGGGGCGGTGGCAGCGAAGCTGACGGAGGGGGGAGGATGAGGCGAGTTCGGCGTGTGCGGAAATGCCCCCTCCACCATTCGCCTCCGGCGAACGGTCCCCCTCCCCCGCTGAAGCGAGGGAGGAATTGTACGATCAGAACGCGGCATACGTCGCGGTGGGCATTTAACCACATTCCGTCACCCCGGCCGAAGAGCCGGGGTCCCGCTTCTACTCCCGATGCGCGTGAGAAGCGGGGCCCTGGGTCGAGCCCAGGGTGACGGGGGAGGCGAGATCAGAACACCGCCCGGGCGGTGTCCTCACCCATCATCTGCTGGCGGACGAGGGGGATAGCCGGGCCGCCGTAGCTGAGGAATTGATCGTGGAAGGCCTTCCACGCCTTTCGCCCGCCGCGGCTGGCGGTCCAGTCGTCGCGGAGCTTGCGGATCAGCAGTTTGCCCATCGTGTAGTTGAGATAGGCGGGATCGTAGGTGCCGCGCGCCGCCTGTTGGCGCGCATTGCCTTCGTCCTGATAGCATTGTTCGCGGAACATCTGGAGGCTCTGCGCCTGGGTCATGCCGCGTGCGTGCAGTCCGATGGCGGACAGGAAGCGGCAGTCGCGCAGCAGCGCGTTGCTGAGCTGGCCGATGTGCGTTTCGGGCTTGCCGTTATCGATGCCGGCCTCCCACATCATCTCTTCGGCGTAATGCGCCCACCCCTCGGCAAAGGCGTAGCCGACGAACAGGCGACCGATCGGCGATTTGGCCCGGTTCGAATGCAGGAACTGGAGGAAGTGGCCCGGCATCACCTCATGGATCGATGTGAACAGCAGGTCCTTGCGCCCGGGCACAAACGCGTCCTGCGTCTTCTTGTCCCACGCCGGATCGGGCGGCGAGATATAATAGACCGACGGCACGTTCTTTTCGAACGGCCCCGCGGGATCGATATAGGCGGAATTCTGACGGTTGTAGGGCGGGCTTTCCTCGACCTTCGCCTCTTCGGTCCCGGGAATGGTGACGAGGTCGTGCTTGACGACGAAGGCGCGGAGCTCGGGGATCTGGCGGCGGGCTTCGGCGACCGGGCCGTCGGGCGCCTTGTCGGCGTTCATCTTGTCGATGCACTGCGGGATCGTCTTGCCCTTGGCGTAGAGCGCGCAGGCAGCGGTCAGCGCGTCCTGATTGCGCTTCAGATCGGCGCGGCCCGCCGCTTCGAGCTGGTCGAGCGAGGCGTCGACGCCCTCGGTCGCGCGGACCATCCGCTGGAAGCGATCGGCGCCGAGCGCGAAATCCTGCGTTGCGCTGCCGCGCTGCGACGCGAGCCACGTGCCGAGGCCGCGCATCGCTTCGCTGGCGGCGGCGGAGGCGGTTTTGAGCTGCTCCTGTAGCGCGGGATCGTCGACAGCGGCGAAGGCCTTCACTGCGTCGCCGCCGTAATAATCGGCAAAGCCGTTAAAGCCGGCCACCCCGTAATTCACGAACGACAGCGGCATCGGCGTCTTCAGGTTCGCGCGGATGTTGCCGACCGCCGCCGGCACGCGTTGCAGGAAGGCGATCACCGCCTTCATCCGCGTCGGCGCATCGGCATAGGGCCGCGCGATATAGACGTTGGGGTCGAGGCCCCCGCCGACATAATAGGCCGGGTTGCTGTGCGGCTGGTCGGCGTCGTCAAGCCAGAACAGCTTGCCCTCAGCAACGCGCACCAGATAGTCGCGCTCGAACCGGTCCTGCGGCGATAGATCGGCGTCGCCGAACGCCTTGGCGCGATCGATCGTCTGGTGCAGGAATTCGGACTGCCGCTTCAGCCCCGCCGCGCTCCAGTCGGGCAGCTGACCGTCGAAATCGTGGCGGCCTTCATACACCGCGAAGGCGGGATCGATCCGGAACCAGCTTTCGATGAAGCCGTCGCGAAAGCGCGCCCAATTGCTGGGTGTGGCGACGGGCTTCGGCGCGGACGCGGTGGCCGCCTGGTTGGCGGCGGGCGCCGCGCCGCGCGAACAGCCTGCCGATACCGTCGCCGCGATCGCCATCGCCAACAGGGATGCCCTGACCCTCACCGTCATATCCGTCTCCACTCCGCCATTCCGGCGCTTGTCGCGGCCGATCCTGACAGGCCGGACCCGATGGCGCCACCCCCTTCAGCTGCCGATGGCTATCCGTGCGGTTGCGCGGAAATGTGATCTAAGTTGCGGAACGGCCGCCCGATCCCCCTCGTTGGGGCAGCGCATTGCCTGAGAGGATGATCGCCATGCCCTATATTAAAACGCGCGACGGCACCGATATTTACGTCAAGGACTGGGGCTCCGGCCGGCCGGTGATCCTGATCCATGGGTGGCCGTTGTCAGCGGACAGCTGGGACCCGCAGATGATGGCGTTGGCGGACGCGGGCTTCCGCGCGATCGCCTATGACCGGCGTGGGTTCGGACGGTCGGGACAGCCGTGGAGCGGCTATGATTATGACACGCTCGCCGACGATCTCGCCGACGTGATGGCTGCCACCGGCGCGGACAGCGACGCGACGCTGGTCGGCTTCTCGATGGGCGGCGGCGAGGTCGCGCGCTACATGAGCCGTCATGGCGGCAAGGGCGTGATCGCTGCCGCGCTGGTCGGATCGGTCGTCCCCTATATGCTGAAGACCGAGGACAATCCGAATGGCGTCGCCGAGGCGGATCTGGCCGAGATCGGCGAGAACATTCAGAAGGATCGGGCGCATTTCTTCCGTAGCACCTTCTTCAAGCAGTTCTTCGGCGTGGGCGTGATCAGCCATCCGGTGAGCGATGCGGTGCTGGATGCGGCGACGGCGACCGCGATGCAGGCGGGACTGAAGCCGACGCTCGCCTGCGCCGAGGCGTTCGGCCACACCGATTTCCGCCCCGATCTCGGCGCGTTCCGCGTGCCGACGCTGATCATCCACGGTACGTCCGACGTGACGGTGCCGATCGATGCGACCGGCCGCGCCGCGGCGGAGGCAATCGCGGACAGCCAACTGGTCGAATATGACGGCGCGCCGCACGGCCTGTTCGCCACGCATGGCGACCGGCTGACCAACGATCTGCTGACCTTCCTCGGCCGCTGACGCTACGGCTGGCGCCGGGCGAGATGCATCGGTAAGCAGTGCCGCGGGCGCCCGGGAGGTGCCCGCGGTTTTGAGTTGAGGAGCGTGATGACCGATCCAGAAATCTACCCGATCACCGGCGATTGGACGAACGCCAGCCTCAACGCCAAGACCTATGCCGAGCTGTACGAGGCGGCGGCGAGCAACCCCGGCGGCTTCTGGCTGGATCAGGCGACCAAGTGCCTCGATTGGACGCGCACGCCCACGATCGCCGGCGACTGGTCGTTCGCCGAGGCCGATTTCCACATCAAATGGTTCGCCGACGGCAAACTGAACGTCGCGGTCAATTGCATCGACCGGCATCTGGCCGCGCATGGCGACACGGTGGCGATCATCTGGGAGCCGGACGTGCCGACCGAAGAGGCGCGGCACATCACCTATCGCGACTTGCATGCCGAGGTCTGCCGCTTCGCCAACGTGCTGAAGAGCCAGGGTGTCGGCAAGGGCGATCGCGTCACCCTCTACATGCCGATGATCCCGGAGGCGGCCTATGCGGCGCTCGCCTGCGCGCGGATCGGGGCGATCCATTCGGTGGTGTTCGGTGGCTTTTCGGCGGACGCGCTGGCGGGCCGGATCGAGGATTGCGGATCGCGCATCGTCGTCACTGCCGACGAAGGCCGGCGCGGCGGCAAGCGGATCAAGCTGAAGGCCTGCGTCGACGAAGCGGCGGCGCGCGCGCCCAGCCTCGAAAAGGTCATCGTCGTCAAGGCGACGGGCGCCGATGTGCCGATGGGTGACCGCGACGTCTGGTATCACGACGCGGCGGCCGCGGTCGGCATCGACTGCCCGGCGGAGGAGATGGACGCCGAGGACCCGCTGTTCATCCTCTATACCAGCGGTTCGACCGGCAAGCCCAAGGGCGTGATGCACACCTCGGGCGGGTATCTGCTGTGGGCGAGCCTCACCCATCAGATCGCGTTCGACTACAAACCCGGTCAGATCTTCTGGTGCGCGGCCGATATCGGCTGGGTGACGGGCCACACGTACATCCTCTACGGTCCGCTCGCGAACCGGGCGACGACGGTGATGTTCGAAGGCCTGCCGACCTGGCCCGACGCCAGCCGCATCTGGCAGGTCGTCGACCGGCACAAGGTCGATACGCTGTTCACCGCCCCCACGGCACTGCGCGCGCTGATGAAGGAAGGCGACGATTTCGTCCGCAAGACCGACCGCAGTTCGCTCAAGGTGCTGGGGTCGGTCGGCGAGCCGATCAATCCGGAGGCGTGGCGCTGGTATCACGACGTGGTCGGCGAAGGCCGGGCGCCGATCGTGGATGCCTGGTGGCAGACCGAAACGGGCGGCATCATGATCGCGCCGATCCCCGGTGCGGTGCCGATGAAGCCGGGCTCCGCCGCCAAACCCCTGCCGGGCGTGACGCTGCAACTGGTCGACGATCAGGGCAGCCCATTGGTCGGCGAAGCACAGGGCAACCTCTGCATCACCGAAAGCTGGCCGGGTCAGATGCGCGGCGTGTGGGGCGATGCCGAGCGGTTCTTCCAGACCTATTTCACCACCTACAAGGGCAGCTATTTTACCGGCGACGGTTGCCGCCGCGACGCGGACGGTTACTATTGGATCACCGGCCGCGTCGATGACGTCATCAACGTCAGCGGTCACCGGATGGGCACTGCCGAGGTCGAGAGCGCGCTGGTGCTGCACGAAGCGGTGGCGGAGGCCGCGGTCGTCGGCATGCCGCATGACGTCAAGGGTCAGGGCATCTACGCCTATGTGACGCTGAACGCCGGCCGTGAAGGTTCGGATGAGCTGCACAAGGCGCTGGTCGCCTGGGTGCGGCAGGAGATCGGGCCGATCGCAACGCCCGACAAGCTCCAGTTCGCGCCTGCATTGCCCAAGACACGATCGGGCAAGATCATGCGCCGCATCCTGCGAAAGATCGCCGAGGGCGATGTGTCGAGCCTGGGCGATACGTCGACGCTGGCGGACCCGGCGGTGGTGGACGATCTGGTGGCGAACCGGGTGGGGTGAGGCGGCGCGGTCGCCGAATCTTCCTCGTCACCCTGGACTTGTTCCGGGGTCCACCGGGCGGCGAGGGCAACGCTCGAGCCTCTTGTCATGCCCCTCGCCGCGGAGTGGACCCCGGAACAAGTCGGGGGTGACGGTGCGGGTGGGCGGGTGTAACGCATCGTAACGCGCCTGCCGGTTGCCCCCTACCCCCTCGCCGTCTACGCATCTCCCGCAAAGGGGAGACAGACGGATGGGCATCGCTAGCAGGATCGGCTGGATCATCCTTGCACTGGTCGGGGCAGCGGCACTGGGCGTCGTGGCGACCGCGCGGGGCGAGGCGGTGAACGCCGTCTGGATCGTCGTCGCGGCGGTCTCCGTCTATCTGATCGCCTATCGCTTCTACGCGCTCTATCTCGCCAAGATCGTCGGTATCGACCCCGCCCGCCCCACCCCGGCGGTGCGCCATCCCGACGGTCTCGATTTCGTCCCCACCGACCGGCGCGTGCTGTTCGGCCATCATTTCGCGGCGATCGCCGGCGCGGGGCCGCTCGTCGGGCCGGTGCTGGCGGCACAGATGGGCTATCTGCCCGGCATGCTGTGGCTGCTCGCCGGCGTCGTGCTGGCGGGGGCGGTGCAGGACTTCATGGTGCTGTTCCTCTCGATGCGGCGCGACGGGCGCTCGCTCGGCGAGCTGATCCGCATGGAAATGGGCGCAGTGCCGGGCACGATCGCGCTGTTCGGCGCCTTCATGATCATGGTGATTATCCTGGCGGTGCTGGCGCTGATCGTCGTGCGCGCGCTCGCGGGCAGTCCCTGGGGCCTGTTCACCGTCGCCGCCACTATCCCGCTCGCGCTGCTGATGGGCGTCTATACGCGCTGGATTCGGCCGGGACGCATCGGCGAGGTCTCACTGCTGGGACTGGTCGGCCTGATCTTTGCGATCGTCTACGGCCAGAATGTCGCAGAATCGGCGACGCTGGCGCCGTGGTTCACCTATACGCCCGTCCAGCTATGCTGGATCCTGATCGGCTATGGCGCCATCGCTGCCTTGCTGCCGGTGTGGCTGTTGCTCGCGCCGCGCGATTACCTGTCGACCTTCCTCAAGATCGGCGCGATCGCCGCGCTTGCGATCGGCATCGTGGTGGTCGCTCCGCCGCTGCGCATGCCGGCGCTGACGCAGTTCATCGACGGCAGCGGGCCGGTGTGGTCGGGGTCGTTGTTCCCGTTCCTGTTCATCACGATCGCCTGCGGCGCGGTGTCGGGCTTCCACGCGCTGATCGCCAGCGGCACGACGCCCAAGCTGATCGCGAGCGAGGGCGATGCCCGCTTCATCGGCTATGGCGCGATGCTGATGGAAAGCTTCGTCGCGATCATGGCGCTGGTCGCGGCATCGGTGATCGATCCGGGCGTCTATTTCACGATGAACAGTCCCGCCGCGATCGTCGGCACCGATCCCGCCAGCGCAGCCGCCGCGGTCACCAGGATGGGCTTTGCCGTCAGCGCGGATACGATCGCCGCAACCGCGAAGGATGTCGGCGAAACGACGATCATCAGCCGCGCTGGCGGCGCACCGACGCTGGCGGTTGGCATGGCGCACATCTTCAGCCGTCTGATTGGCGGGCGTGAGATGATGGCCTTCTGGTATCATTTCGCGATCCTGTTCGAGGCGCTGTTCATCCTGACCGCGGTGGACGCCGGCACCCGTGCCGGGCGCTTCATGTTGCAGGATCTGATCGGGCTGGCGGTGCCGAGCTTCCGCAACGCGACGTCGATCGTGCCAGGCCTGATCGGCACGGGTCTGTGCGTCGCGGCTTGGGGGTTCTTCCTCTATCAAGGCGTCACCGATCCCCTGGGCGGCGTGAACACGCTGTGGCCACTGTTCGGGATTTCGAACCAGATGCTCGCGGCGGTCGCGCTGACGCTGGCGACGGTCGTGCTGTTCCGCATGAAGCGGCAGCGCTACGCCTGGGTCACGATCCTGCCCGCGAGCTGGCTGGTGCTCTGCACGGTCACCGCCAGCCTGATGAAGTTGTTCGCCTCCGATCCGCGTGTCGGCTTCCTCGCCCATGCCAGCCGCTTTGCCGATGCGGCAGCGCGCGGCGAGGTGCTGGCGCCGGCGAAGTCGCTGGCCGAGATGCAGCGGATCGTGATGAACGACCGGATCGACGCGGCGCTGTGCGCGCTGTTCCTGGCGGTGGTCGTCTCGATCGTGGCATATGGCATTCGTACGTGCCTGGCGGCGCGACGGATCGACGCGCCCTCGGTCAGCGAACTTCCGGCGACCGTGGGAGCGGCGGCGTGACGATCACCCGCACGCTTCGGGCGCTCCGCGATGCGCTGCACCTATTGGTGGGCATGCCGTCCTACGAGACATACCGGGCGCATATGGCGGAGGCACATCCGGACCGGCCGGTCATGAGCGAGAGCGCGTTCTTTCGCGACCGGCAGCAGGCCCGGTACGGCGGGCGCAACGGCGGGCGTTGCTGCTGACGCGCAGCGAAGGTTTCGGCCATGACGCTGCCGGCGGTCAGCCGAGCAGCAGGAACGTCACCGCGCAGATCGAAGCCGCCATGCCGCTGGCGCAGCACAGGATTCCAAATCCGCATTGGCACAAGGTCGGTTGATACCGGTCCATAGCACCTCTCCTGTCGATCGCGTCGTTACGCGACCACCGGAGCGTAACACGGGCCGGATCGGAAGGAAATAGCCCGGATTGTGCGTCAGGTAGCCGGCGCCTCCTGCGCGTCTAGCTCGGCGGACAGTTTCGCAAACAGCACCGAAAGCTGCGCCTGCTCGTCGTCGGTCAGCGCTCCGAACACGCTGCCGATCAGCTCCTGCCGCAGCGGTTCGGTCTCGCCCAGCACGCGCCCGCCCGCTTCGGTGATCGAGATCTGCTTGACGCGGCGATCGTGCGGATGCGGTCGCCGGACGACGAGGCCGTCGCGCTCCAGCCCGTCGATCGCCTCGGTTACCGTGCGGGGCGCCTGATCGAAGAAATCCGCGATGTCCGCCGCGCGGGACGGGCCGCGCCGGTCGAGGAACAGCAGCAATTTCGTGCGTGCCAGCGACGCACCCTGCTCCGCGAGGCGTTTGTTCATCATCCGGTGCATGCGCAGGAACAGGCTGAACAGGTCGGAGGCGAGGTTTTCGGTGCAGGCCATATATGAGGACCCTCATTAAATGGTCTTGCGCTATGCTGCAAGTGCGAGCATGGAGGCGCCTCACGCAGTCTGAAAAGATGAAGAGCATGGCAGACCACGAGCAGACGCAGGACGTTCATTCCGACTCGCAGGACGATGCCGAAACAAAGAAGCCGTCGCCGCTGAAAAACCCGCGGGTGCGGATCATCCTGTTGCTGGTCCTCGCCGCCGCAGTGATCGGTGGCGTGCTGTGGTATGTCCGCTACCAGAGCGTGGGCAAGTTCATGCAGGCGACGGACGACGCCTATATCCAGGCGGATGCGGTCACGATCGCGCCCAAGGTGTCGGGCTATGTCGACCAGGTGTTCGTCGCCGATAATCAGGCGGTTAAGGCCGGGCAGCCGCTGCTGCGCATCGATGCCCGCGACTATCGCGCCCAGGCCGCGCAGGTCGAGGCGCAGATCGATGTCGCGCGGGCGAATGCGGAGGGCGTGCGCGCCCAGATCCGCGAGCAGCAGGCCGCCATTACCAAGGCGCAGGCCGATCTGACCGCGGCGCGCAGCGATGCCGCCTTCGCTCATGCCGAAGTGGCCCGCTATCAGCCGCTCGCCGCGTCGGGTGCCGAGACTCGCGAGCGTTTGTCGCAGCTGCAAAATCAGGCGCGTCAGGCCGATTCGCAGGTCGCCGCAGCGCAGGCGGCGCTGACCAGCGCCAATCGCCGTGTGGGCACCCTACAGGCGCAGGTGCAGCAGGCTCGCGCCCAAGGCGAAGCGAGCCGGGCCCAGCTGACCGCGGCCAACGTCAACCTGGGGGCGACCGTGCTCCGCGCCAGCATCGACGGCCGCGTCGGCGACAAGACGGTGCGCGTCGGCCAGTTCGCGCAGGCCGGCACGCGCCTGATGTCGATCGTGCCCGTCAAGCAGCTGTACGTCGAGGCGAACTTCAAGGAAACGCAGCTCGGCCTGATGCGGGTCGGCCAGCCGGTGACCCTGGAGGTCGATGCGCTGCCGGGTGTCGAGATCAAGGGCCATGTGCAGAGCGTGTCGCCGGGCACGGGCGCGCAATTCTCGCTGCTGCCGCCGCAGAATGCGACGGGCAACTTCACCAAGATCGTCCAACGCATCCCCGTCCGCATCGCGATCGATGCCGGCCCCGAAACGCGCGCGCTGCTCGTCCCGGGCATGTCTGCCGACGTGACGGTAGACACGCGCTCGGCCAAGGGTGCCGTGAAGCGCATCCGCGAGGAGCAGGACCAGCATAACGAACGCCGGGCGCAATGAGCAGCGCGACGCTCCCCGCCGACACGGCGCCGCCGAAGCGGGACGCCGACGCGCCGCCGGAGCGGGCCGACCTCGGCGCGTGGCTGGCGGTCGCGGCGGGAAGCCTCGGCGCGCTGATGGCGACGCTCGACATCTCGATCGTCAATTCGGCGCTCCCCGTCATCCAGGGCGAGATCGGTGCGAGCGGGACGGAGGGGACGTGGATCGCCACATCTTACCTCGTCGCCGAGATCATCATCATTCCGCTTGCCGCCTGGCTGGAGCGGGTGCTGGGCCTGCGCACCTTCCTCCTGATCGCCTCGATCCTGTTCACCGGCTTTTCGGTCGTGTGCGGCCTGTCGACGTCGCTCGGCATGATGATCGTCGGCCGCGCCGGGCAAGGCATCACCGGCGGTGCGCTGATCCCTACCGCGATGACGATAATTGCGACCCGTCTGCCGCGATCGCAGCAGCCGATCGGCACGGCCTTGTTCGGCGTCACCGCCATTCTGGGCCCCGTGCTCGGCCCACTGATCGGCGGATACCTGACGGAAAACGTCAGCTGGCATTACGCCTTCTTCCTCAACGTGCCGGTCGGTGCGGTGTTGCTCGTGCTGCTGCTCGTCGGCCTGCCGCATCAGAAGGCGCATCTCGAAGAGCTGCTGAAGGCCGACTGGCTGGGTATCGCCGGCCTGGCGCTTGGGCTGGGCGGCCTCACGGTCGTGCTGGAAGAGGGGCAGCGCGAGCAATGGTTCCAGTCGGCGCTCATCATCAAGCTGACCGCGCTGACGGTGCTCGGCCTCGTCATGCTGATTGCAGGCCAGTTCATCGCCAAGAACCCGGTGGTGAAGCTGCGCCTGCTGCTCGACCGCCAGTTCGGCAGCGTCGCGACGATGGGCCTGGTGCTCGGCATGGTGCTGTACGGCAGCAGCTATGTGATCCCGCAGTTCCTCGCGGCGATCGCGGATTATAACGCGCTGCAATCGGGCAAGGTCGTGCTGCTGAGCGGCATCCCCAGCCTGCTGATGATGCCGCTGGTGCCGATCATGATCCGGCATCTCGACATCCGGTTGGCGGTAGCGTCGGGCCTGCTGCTGATGGCGATGAGCTGTCACCTCGACACGACGCTGACGGCGGACTCGGTGGGCAGCGCCTTCACCGATTCGCAGCTGTTGCGCGGTGTCGGCACGATCCTGGGCTTCGTATTCCTCAACCAGGCGGCGATCGCGTCGGTCAAACCATCGGAGGCGGGCGACGCCGCGGGGCTATTCAGCGCCGCGCGCAACATCGGCGGGTCGTTCGCGCTCGCGGGCATCGCGACGTTGCAGGACCAGCGCAGCTATTTGCATGCGCGTCGGATCGACGAGACGCTGAACGCCAACTCGATCGACCTGCAATCCTACCTTGCCGCCACGGGGCGGGCGCTGGGCGATCCCGCTGCGGCGCTCAGGGCGCTCGGCGGCACGATCCAGCGCGAGGCGCTGGTGATGACGTATAACGATCTGTTCTGGCTGCTGTCGGTCGGCATCTGCTGTGTCGTGCCGCTGGTCCTGTTCCTGCGCCCCCTGCCGCAAGGCAAGATGGCGGCGATGCATTGAGGCGATTGATGCGTACCCTCCCCCTCCTCGTCCCGGCGCTGCTGCTCGGCGCCTGCACCGTCGGTCCCAATTATGCGGGCCCGCCGAAGACGCTCGCCGATGCGACCGGCACCACCGGCTTCAAGCGGGCGGGGCCTGCGACCATCAACGCTGCGCCGGCCGTCGCCGACTGGTGGACGCAGCTGAACGACCCGACGCTGACCGCGCTCGAGCAACAGGCGCTGGCGGGCAATCCCACTATTGCGGTGGCGGAGGCCCGGCTGCGTCAGGCCCGCGCCGGCCTGCGGCTGCAACGCGCCAATCAGGCACCCAGCGCGAACGCCTCGGCCGTCTATGCGCATGCCCGTATCCCCGGCATTGACCTGACGGGTAAGGGCGACACCGGCGCGAGCGCGGTCGACCTGTACAACCTCGGCTTCGACGCAAGCTGGGAGGTCGATCTGTTCGGCGGCCAGCGCCGACAGGTCGAAGCGGCGCGCGCGCAGGCGCAGGCGGCGGAGGCCAATGTCGCCGATGCGCAGGTGAGCCTGACCGCCGATGTCGCCAACGCCTATGTCGCGCTGCGTGATCGGCAGCAGCGGATCGCGCTGTCGCGCCGTTCGGCCGAGATGCAGCAGCGCATGCTCGACCTCACCCGCCAGCGGTTCGATCAGGGCGCCGCCTCCGCGCTCGACGTGGAGCGGCTGACCGGGCAGCTCGAGGCGACCAATGGCCAGATCGTGCCGTTGCAGGCCGAACTCGAAAGCTATCTCAACGCGCTGGCCGTGCTGACGGGGCAGGAACCGGGCGCGCTCGACGCCCAGCTGACGGCACCCGCCCCGGTGCCGCTGCCGCCCGCGTCGGTGGCGGTGGGCGATCCCGCCGCGCTGCTGCAACGCCGCCCCGATATCCGCGCTGCCGAACGCCAGCTCGCGCAGCGCACGGCGCAGGTCGGTATCGCCGATGCGGCGCGTTTCCCGCGGCTCAATATCCTGGGCCTCATCGGCCTCGGCGGCACGCGCCTGTCGGACATCAGCCCGGACAAGCTGCTCGGCATCGCGGCGCCGATGCTGCAGTGGAATTTCCTCGATTTCGGCCGCGGCCGGGCGCGTGTCGATCAGGCCAAGGGCCAGCGCGACGAGGCGGAGGCGCAATATCGTGGTGCGGTGCTCGGGGCGCTGCGCGACGCGGAGGATTCGCTGTCGCGCTTTGGCCGCCGCCGCGAAACGGTGGCAAGCCTGATGCGGAGCAAGGCCAGCGCCGATCGCGCGGCGGGGCTGATGCAGCAGCGGTTCCGGGCCGGCACCGCGACGCTGATCGACACGTTGGATGCGGAACGTCAGCGCGTCGCGGCAGAGCAGAATCTGTCGGCGGGCGTTGCGGCGCTCACCGGCGATTACGTCTCGCTGCAAAAGGCGCTGGGCCTCGGCTGGGCGCCGGTGCCGCCGGCCGAAAACCGGCCCGCGCGATAGCTGCGGCCCCGACCGGCGTTACCTGACGACCAGCGACACCGCACTGCCCGTGTCGGCGAAGCGGAGGTCGAAGGCGTGCAGGTCTGCGATCGCCTTCACGAGGCTGAGCCCCAGCCCAGCGCCGCCGCCATCGGACCGGGCGCGATAGAAGCGCTGGGTCACCAAGGCGCGATCGGCAAGCGGTATGCCCTCGCCATCGTCCGCGACGGTGACGACCGCGCCCTCGCCCACTGGCCCGACCGAGACGTGGACCGTTCCGCCCGCCGGGCCGAACTTCATCGCATTGTCGATCAGATTGGCGATCGCCTCCATCAGCAGGCTGGCGTCGCCCTCGACCGGCGGCACCGGCGCGATCGAGCAGTGTAGCGTCAGGCCACGATCCTCCGCGGCGGGGCGATACAGGTCGCAGGCATCGTCGACCAGGCGGGCGAGATCGACCGGCGCGAAACGGCTGCGGCGGGCATGATCCTCCATCTCCCGCAGGCGCAGCAGCGCGCTGACGATACCGAGCAACGTATCGATCTCGGCGAGCGCCTGATCCGCCACGGCAGCGAACGCCGCGGGATCGGTGGCATCGCGCAGCCCCCGATCGATCCGGGCGCGCAGACGCGTGAGCGGCGTCCGCATCTGGTGCGCGATATCGTCGCCTATCCCGCGCACGTCGCCCACCAACTGCTGGAGCCGGTCTAGCATCGTGTTGATATGCGCGCACAGCAGCCCGAAGCTGTCGGGATAGGGTGCCACGGGCAGCCGCTGTTCCAGATCCCCCGACACGATCTGCTGCGTGAGGCGGCGGACGGTATCCACCTGCCGCGCGGCGCGGCGCCCGGCGACGAAGCCGAAGGCGACCGCGAGCAGCACGCCGGGCACCAGCCCCAACAGCAAGGACTGCCAGATCAGCTGCAGCGCCTCTTCGGTATCGTCGAGGTCGATACCAGTCAGCAACCGCGTGCCATCGGGCATGGGGCAGACCATCACGCGCGCCTCGTCGCTGCGCTTGCCGGGCAATTCCGTCGGCGCGAGGTCGGCGATGAAGGATCGGCCCTTCGACGGCGCGGTTGGAAGGCGCGCAATATTCCCCGCGATCAGGCGCCCGCGCGCGTCGAACAGCCCAAGGAAGCGATCGCGATGGATGTCGCGCGTCAGCTTTTCGCGCAGTTCCTCGGGCCGCTCCTCCGCCGGGGTCAGGGCGAAGAAGGCGCAATCCTCGCCCAGCGCATGTTCGATCGCGCGTCTGTGGCTGCCGTTGGCGAGCATCCAGAACGCAGCGGTCATCACCAGCGACTGGACGACCAGCATCGCCGCCAGCGCCCCGCCCCAGCGCCATGTCGACCGGGTCCGCGGATCAAAGCGGCGCGTCAAGCACATACCCCTGGCCGCGCACGTTGCGGATCATCGGTGTCTCGCCCTCGCCATCGATCTTGCGGCGCAGGCGACCGAGGTGGACATCGACGACATTGGTATCGGGTTCGAAGCTATAGCCCCAGACGTCGCGCAACAGCATCGCGCGGGTCACGATCTGTCCGGCGCGGCGAACCATATAGTCGAGCAGCTTGAGTTCGCGCGGCAGCAAGCCCAGCGGGCGTCCGGCCCGCGTCGCGGTGCCGGCTAGCAGGTCCAATTCCAGCGGCCCGGCGATCAGCCGCGTCGCGCGCGTATCGTTGGGCCGGCGCAGTAGCGCCTCGACCCGCGCGATTAGTTCGACGAGCGCGAAGGGCTTGGGCAGATAATCGTCGCCGCCTGCGCGTAGGCCGCGCACCCGGTCGTCCAGGCTGCCCAGCGCACTCAATACCAGCGCAGGCGTGCGTTGGCCGTTCCGTCGCAGGTCGGACAGCAGCTCCAGCCCCTCGCCATCGGGCAGTTGGCGATCGAGGATCAGTAGATCGAAGGGCTCGCCGGTCGACAACGCCCGTGCCGGTTCCAGCGCGGCGACGCGCGTGACGTCATGACCGCTCGACGTCAGCTCGAGACCGATCTCGTCGGCGGTGCCGTCGTCGTCTTCGATAAGGAGGATACGCGCCATGATCGGTCTGATCGCCGGGCGGCTGGGTCGGGGTCAACTGAATAGCAATTTAGATTTGACCCGCTTGCGCGTCGTGGAGGGCTCCTCACGCTTCAGCTGGGGACAGGGACATTCTGCCAGACGGTGATCGGTCCCGGAAAATAAACCCTGATTTAGTCGACACCTGGCCGCGCCGATGCCTACCAGCCGGGCAACAGGAATCCGGAGTTTGCGATGCGGACCGTTGCGTGCGTCTGTCTGATGATTGCGGCGTCGCCCGCGGCGGGCCAATCTGCCGTCCCGTCCACGGCGCTATCGCTCGATGCGCTGGCGCAGGACGTCGTCACGCACAATCCCGAACGACAATTCTACCAGCGGCAGATCGAGACGGCGGGCGTCGAGCGCGATGCGGCGGGGCGCTGGGCCGATCCCGAGGCGGTGGTGGAATTCGGCCAGCGTCGCGCACAGGACGTCACCAGCGGCGCCGTCACCGGCGAAGGGCTGACCTACGCCGTGTCGGTCGTCCAGCCGATCGAGTTCGGCGGGCGTATCGCGCTACGCCGGGCGATCGCCGATCGGCAGGTGGCACTGGCACGGATCGGCTTGCAGCAATTCGACGCGACGCTCGCCGCACGTGCCCGCTCGCTGGGTTATGGCTTGTTCGCCGCGGACGAAAAGGCCGCTGCCGCGCGCGAGGTCGCCGGGCGGATGCGGACGCTGGCGAAGGTCATCGTCTCGCGCGATCCGGCCGGGCCGTCGCCGCAGCTGGAGGCTGCATCGCTGGTGGCGAGCGCGATCGGCGCGGAGCGCACCGCCGCGACGGCCGATGCCGAGGCCAATTCGATCCTCTACGAACTCAACCAGCTGCGCGGCGCGCCCTTTGCGGCGCGTATCCGCATCGTCCGCCCCGACATGACGTTGCTGGCCCTACCCTCCGGTCAGGTGCTCGCGAACCGGGCGTCCGAAAACAATTTCGAACTGAAGGCGCTGCGTGCGCAATTCGAGCAGCAGGGGCTGCGGGTAGATCTGGCGAAGAAGGTGCGTATCCCGACGGTCAGCGTCGGCCCTTATTACGACCGGGCCCGGTCCGACATCCGCGAAACCAATTACGGCGTCCGCCTGTCGACCAGTATTCCGCTGTGGAACCGGCAGGCGGGCGAGGTCGCGGTCGAACAGGGTCGGCAGGCGCAGGCTAATGCCACACTGATCAATGCCGAACGCCGGATCTCGCGCGACGTCTTCGATCAGGCGGCGCAATATGCGGCGAAGCGTGAGGCGCTGGCGCAATGGGATGGCGAAACGCCCAAGCGCTTCGCCCAGGCGGCGGTCGATGCCGATCGCAACTACCGGTTGGGCGCCATCCCGCTGACCACCTACACGCAGATGCAGCAAAGCTATGTCGAGGCGGTCAACGCGATGCTCGACACCCGGCGCGAGGCCTTGGAGGCGCTGCTGCAACTGCGCGCGCTCAACGGCGGGGAACCGCTGGCGCGATGAACCGCTGGCTGCATTACGTCACGCACCACCGGCTGGCGGTGGCGCTCGTCACCGCCCTGGTCGCCGCGGCCGGTCTGTGGTCGTTCATCAACCTGCAGATTGATGCGATCCCCGATATCACGGGCGTGCAGGTGCAGATCAACACGCAGGTGCCCGCGCTGGCGCCCGAGGAGATCGAGCGGCTGGTGACGCTGCCGATCGAGCGCGCGATGGGCGGCCAGCCGGGGCTCGACCAGACCCGTTCTCTGACCAAGACCGGGCTCAGCCAGGTCACGTTGCTCTATAAGGACGGCACCGATCAGCTGAAGGCGCGCCAGCTCGTCACCGAACGGTTGACGGCCGTACAGAACCAATTGCCACCCGGCAGCACGCCGCAACTCGCCCCGATCACCACCGGGCTGGGCGAAATCTACTACTATACGCTTGAATGGCGCCGCCCGCCGCCGGGCATGGACGCGCAGCGCCAGCTGATGGAGCTGTACGAGGCGCAGGAATATACCGTCCGCCCGATGCTGCGCGCGGTGCCGGGCGTCGCCGACGTCAATTCGAACGGCGGGCTGGAGGAACAGTTCGTCGTCTCGCCCGATCCGGTGCGGCTGAGGCTGCATGGCGTCACCGCTGGCGAGCTCGCCGCGGCGGTGGCGAAGAACGTCGAGAATGCGGGCGGCGGCATCATCCGGCGCGGGCCGGAACGCTTCACCGTCCGCACCGATGCGCGTGTGCTGAACGCGACGCAGATCGGCGCGATCCCGGTCAAGTTCGCCGCCGGCGTCCTGCCGTTGCAGGTGCGCGATCTCGCCGATGTCGTGATCGGCTCTGCCCCGCGACAGGGTGCGGCGACGCAGAACGGGCGCGAGACGGTGCTGGGCACCGTGATGATGCTCGTCGGGCAAAACAGCCGCGAAACCGCGCTGGCGGTCGAGGACGCGCTGCCCGGCATCCGCGCCGCGCTGCCCAAGGGCATGGTGATCGATCGCCAGTATAGCCGCGCCGATCTGGTTGATCGCACCATCCACACGGTCGAAAAGAATTTGGGCGAGGGCGCGCTGCTGGTGGCGCTCGTGCTGTTGCTCGTGATGGGCAATTGGCGTGCGGCGCTGATCGTCGCACTCGTCATTCCGCTCGCCTTCCTCGTCACCGTATCAGGCATGCATGCCATCGGCGTGTCGGGCAATCTGATGAGCCTCGGCGCGCTCGACTTCGGGTTGATCGTCGATGGCGCGATCGTGGTGGTCGAAAACAGTCTGCGGTTGATGGCCGTACGTCGCCGGGAAAAGGGCGAGGCGCTGACGGCGGACGACCGCCGCGACGTCGTCGCGCATGCGGCGCGTATGGTCGCGCGGCCGACCTTCTTCGGCATCGCGATCATCGCTTTGGTCTATGTGCCGGTACTGAGCCTCGGCGGGGTCGAGGGTAAGCTGTTCCAGCCGATGGCGCAGGCGGTGATGCTGGCCATCGTCGCCGGGCTCGCATGGACCTTCACGATCGTCCCGGCCTTATCGGCATGGCTGCTCCGCTCCCCCGCCGCCGATGCGCTGGGCGACCACCACAAGGGCTTCGTCGGCATGGCGGAGCGCGTCTACACGCCCGCGCTGAACCGGGCGCTGGCGCATCCGGTGCTGCTGGTGATTGGGGCGATGGCGCTGCTCGCCGCGACCTTCCTCGTCTTCAAGACGCTGGGGTCGCAGTTCACCCCGCAGCTCGACGAAGGTGCGATCACCGCCATGGTCTATCGCCCGGTCGGCATGTCGCTGGAAGAGAGCCTCGCGATCGAACAGCGGACCGAGGCCGCGATCCGCCGTGCCTACCCCCAGGTCACGCACACCTTCTCGCGCATCGGCACCAGCGAGGTGGCGACCGATCCGATGCCGCCGAACGAGAACGACCTGTATATTTTCTACGGCCCCCAAAAGGACTGGCCGACCGGCGACGGCATGCCGCGCACGAAGCAGGAGCTGATCGCCGGGATCGAAAAGGTCGCACGCCGCGTCTACGCCGGTCAGAATTTCGAATTCGCCCAACCAATCGAAATGCGCTTCAACGAAATGCTGGAGGGCGTCCGCGCTGACGTGTCGGTCAAGATCTACGGCGATGATTACGACCGTTTGGAGCAGGCGGCCGCGAAGGCGAAAGCGATCCTGGAGAAACTGCCTGGCACCGAGGGCGTCGAGTTCGAGACGGCCGGCCGCCCGAAGAGCATCGTCGTCGACCTCGACCGCGACGCGCTGATCCGCCTCAATCTCGGCGCCGAGGAGGTCAACAACGCGATCCGCGACGCGCTTGCCGGGGCGGAGGTGGGCTTCATCCCGCATGGCCCCGCGCGCCACGCGATCGTGATCCGCATGCCCGAAAGCCTGCGCGCCGATCCGTCGGCGATCCTCGCGCTGCCCTTGCGGGTCGGCGAATATGGCATGGTGCCGCTGTCGCGGGTCGCGCGGTTGCGGCAGACGCGGATCGTCGAGCCGATCCTGCATGACGACACCAACCGCCGGGCCGCGCTGATGGTCAATCTGTCGACCAGCGATCTCGAAGGCTATGTGCAGAAGGCTAAAACCGCGATCGACGGGCAGGTAAAGCTGCCGCCGGGCTATCGCATCGAGTTCGGCGGCCAATATCACCAGCTGGAAGCGGCGCAGAAACGCCTGTCGATCGTCGTGCCGGTGGCGCTGATCCTGATCTTCGCCTTGGTCTATGCGGCGCTGGGCAGCATACGCGAGGCGGCGATCGTCTACACCGGCATCCCCTTTGCCGTGACCGGCGGCGTCCTGGCGCTGTGGCTGCGCGGCATGCCCTTTTCGATCACCGCCGCGATCGGCTTTATCGCCTTGTCCGGAATCGCGATGCTGAACGGCTTGGTCCTCATCGACCACATCAACGCGCTTCGCGACGGGCGGGAGGGCGATCCGCTGCCGGTCGAGGATGCGGTGCGGCAGGGCGCGCACGATCGGTTGCGGCCGGTGCTGTCGACCGCGCTGGTCGCCTCGGTCGGGTTCGTGCCGATGGCGATCGCGACGGGCGCGGGGGCGGAGGTGCAGCGGCCGCTCGCCACCGTGGTGATCGGCGGGATCATCACCTCGACGATCCTGACGTTGCTGCTGCTACCCAGCCTGTATGCCTGGATCGAGCGACGCGCGGCGCGGCGGCACAGCGACGAACAGCCGTCGGCATGATCGCGGCCGGTTGTGGAGCCGGCGGGAATGATACAAAGTCACCGCCGAGTCTCACAGCCGAGTGCGGTCATGCCCATCGACATCCTCCCCTCACCCGTCACCCGTCGTCCCATCCGTACTGCCGCGATCGTCGCGAGCGGCCTGCTCGTCGCCTTTGCGGCGGGGGGCAGCACCGCGAAGAGCGACACGCCCGGCTATCTCAACGCCGGGGAGTTCGAGGTGACGCATGTCCTCGAACCGGCGCCGCGCAAGGGCGATCCCCGCTATGAGACCGACCGGATCATCTTCCGGGCGACCCGCAAGCTGGTCGGCACGCCGCGGTGGCAGCTCGCGACGAACGACGCCGATACCTCGCGGCCGGCGCTGATGCGGGACTTCAGCTGCGCGGTCGGCGTCGCGCTGACCCCGGAAACCGCACCGCTGACGCTGCGCCTGATTTCGCGCGCCGGTGCGGATACGGCCGCGCAGACCAACATCGCCAAGAATTACTATCGCCGCGCCCGCCCCTATCACCAGGATAAGGGTCCGGTGTGCCAACCCGTCGCGCAGCTTGCCGACAGTTACGATTATCCCTCCGGCCATACCACCTGGGGATGGACCTGGGCGCTGATCCTCACCGAACTGGCGCCCGATCGCGCCGGGCCGATCCTGCGGCGCGGCCGGGCTTATGGCGACAGCCGCTTCGTCTGCGGCGCGCATAACGAAAGCGCTGTCGAGGGTGGCATGCTATCGGCGAGCGCGACGATGGCGCTGGTGCGGACCAAGCCGGCCTTCCAGCAGGACCTGGCCGCCGCACGCGCCGAACTCGACCGTTTGCGCGCCGATCCCGCGACGCCCCGGCCGCAGGGCTGTGCCGCGGAAGAGGCGCTGGTTGCGCAACGCGTGATGCCGAAGCTCGACCGTTGAGGCCCGCACCGCTCCTGATCGCGCTGGCCGCCACGGCCGCCAGCGCGCAGGACTATCAACCGCGCGAGACGTTCGCGCCGTTCGATATGGCGCAGCCGATCAACCGCTATCGCAGCGCGAACGGGCTGCCCGGCCCCGATTATTGGCAGAATCGCGCCGATTATCAGTTACGCGTGACGCTCGATCCCGTCGCCAAGACGATCGCGGGGACGGCGACGATCACCTACACCAACAACAGCCCCGATACGCTGGACGTCCTGTGGCTGCAGATCGATCAGAACCTCTACAGGCCCGGTTCGCGCGGCGGCATGGCGCGGGGCGGTGCGGCGGGTGGCCATACCGACGGGATGACGCTGGATGCGGTCGGCGTCGCGGTCGGGACCGGCAAGGCCGTGTCGGTCACGCCGCTGGTCAGCGATACGCGAGCGCAGCTGCGGCTGCCGACCGCGCTTGCGCCGCATGCGAAGGCGGTTGTCACGATCCGCTACCATTACACCATCCCGGGGGAATGGGGCGGCCGCACATCCTGGGGGCGATCGCGCGACGGCGAGATTTACGATATCGCGCAATGGTATCCGCGCATGGCGGTGTATGACGACATCCGCGGCTGGGACACGGCGCCGTATCTCGCGCAGGAATTCTACCTGGAATATGGCGACTTCGATTATTGGGTGACGCTGCCGGCATCAATGGTGATGGCGGGGTCCGGCGAACTGATGAACCCGCGCGAGGTCCTGACCCCGACGCAGGCCGCGCGGCTCGATGCGGCGCGGCGCAGCGACACGACAGTGCCGATCCGCAGCGTCGCCGAGATCGGTGATCCGGCATCACGGCCACGGAAGGCCCGCACGCTGACCTGGCATTATCGCATGCAGAATACGCGCGACGTCGCATTTTCAGCGTCTTCCGCCTTTGCCTGGGATGCGGCGCGCATCCGCCTGCCGGACGGCAAGACCGCGCTCGCCATGTCCTATTACCCCGCCGAAAGCGCCGGCACCGCGCGATGGGGCCGATCGACCGAATATGTGAAGGATACGGTCGAGCGCTTCTCGGCCCGCTGGTATCCCTATCCCTGGCCGGCCGCGATCAATGTCGCGGGCCCTACGAGCGGAATGGAATATCCCGGCATCGTGTTCGATGCGCCTGAAGATGCGGGCAAGGAACTGTTCTGGGTCACCGCGCATGAGATCGGGCACAATTGGTTTCCGATGATCGTCGGCTTCGACGAACGGCGGCATGCGTGGATGGACGAGGGCTTCAACACGTTCATCGACGTCTATCAGTCGGACGATTTCAACCGCGGCGAATATGCGCCCAAGCGCGACAGCGAATATGCCGAAGGTGGCGGCAATCCGGTCGACGAGATCCTCCCCGTCCTGGCCGATCCCACCGCGCCGCCGATCCTGTCCCGTGCGGATACGGTGATCGAAAAGTGGCGGCACCCGGTCACCTATTTCAAGTCGGCACTGGGCCTTGTGCTGCTGCGCGAGCAGATCTTGGGGCCGGACCGTTTCGACCCCGCCTTCCGCCGGTTCATCGCCGCCTGGGCCTATCGCCACCCGCAGCCCGCGGACTTCTTCCGGGCGATGGAAAGCGAGGCGGGCGAGGATTTGTCCTATTGGTGGAACGGCTGGTACGCGCACAATTGGCAGCTCGATCTCGCCGTGGCCGGGATCGAGACGGCGAAGGACGGGACGCCGCTCGTCCGGGTCACTTCACGCGATCGGTTGGTGATGCCAGCGACGTTGCGCGTGACCTATGCGAACGGCACGACACGCGATGTCCGCCTGCCAGCGGAAACGTGGATCCGTCAGGCATCGACCGCGGTCTCTGTGCCCGCGGGAACGGTCGTGAAGGCGGAACTCGACCCCGACCATAAGCTGCCCGACCGCGAACGGTCGAACAACGTCGCGCAACGCTGACGATCCTGAAGGCCGATGCGGTCTCGAGGGCGGCCTATGACGCTTCGTTATGGGCGGACGTCATGGTGGAATGGGTCGCGGGCAGCGGTCATGCTATGCGCCCTGACATGGACGGCAGGACGATCCGAGGCGCGGCCAGAGCCCGCTTGCACCGCCTCTCGCGGGTCGGGTGGCTGGTAGCAGGGGCGGCATGTCTCGCCGCCTCGCCTGCCGGTGCGGTGGCCGCGGCCGACAGCTGTCCGATCCTCCACGATCAGGCGCCAAAAACCGACACGCGGTTCGCATCGATCGACGCCGCCGTGCGCGGGGGTGTCGGCAAACTGTACCCCGGCGCGGTGTTGCTGATCGCGCATCATGGCGCGATCGTGCATCGCGCCGCCTTCGGCAATGCACAGACGCTGACTACGACGCCGGAGGGCGATCTGCGCGCCCTTGCCCCGCCGCAGCCAATGACGGTCGAGACGCCGTTCGACATGGCGTCGATCACCAAGGTGGAGGCGACCACTGCGGCGATCCTTCACCTCGTCGGGCGCGGACAGGTGTCGCTCGACGATAGGCTCGGCACGCTGCTGCCCGAATTTCGCGATACCGACAAGGCCGGCATCACCGTGCGCCAGTTGCTAACGCATCGCAGCGGAGTGTGGGAATGGCAGCCGACGTGGCTGCATCGGGCACCCGCGGGAGGCGCCCTGCCCTATCTCGCGGCGCTACCGCTGCGCTATCCCACAGGGGCGCGCTTTGCCTATTCGGACCTCGGCTTCATGATCCTGGGCGCAGTCGTCGCCAAGGTATCGGGGATCCCACTGGATCGCTACGTACGCGAGGCGATTTACCGGCCGCTCGGCATGATGGGCACCGGGTTCCTGCCGGACGCGGACCAGCAGTCACGGGCCGCGGCGACGTCGCAAGGGGATGCGTACCAGCGCCGGATGGCGGAAACGGGTAAGCCCTATCCGCAGGCCCCCTACCCACCGGCACAACCATTTTCCGGTTATCGAAGCCGGGTGCTGGTCGGCGAGGCGAACGACGCCAATGCCGCGCTCGGCTGGGGCGGCGTCGCGGGGCATGCCGGGCTGTTCTCGACGGCGACGGACGTTGCGCGCTACGCGCAGGTGCTGAGTAACGGCGGCTGCTACGGCCGCTGGCGGCTGGCGCCGGCAGCGACGGTGGCGGCGTTCGAGCAGACGCCGTACGATCCCGATCAGGCGCTCGGCTTCCACAAGACGCAGCTCGCCGGTATCGCGGCGCCCTTCTTCGGCCATTCCGGCTTTACGGGCACGTGGTTCGCCGTCTCCCCGCAATTGGGGCTGACCGTCGTCTTGCTCACCAATCGCGTCCATCGTCCCGATGGCGAGCCATATCCATCGCTCGATGCGCTGCGCGAGACGGTGCTGCGTGGCGCGGTGGCGGCGTCTGGCCAATGATCCGGGACGGCAGAAAGGTACGGCTATGACAGTGAACCTCGGCGTGATCGAAGGGCTGTTCGGCAAGCCGTGGAGCTGGGCCGATCGCACCACCGTCTTGCGAACCCTCGCCCCGGCCGGCTATCGCTTCTACCATTACGGGCCCAAGGCCGACCCCTTTCTTCGCCGTCGCTGGCAGGAACCCCACCCGCCCGAACAGTTCGCCGCGCTGGCTGCTTTCGCCGCGGAGTGCCGGGCACGGGGCGTTCGCTTCGGCGTAGCGCTGACCCCGGTCGGCAGCACGCATCCCTTCGATGACGCATCGCGCGCGGCGCTGCGGCGGAAGCTCGCGCACCTCGACACGCTGGGTCTCGACGACCTTGCCATCCTGTTCGACGATCTGCCCGCCGAACTGCCCGATCTGGCGCGCAGCCAGGCGAACCTCGTCGATTTCTGCGCGAACGCCACCCGCGCCAGCCGCGTGTTCTTCTGCCCCAGCTTCTATTCGGACGATCCCATCCTCGAACGCGCCTGGGGCCGCCGCCCGCCGGCGTATCTGACCGATCTCGGCCGGTTTCTCGACCGGCGTGTCCAGGTCTATTGGACGGGCGAAGAGGTGATTTCGCGGGAGATCGGCGTCGCGCATCTGAAGCGGGTGCAGGACGAACTCGGCCGCAAAGTGTGCCTGTGGGATAATTATCCGGTCAACGATGGTGTGCGGATGTCGCAATATCTTCACCTGCGCGCCTTTACCGGGCGACCTGCGGCGATCCGGAACCATGTCAGCGGCCATGCGATCAATCCCGCCTCGCAACCTCTGCTGTCCTGCATACCGGCGCTGACGCTGGCAGCGAGCTATCGCGAGGGGGACGGTTATGCCTATGGCCAGGCGTTTCTGACAGCGGCGACAACGGTGCTGGGGCCCGATTTCGCCGCGACGCTGCGCCGGGACATCCTGCCGCTGCAGGATACAGGGCTCGATAATCTGGGGCCGCGCCATGCCGAATTGCGCGCGCGCTATGGCGCTATCGATCATCCGGCGGCACGCGAGATCACCGACTGGCTGGACGGCCGCTTCCGCACGACGCTGGAAGAGGTACAGACGCAATAGCGGGGGAGCGGAATGACGCGTTTTTTTCTGGGCGTGGACGCCGGTGGCAGCCATAGCCGCAGCCGTCTGGTCGATGCGAGCGGTCGGGTCCTGGCCGAGGCTCAGGCGGGGCCCGCCAATGCCGGATTGGGGCTGATCGCGCTCCATGCGACGCTACGCGACGTGACCGATCGCGTGGTTCGGCAGGCGGGCCTTGATGCGGCGGATGTAGCGCAGACCAGTGCCGCGATGGGCGTGGCCGGCATTTCCCGTTCCGGCGTGCGCGCGGCGCTGGAGGGTTTCGCCTTTCCCTTCGCGACCACGGTCTTCGAGAGTGACGCGGAGATTGCGAACCTGGGGGCGCACGGCGGTGCCGATGGCGCGATCCTGATCATCGGCACGGGCAGTATCGCGCTGGTGCGCGTGAACGGCGAGACCTTCCGCATCGGCGGCTATGGCTTCCCGATATCGGACGAGGGTAGCGGTGCCGCACTGGGCCTGAGTGCGATGCGCCATGCGATGCGGGCGCTGGACGGCCGCACGCGCGCGACGCCGCTGAGTGCGGCCGTGACCGAACGCTTCGGCCACGACACCGCGCGTGCGATCGCATGGATGGATCAAGCGACCCCGCGCGATTATGGCAGCTTCGCACCGTTGGTCATGGCGCATGCGGAGGCGGACGACGTAATCGCCCGGTCGATCGTCGAGGATGCCGCGGGCCATATCGAGCGCTTCATCGAAACGATCTTCGAACGCGGCGCGACGCGCTGCGCGCTGCTGGGTGGCTTGTCGCAGGCAATGCGCCCATGGCTCCGGGCGCGGACCGTCGCGCGGCTGAGCGATCCGCTGGGGGATGCGCTGGACGGCGCGCTGTATCTGGCGGGGCTGCCCGCCTGCGCGAAGGAGGGGGTAGCATGATCGACCGCCGCAGGGTCCTTGTCGCCGTCGCGAGCGCCGGACTAGCGCCGGTCGCAGCGCCGGTGGTTCGCGCTATCCCGTTGCCGTCGGCGCCCCCTCTCCTCGCATCGAGCGCGCTGGCCGCATTGCTGGCCTAAGCTCCCGTCGCTCAATTCGCAGCGGCAACCGCTACCAAGGCCGCATCGATTGCCGCGGTCGCGCTCGCATCCCCCGCCATGTCGTTGGCATAGGCCGAGAAGATCAGCGTCCGCCCGCTCGCTGCCGTGAGATAGCCGGACAAGGCATTGGCAGCGTTGAGCGTCCCGGTCTTGGCAGACAATCGTCCCGCCAGCGGCGTGCCAACGAACCGCCGCGTCAGCGTACCATCGGTCGCCGCGATCGGCAGCGTCGCCCGCCACGCCGCGCCCCACGGCTGGGTCATCGCCCAGCGGAGCAGAGCCACCGTCGCCCGCGGCGTGACACGATTATAGTTCGACATACCCGCCCCGTCCGCGAGGTCGAACGCCGGCGTCGCCACGCCCGCACGGGCCAGCGTCGCGGTGACCACGGCATGACCATCCGCGACCGACCCGCTGGGGGTCAGCCGGCGGAGCAGCAGTTCGCCATGGAGGTTCTGGCTCATCTTGTTGGTGCGCTGGATATCCTCGGCCAACGGCGGCGGGGTCAGCCCTGCCAGCACCGGCAAAGGGGGCGCGCCAACCTCTTCCGGCATTGCCGCGGGAGCGGGTGGACGGTGCCGCACGGTAATCCGCCCCGTCACCGTCACGCCTGCCGCGCGCAACAGTTGCGCGAAGCGCCACGCGGCGTGATGCGCGGGATCGTCGATCCCGAGAGGGATGACGATCGGTGCATGCCCAGCGGGAACGCTGCCAGACACGTGCAGGCGATCGCTCCCCGGCATACGCTCGACCGTCAGCGTGCGCGCGCTGCCAGTCGGACCGGTCGTCGCGCTGTTGTCGATCTGGAAATAGCCGTCGCCCGTTACCGTGAGCGGCGATCCCGGCGTCGTCGGCACGACCGTCAGCGGCACGGCATTGTCGTCCAGCGTCAATGCCGACACGCCGGTGCCATAGACGCTGTCCATATTGTTCCAGCTCATGCCCTGCGGCCAGCGTTCGTCCGGGAACGCGGTATCGTCGCCGACGACATCGCCGACGATCCGGGTGCGCTGCGCCACCGCGGTTGCCAGCGTCGACAGGCAATCGACCCGGCAATCCGGCGCGGAGGACAGCCGCGCATCGCCATGCCCTGCCAGGATCACCATCGGCCGCTCCGCGCCCTCCAGTCGCACTGTCGCACCGCCGCGCGTATCCGGCGCAGCCACATCGATCGTCGCGAAGGCGGCGGCGGTGGTGAACAGCTTGGTGTTCGAGGCGGGGATGAACCGCTCGTCGGGCCGGATCGCGACGATCTCCTGCCCGTCGCCATCGACCACCAGCAAACCGATGCGCGTGCCGGGCGGCGCCTTCGCCAGTGCCTCCGCCACCGCAGGCGGGGGCGGGGTTGGCGCAGGCGGAGGGGATGCCGGGGCCGCCTGTCCCGCCAGCATCAGGGGTAGCAGCAGAGCCGTACCGATCATCGACGTTCGATTTCCTCGCTCAACAGGGTCAGGAACTCGGCGGCCAGCGCCGATGGCGGGCGGTCGAGCAGGTGGATCGCATGGACATCGAACGTCACCGACGGGCGCAGTGGACGCATCAACAGCCCCTGGCTGATCGACGCCGCTGCGGTGAAATTATCGACGATCGCGACGCCCACGCCCGCCTGCACCAGAGCGGCGGCGATATAGAAGGTCCGCGCGACGGCCACCTCGTTCAGCGCGAGCCCGAGACGATCGATCTCGTCGCCGAACAGCTTGCCGATCGGGCCACTGCCCTTCATCGAGATGATCGGCTGATCGACCAGTTGCGACAGCTCGATCCGGGGCGGCGCATCGGGCATGGTCTGTTCGCGATACAGCACGACGAGCTCTCCCTCGCCTAGCCAGCTGCGCGACAAAGCGACCCCGCGCGGCGGCTCGCTGGCGATGGCGATGTCGCTTTCGCGCTCGTACAATTTGCGCAGCAAGTCGTCGTGGTGGACGGTCTGTAAATCGAAACTGACGTCGGGGTGACGCGTCAGAAATCGCGCGACCGCATCGGGCAGGACACTGAGCGCGAGGCTGGGCAGCGCAGAAATGCGCAGCGTCGTACCCGCGCCGACACGCAAATTGCGGCCCGCCTCGCGCAGCGCGCGGACGCGTTCCTGAATGTCGGCGACATCGGCGAACAGGGCGTGCGCGTCCTCGGTGGGCAGTAGCCGGCCGTTGGAACGCTGAAACAGCTCGAACCCCAACAGGCTTTCGGCGTGCCGCAGCGTCTTCGAGACCGACGGCTGCGACACGTTGAGCGCGCGCGCCGCGGCCGAGACGGAGCCGTTGACGTAGACGGCGTGGAAGATCTCGATGTGGCGCAGGTTCATGGACAGCAGCGTAGCGAAGCCGAGGCTATTCGGCCACCGGCCCGCGGAACCGTGCGGCGTCCAACGCCCCCTCGCCGCGCGCAACGAGGGTCGCCACCGTCAGATTGGCGGAGGCGGAGGGGACGGTGCGCGTCATGTCGAGCAGGCGATCGAACGGCAGCACCAGTCCGATGACCAGCGCGGTCTGCTCCGTACTGACCCCCACCGCCGACAGCATCGCCGCCAGCATGAACAGCGAGGCGGACGGTACAGGTGCAGTGCCGAATGCCGCCAGCGCGCCGGTCAACAGCATGGTGACGAGCATCGTCGCGTCGGGAACGAGGCCCAGCGCCTGTAACGCGAACTGGCCGAGCAGGCCGACATACATGGCCGTCCCATCCTTGCCGATCGACGCGCCGAGCGGCAGGACCGTGGAAGCGACTGCACGCGAGACGCCGAGATTGTCCTGCGCCACCCGCAGCGCGACGGGCAGCGTCGCCGATGACGATGCGGTCGAGAAGGCGACGACCAGCGCGTCGACGATCCCCTTGAAGAACCGCGTCACCGGCAGGCGCGCGACGAAGCGGATCAGCCCGGCGTGTACCACCAGCATCTGGACGAGCGAGGCGAGCACCACGGCCAGCGCCAGCCAGCCGACATGGACGAACACCCCCGCGCCATTGGTCGCGACCGCCTGAGCGATCAGCGCCAAGACGCCGAACGGGGTCGCCTCCATCACCAATCGGACGATCTGCAACAGCACCGCCGACAAGCCCTGCAGCAGCGCCACGACCGGCTTGCCCGCCTCACCCGCCAGGATGGTCCCCGTGCCCAGCAGCACCGCGACGAAGATGATCGCCAGCATGTCGCCGCGGACCAGCGCCTCGACGATGTTGAGCGGCACGATCGACAGCAGCTGATCGGCCGGCGTCACTGCGGCGCCCAGCGCATGCGGCACGACGCCGCCCAGCGACATGGCCGCGCCGGGACGCAGGATCAGTCCTGCGGCCATGCCGATCGATACCGAAATTAGCGTGGTGGCTGCGAACAGGCCCACGGTGCGCAGGCCGATCGACCCCAGCCGCCTCGGATCACCCAGCGTGGCGATCCCCGCCGCGATGGTGACCAGCACCACCGGCACCACCAGCATCTTGATCAGGCGCACGAACAGATCGCCGATCAGCCGGATCGCACCCGCCGCCTCGGGCCACAGCAGCCCGAGTGCGACGCCCAGGATCAACCCGCCGACCACCCGCTGCCACAGCGGAATGGCGAACCAGCCCCCGATCAGGCGCAAGCGGGCGTCCCCCAAAAGCCAGGCGCCGGTGGGTACAGGATGCCGTCACTGTCACGCGCGCCGCCGTCGCGATCCTGCGCCAGCCACAGCGGGCCATCGAGATCGACGAAGTCCGCGCCATTCGCAACCAGCATCGCCGGCGCGATACCCAGCGACGAACACACCATACAGCCCACCATCACACCGAACCCCCGCTCCCGCGCCTCACCGGCGAGCGCAAGGGCTTCGGTCAAGCCGCCCGTCTTGTCGAGCTTGACGTTCACATGGCTGTAGCGGCCGGCCAGCCGATCGAGATCGTCGCGGGTGTGCAAGGCTTCGTCCGCACAGATCGGGATGGCACCGGCCAGTGCCGCCAGCCCCTCGTCGTCATTGGCCGGCACGGGCTGTTCGAGCAGATCGACCCGCTGCGCGCGCAGCAGCGGCAGATAGGCGGCGATGTCCTCGACCCGCCAGCTTTCATTGGGATCGACGATCAGCCGGGGGGCAGGCGCAGCGGCACGGACCGCCGCGATCTGGGTTGCGGCCTCCTCGCGGTTCACCTTGATCTTCAACAGCGGCACGTGCGCCACCGTCGTCGCGATGGCGGCCATGGCCTCGGGCGTGTCGATGCCGATCGTGATCGCGGAGGGCAGCGCCGAGACGGGCGCCACGCTCGCCAGCGCGGCAACGTCGGTACGGCCGATCCGCGCCTCCAGGTCCCATAGAGCGCATTCGACCGCGTTGCGTGCGGCGCCCGGCGGCATCGCCTCAGCGAGATCCTGCCGTGATCCGCCTGCTTCGATCAGCGCGCGGACCCCGTAGATCGCGGCGATCGCGCCATCGATCGTTTCGCCATAGCGGGGATAGGGCACGCCCTCTCCCCATCCGCGTACGTCACCCTGCGCGATCGTGACCGTCACCACATCGGCCGCGGTCTTCACGCCGCGGGCGATGCGGAACGGCGCCCTCAGTGGGAAGCGGTCATGGCGAACGATGAGGGTGCGGCGCATGATGTCTCCAGCAGCAGGTCGATGATCGCCTCCGACCCGAAGCGATACGGGTCGGTGCAGGGCAGGCCCAGCGCATCTTCGGCCTCACGGCACATCCGGCGGGCGGTCAGCTCGTCAAGCTTCGCCGTGTTGAGCGCCACGCCGACGCCGCGGACGTTCGGGCTGGTCAGCCGGGCAACGCGCAGGTTTGCCTCCAGGCATTCGGCTAGGCCCGGCATCGGGCAATGCGGCAGGCCGCGCATGTGCGGGCGCAACGGATCATGGCATAGGACCAGCGCCGCCGGCTGCGCGCCGTGCAGCAGCCCGGTCGACACACCGGCGAAGGCCGGGTGGAACAGCGATCCCTGCCCTTCGATCAGGTCCCAGCCATCGTCTTCACGTGCCGGGGCGAGCGTTTCGATGGCCCCAGCGATAAAGTCGGCGACGACGGCGTCGAGCGGTACGCCCTCGCCCGCGATCAGGATGCCGGTCTGGCCCGTCGCTCGGAAATCGGCGGTGACGCCGCGGGCCCGCAGGGCGTCGCGCAGGCCGAGCGTCGCATACATCTTGCCGACCGAACAATCCGTGCCCACGGTCAGCAGGCGGTTGCCCGCACGACGACGACCATTGCCGACGGGAAGGCCGGCGGGCGCGTCGCGCACGTCGAACAATTGAACCCCCGCCGCCTTCGCCGCCTCGACGAGTTCCGGCACGTCGCGCAGCCGCTCGTGCAGGCCGCAGGCGACGTTCAGCCCCGCACGGATCGCGGCGAGTGCGTCGCCGATCATCCAGCCGGGAAAGCGTCCGCCGGGATTGGCGATGCCGAGCACCAACGTACGGGCGCCTGCGGCACGGGCGGTGTCCGCATTCATCTGCGGCAGACCAAGCGTGAAGGGGCAATCGCTGTGCCGCCATTCGCCGACGCAATCCGCCCCGCGAAAGGCGGCGAGCCCGCGGGAGGTCTTGAGGCCGATCTCGTCATCGGAATGGCCGAGATAGAGCAGATAGGGAGCGGGAATGGTCATGATGCCAGCATGATAGAGGGGGGATCGCTGATGGTGCCAATCGCGCTCGCGGCGCTGCCTATAACGTTCGGCTATTGGTCGCAGCCCGCGGGGCGTGGGCGGAGCAGAGCCCGTCCGGCCGCGGCGCCGGTCGCCGTGCCATCGGTCAGCGCGCGTCGGCCGTTGACGAACAAAGCGACGACGCCGACGCTCGTTTCGCGGGGATGCAGATAGTCGGCCCGCGGCGCATAGCCTTTGGGGTCCAGCACCACGACGTCCGCAAAATAGCCCGGCCGCAGATACCCGCGCTGCGGGATACGGTACATGTCCGCGGTCGCGCCGGTGGAGCGGCGAATGAACTGCCGCAGCGTGATGACCTTCCGATTGACGACATAGGTGCGATACAGCCGCGGGAAGGTCGCATATTGGCGCGGGTGCCCGTCCGATCCGTCCGACGACGTCACGACCCAGGGCTGCTTCATGATCAGGTCGACATCGCGATCGACCATGTTGAAGCTGGCGACGTCGGACCCCGCCGGGCCGTCGCCTGCCGCATTTGGCGTGCGCAGGATGCGGATCGCCGCATCGATTGGGGAAAGGTGCCACGTCGTCGCCATCTCGGCGAGCGTCTTGCCGGTCCACGGCTGGCCCTGAGCGGTGAGCAGCAGCGCCCCCGGCCCGCCCCGGCGGCGCAGATTGTCCGCCATCGCCGACTGCAACCGCGCCATCGTCGCCGGATCGTCGAAGCGCGCGAGCAGCCGCGTATAGCCACCGTCCATCGCCCAGCCCGGCACCAGCGCGGCATCGACGCTCGATCCCGAGGCGAGCCACGGATATTGGTCGGCCGTCACGACCTGCCCCGCGCGCCGCGCTGCCTCGATCGTGGCGATCAGCGCGGGGGCCTGCCCCTGCACGGGCACGCCCAGCGCCTTCAGATGCGCGAAATGCACCGGAGTGCCGGCGCTCTTCCCAATCGCAATCGCCTCGCGCGTCGAGGCAAGCAGGCCGATCGAATAGTTGGATTCGTCGCGCTGGTGCGTGTCGTACATTCCGCTGCGCTTGCCCGATTCGCTGGCGACGGCCGCCACCTCGTCGGTCTTGGCGAAGCTTTGCGGCGGATAGAACAGGCCGGTGGACAGACCATAGGCCCCTTCGCACATCCCCTTGGCGGCGAGGCGCCGTTCCTCCGCCAATTCGGCCGGAGTGGGTGCGCGGGCATCTTGCCCCAGCACATGCGTCCGGATCGCGCCGAAGCCGACGAAGGGGACGATATTGGTGCCGATCCCACTCGCCTCCAGCGCGTGTGCATCCTTGGCGACCTCGTACGTGCCATAGCCGTCGACGCCGATCACGACCGTGGAGACACCCTGGGTCAGCCACGGCAGGTTGAGGCGCGCCCTGGGATCGGGCGAACGGATGTAGCTGTCGGGATGGGTGTGGGCATCGATCAAGCCCGGCGCGACGATCATCCCCCGCGCATCGATCACTTCCCCCGCGGCGGTGCCGCGCGGTCGCCCGACATAGACGATGCGGTCGCCGGTCAGCTCGACATCGCCGACAAAGGGCACGCCTTCCGCTCCGGTATAGACGGTGCCGCCGTGGATCACGACATCGACGCGCGGGTTGCTCGCCGAGGTGGCAATGCACCAGACGAGAGCGGTCAGGGTGAGGCGCGTCATCGCGGGCTCCTTTCGGGTCGAAGGTGAGTGGTGGCGGCCGCAACCGCGTCGACCGCCGCCCGGCTGAAGGGCATGGGCAGCATCCGCCCCGCGATCCACGGGGCGGCCTGATCGTCGCGATGGACGGACCGCGGATCGTTGGACTGGCCGGGCAGATTGAGCATGACCGATCGATCCCAATCGCCGACATCGATCACCTGCAGGTAGCTCGCGCCGCCACCGACCCGCCAGTCCGGCCCGTTGCCAAGCCAGCGCGCCATCACGGTAAAGCCATCGCCACCGGACCCACCCACCTCGATCGGCGGAAAGGCCGCGGCAATGGCGGGGATACGGGCGAGCGGGTGGGCGATCCGGACGCGGTGGAGCGTATCCCACCGCCACGCGGCGGAGTTGTTGCCAAGCAGCGTCGTCGCTTTCGCCCAGCCATCGGCAAGCGCTGCGTCGATCAGGTCGGGCCGCTTTGCGGCGACCCGGATCAGCTCGGGCGGCTCGATCGCGGGGATCAGGGCGCGCGCGCTCTCAGGCACCAGTGCGGCGATCATCTTCGAATTGAGATCGCGCAGCACGATCTCGTACAGCGCCGCCGCGCCGCTTGCGCCGTCGATCCGGCCGTCCCAGCGAGCCAGCATGGCCGTGGCGGCGGCAGCCCCGGCGGATGGCGTGCTTGGCAGCAGCGCCTGAAAGCGCCGGGCGGGTAGCGACAGCGTGTCATGCTGGAGCGCAACGCTATCGGCGAGGCTGTGGCGCGTCTGCGTCGATAGCACCTCGGCGATCCGGTCGTAGCGCGCCGGGCTACGAAACGAAAAGGCCGGGCTCTGGTCTGCGGGCCAGCCATCGGGCAGATTGTCTTGGTTGGCGGAGGCGAACCATCCGGCGGGTGGATCGATGACGCCGGGCAAGGCACGGAAATCACGCATCCCTGCCCAGTCGTAGCGGCCGTCGCCCGGCACCGGCAGCAGGCCATGGCCGCGCTTGCGCTGTGGCCAGAAGCCGATCGCCTGCCAGCCATGATGGCCGTGCACGTCGGCATAATGGAAATTGGTCGGTGACGGGTGTAGCTTGAACGCCTCGCGCAAGCCGTCCCAATCCTGCGCGAGGTTGATCGCCACCATGGCGAACGCGCCCGATCCGCCGGGCTGCATCTCGACCGAAGCCAGCACGGTGGCGCGCGACCGGGCCGGATCGTGGGCGATGACGGGCCCCTGTACGGCATAGCGCAGCCGCACGGTGCGGGGCGCGGCGTCCTTGACGGGGATCGCGACATCGACCGCCGTGAAGCGCTTCCACCCGCCGTCGTGGCGGTAGCGTTCGGGGTCGGCCGGATCGAGTTCCAGGACGAACAGATCCTCCTGGTCGATGTGGAAATTGGTGCGGCCGAAGGCGAAGCGATCGGTATGGCCCTGCATGATGCCCGCGAGGCCCGGCGCGCCGCCGCCGATCACGTCCAGCCCCGGCGCGGTCAGATGCGCGACATGGCGCGGGCCGAACCCGCCGATGCCGAGGTGCGGATCGTTGGCCAGGATCGGGCGCCCGGTCGCAGTCCGGCTGCCCGCGATCGTCCAGGCATTGGAGCCGGCGTTGGCGGCGTTCAGCAGCTCGTCCGGGTCCTGCGTGTGCGTTTCGCGGCCGAACGGCAGCGGTCCGAGGCGCAGCACGCCCAGATCGGCCTCGCTGACCTGCGCGGGGTCAAGGCCGTCGGGCACCTCGAGCGGGATCGACGGGCGTAGCGGCGCCACCAGCTGGTCGAGGTCGAGCAACCCCAACGCGGCCAGCTGCGCGCGGCGGATCTCGTCGTCGACATTGCCGATGCCGCCGCCCCGCGCCAGCACGAGGTCGCGCACGTCCCAGCGCAGCGGCATGACGCCGAGGATACGGTATTCGAGCGGCAGCAACGACCGATCGCGCTCCACCTCCGCGATGCGCGCATTGATGCCGGCGATATAGCCGCGCACGCAGTCGAGCACCTCACGTGGAATGCGCGCCAGCTCGGCGTCGAGATCGCCGCGATAATGGAACAGCCGCGCCGCCGCGTCATGGGCGGCGAAATCCCGGCCGAACACCTCGGCCATCCGCCCCATCTCGCGGCGATGCGCGAAGTCGATCTGGAACAGGCGGTCGCGCGCGACCACATAGCCCTGCCCGAAAAAAGCATCGGCCTTGGTCGCGGCGCGGATATGGGGAACGCCCCACAGGTCGTCGATGATGGTGATCGGCTGCGACAGCCCCGGCACGGTCGCATAGGCGGGTGCGGCGGACAGCCGTGCCGCCGCCCGCCAGGGCGCGAGCGCGCCGAATGCCGTGGCGCCGAGCAGGAAGGTACGGCGAGAGACCATGGTTTCCCCTTGTTCGGCCGACCCACGATACGGCCGCGCATGATCGGCGGCGCAACGGTCGGCGGGGCGGTTCGCGGCGGAGCATAGGCCGGCGTCGGGGCCGCGCAATGCCACCATAATCGCAGGCTATGGCCCACCCAACGATCGGTGTCGGTCAACCCTTG
Organism: Sphingomonas sp. DC4900; assembly: GCF_049896485.1. Taxonomy (NCBI): domain Bacteria; kingdom Pseudomonadati; phylum Pseudomonadota; class Alphaproteobacteria; order Sphingomonadales; family Sphingomonadaceae; genus Sphingomonas; species Sphingomonas sp. DC4900. The sequence goes on from NZ_JAFCUK010000005.1 coordinate 46,302, forward strand.
ACCTAGGTTGCATCCCGCCTGCACCATCGCCGCTGCCCGGATCAGCGACAAGACCATGACCGGCCGCAGGGTGATCACGCTCAAAACGATCGTGAATAAGGGGGATTGCAGATGACGGACGGATCATGGCGCAGGGTGATGGCGACCGGGACCGCATTGACGGCCTTGTCGATGGCGCTCACCGCTCCCGCCTTCGCGCAGACGACGCCGGCCGCCCCGGCCGACGCCAGTCCACCCCCGCCGGAGACCAACCCCGGCGACATCGCGCCGGACGACATCATGGTCACCGGCACGCGCATCGTGCGCGATGGCTTCAAGTCGCCGACGCCGCTCACCGTCGCGACGCAGGAGGATATCCTCAACACCTCGCCGACGAACAACATCGCCGACTTCGTCAACCAGCTGCCGGCGCTGGTTGGGTCCACCCGCCCCTCGAACTCCCGCCTCGCGATCAGCTCCGGGCTGGCCGGCATCAACGCGCTCAACCTGCGCGGGCTGGGTGAAATCCGCACACTGGTGCTGCTCGACGGGCGCCGCACGGTGGGATCGAGCGTCACCGGGCTGGTCGACGTCAACACCTTCCCGCAGGCTTTGGTGAAGAGCGTCGAGATCGTCACCGGCGGCGCTTCGGCGGCCTATGGCTCCGACGCGGTTGCGGGCGTGGTCAACTTCGTGCTCGACAAGACGTACAAGGGCATCAAGATCCAGGCGGACAGCGGCGTCACCGAACGCGGCGACGGCGCCAATTACTCGTTCAGCGCCGCGGCGGGCCTTGCTTTCGGCAGCGACGATCGCGGGCATCTGCTACTCAGCGGCGAATGGGCGCATCGCGACGGCATCTTCCGCGTCGATCGCGAGTGGAACGCGCGCGGCGGCGTGCGGATCACCAACCCCAATTACACCAACACCAACGGGCAGGCGCAATTCCTGATCCGCCAGCCGGTGGGTGTCGCCAATACCACGCCCGGCGGCATCATCCTCAATTCCAGCGGCGGCGTCGCCAACCGGCTGCGCGGCATCTATTTCGGCCAGGGCGCCGCGGCGAGCCAGTTCCAATATGGCGCGCTCACCTTCCCCGCGGTGGGCGGCGCGACCGCGCCCTCGCTGACGCAGGGCGGTGACTGGCAGGTCAACGATCAGGGCCGCAACATCGGCCTCGACGCCGACGACGATCGCCGCGGCGCCTTCGGGCGGCTGAGCTACGAAGTCGCCACCGGCGTGACGCTCTTCGCCGAAGCCTCGTACAATTGGCAGAAGACGCTGTTCAACGCGGGGCCTCAATCGACGACCTCGATCACGCTGACGTCGGCCAATCCGTATCTGCAGAGCGCGCTCGCCAATGCGGTGTCCGCTGGCCTCATCACCGCGGCGGAGCGCGCTGCCGTCACGTCGGTGACGGTCGGCAGCACCGCAGTCGACCTGCCCTATCGCAAGAACAACAGCAGCCGCGACGTGCAGCGCTATGCGATCGGCGCGGAGGGTGAGTTCCAGGCCTTTGGCCACAAGGCGTTCTGGAACATCTACGGCCAATATGGCGAGACGAATGCGCACGAGCAGCTGCGCGACATCATGAACACGGCCAACATGGCCAATGCCACCGATGCGGTCGCGGCGCCGGCCGGCAATGCGCTGGGCGTGGCGGCGGGCACGGTCGTGTGCCGCTCGTCGCTGACCGCGCCGACCAACGGCTGCGTACCGTTGAACCGGCTGGGCATCGGCGTCGCCAATCCGGCCGCTTTCGCCTATGTGCTGGGCGATCCGTATCGCGATCAGAAGCTCAAGCAGACGGTGGCGGGCGTCAATTTGTCGCTGACACCGTTCGCGACCTGGGCGGGCGACGTCAGCGTTGCGGTGGGCGGCGAATATCGACGCGAATCGGTGTCGGGATCGGTGCCGACGCAGTTCCAGACCGGCTGGTCGGTTGGCAACTTCCTGCCCACCTTCGGCAGCTACAACGTCAAGGAAGCCTATCTCGAAACGGTCGTGCCGCTGGGCCTCGGCCTCGAGTTCAACGGCGCGGTGCGCGGGACCGACTATTCGACGTCGGGCTATGTGACGACGTGGAAGCTCGGTGCGACGTGGCAGCCGATCCCCGACATCCGCTTCCGCGCCACCCGCTCGCGCGACATCCGCGCGCCCAACCTCAGCGAATTGTACGCGTCGGGCACGTCGCGCACCAATACGCTGACCGATCCGGCGACGGGGCGCACCACCGTCACCTTCCGCGAGACGACCACCGGAAACCCGAACCTGCGCCCCGAAAAGGCGGATTCCGTCTCGGTCGGCGTGGTGTTCCAGCCGACGTTCCTGCCCGGCTTCTCGGCGTCGGTCGACGGGTTCGACATCAAGCTGAAGGACGCGATCGGCCAGTTCTTCGCGCAGGACATCATCAACCGCTGCTTTGAGGGGCGGGCCGAATTCTGCGCCGCCTATGGCCCCGATCCCACGGGCGACCGCGAGCTGTTCTTCCGCGCCAGCCCGTTCAACTTCGCCCGCCAATGGGTGCGCGGCATCGACTTCGACGCAAGCTACCGCCTGCCGCTCGCCAACATCATCCAGCGCGCGCCGGGCACGGTCACGCTGCATGGCCTCGCGACGCGCTACATCCACAACATCACCGACAGCGGCGTGCCGAACGTGATACCGGTCGATACCGTCGGCCAGCTGAGCGGCATCAGCCCACCCAAGTGGATCTATCGTTTCAACGCTAGCTACGAGACCGACAGCTTCTCCGTGACCGGCACCGCGCGCGGGGTGAGCAGCGGCACCTATGGCAATGCCTATATCGTCTGCGACGGCAATTGCCCGACGGGTCGCCCCGCCGCCACCGTCTCGCAATTCCCGACGATCGACAACAATTCGATCTCCGGCGTCACCTATTTCGACCTCAATCTGACGACCAAGATCGAAACGCACAGCGGCGGACGCGCGGAGCTGTTCCTCAACGTTACCAACCTGTTCGACCGCGATCCTATCCTGCTGCCTGAAACCGGGCTGGCGGCGAACAGCACCTATTCGGATCTGCTCGGCCGCGCCTTCCGGGTCGGCATCCGCTTCCAGACGCGCTGAGCCGGGCGGCGACGATGACCCATCGTCGCGCAGCCCGCCCGACACCCCGCGCCGCCATCGCCGCGCCCGGCGATGCGGCCGCGGGGTCGAGACCAGCGTCGCCGGAATGAGCAGTGCGGCAACACGCGGTCCGGTGACGATTGCGGACGACATATGGGGCGTGCCCCATATCCGGGCGGGCTCGATCCCCGACGCCTATTTCGGGCAGGGCTATGTTGTCGCCCGCGATCGACTGTTCCAGATCGACCTGCAACGGCGCCGCGACCTTGGGCGGCTGGCGGAGAGCTTCGGGCCGCGGTTCGTGCCTTATGATCACGCCGCGCGCCTGCTGCTGTTCCGGGGCGATGTCGCGACAGAGCTCGACGCCTTGCCGCCGGACGTGGTGGCGTGCGCGCGCGCCTATGTCGACGGGATCAACGCCCGGATTGCGGAGCTGGAGGCGCATCCCGCGCTGCTCCCGCCGGAATATGACGCGCTGGGACTGACGCCGCTCCGCTGGGATATCGCCGATCTGGTCCGCATCCGCAGCGGCGACATGGGCCGGCCCGATGACGAGGTGCGCCGCGCCCGGCTTGCGGCGCGCGGCTTGCTCGACCTCGACCGCCTGATGGCGCCCCTCGCCTGGGATTGGCAGCCCGTGGTGCCCGACGGGCTCGACATGGCGGCGGTGTCCGACGCCGACCTTGGCGTTCTTGCGCTGACCGATGGGCCGCTGCCGTGGGACGCGGCGGTGCAGGCACGCTACGATCCTGTCCACGATCGGCTCGACCGAGACGCGCACGGCAGCAATGCTTGGACGATCGCTGCGGACCGCTCCGCAACCGGTCGCCCGATCCTGGCCAACGATCCCCATCTCGGCATCGGCGGCTTTTCGCCGCGCCATATCGCGCACCTGACCGCACCGGGGTTCGACGTAATCGGCGCTGGCAGCCCGGGCATGCCCGGCATCATGCAGGGCCACACCGATCATTATGCGTTCGGGCGCACCAACTCGCATATCGATCAGGAAGACCTGTTCGTCCTGGACCTGCACCCGGACGACCCGGAGACCTATCGCCACGACGACGTCTGGAAGCGGTTCGAGACGCGGACCGAGACGATCCGGGTGAAAGACGCGGCGGACGTGACCGTCACGATCCGCCAGTGCGTGCACGGCCCGGTTCTGTCGCACGACCCGTCGCGCCGACGCGCAACGGCGATGGCGTCGGTGTCGTTGCAACCGGGCGCGAACATGACCTTTGCGATCATCGCGCTGAACCTCGCCCGGGACTGGGACGCGCTGGCGCAGGCCGCCCGGCTGCATGTCGCGCCGACGAATTTGCACTATGCCGATCGCGACGGGAACACCGGCTGGCGGATGCTGGGCCATGTGCCGGTCCGCAGGGCTCATCACGACGGGTTGATGCCGGTCCCGGGTGACGGACGGTACGACTGGCAGGGCATCATCGCGACGGAGGACATGCCGGCGATGCTGAACCCGCCCGACGGCTGGTTCGCATCGGCCAACCAGTTCAACCTGCCCGCCAATTGGGGCCCCGACAAACGGGTCAGCAGCTTCATCTGGAACGCGCCCTATCGCCACGATCGGATCGTCGAAGCGCTCGAACAGCAGGACAGGCATAGCCTCGCCGACAGCGTCGCGCTGCAACACGACGATCTGTCGCTACCAGCACGTGCGCTCATGGCGCTGTTGCCCGATCGTCTGGACGGGAGTGCCGCCAGCGCCGCCGCACTGCTCCGCGACTGGGACTGCCGGTTGGGGGTCGACAGCGCGGCGGCGGCCGTGTTCGAAATGGTCTGGATCGCGCTCGGCAAGGCCTTTCTTGCCGCGATCGTGCCGGATGCAGCGCGCGATCTCGTCACATCCGTCGACCCCCGGCCGATGCTGGCGATGCTGTCCCATCCCGATGCCCGCTTCGGTCCCGAACCCGAAGCCGCGCGGGACAGACTCCTGGCGACGGCGCTCGCCGAAGGCTGGGAGGCGACCATCGCCGCGTTCGGGCCCGATCCCAAGGGATGGCGCTGGGGAGACGCGCACCGCGTCGTGCTGCGCCATCCGCTGTCCGCGCTGCCTGAGGTCGCGGCCGTCAGCCCCGCGATCGAGGGCGGCCGGTCGGGCGGCGATGCCTTCACCGTGATGGCGCGCGGCTATGTCGCGGCGCGCGATTATACCGTGAGCCACGGGGCCAATTTCATGATCGTCTGCGACGTCGGAAACTGGGACGAATCGCTCGTCTGCGCGCTGCCGGGCCAGTCGATCGACCCGCGCTCGCCGCATTATTCCGACAGCTATGCCGCATGGGTTGCGGGCGAACCGCGCCGCCTCGCCTTCAGCCGGCACGCCGTCGATGCGACCATACGCCAGATTACGGAGCTTCGACCATGAGAGGCCTCATCAGAGCAGCGGCGCTCATGTCCGCGTTGAGCGCCGTTACAATAGCTCCCGCCCCCACCCCAGCCATCGCCGCAGACCGCACACCGAACTTCGACGCCGCCTTTGCCGAGGTGCAATCCTGGGTCGGCAAGGCGTTCCTCGGCGCGGTGGTGGCGGTCGGCGTCCATGGACGGCTGGTCGCGTTGAAGGCCTTCGGGCATATATCCTCCGCTCCGGACGCACCGCCGATGCCGCGCGATGCGATCTTCGACCTCGCGTCACTCACCAAGGTGGTCGGCACCACGACCGCCGCGGAAATCCTCTACGACCGCGGCCTGCTCGACCTCGACCGCCCCGTCGTCGCGTATCTGCCGTCCTTCGCCGGCACGCCGGGTCATGAGCGGATCACCGTCCGCCACCTGCTCAGCCACAGTTCGGGCCTCTTCACGTCCGACCTGTTGTGGCAGCACAGCCGCAACCGGCAGGAGCTGCTCGCGCTGATCGATCGGATGCCGATGGCCTGGGCGCCGGGCACGCACTATCAGTATCGCGACGAAAATATGATCCTGATGGGCGAGATCATCGAGCGTCTCTCCGGTCAGCCGCTCGACCGCTTCCTGCACGATGCGGTGTTCGCGCCGCTCGGCATGACAGACACGGGCTTCAATCCCCCCGCCAGCCGGATCGCCCGGATACCGCCCACCGAACAGGACGACCTATTCCGTCATCGGCTGGTGCGGGGCGAGGTGCATGACGAAAACGCTTTCGTCTTCGGCGGTGTCGCCGGCCATGCAGGGCTGTTTTCTACCGCGCGAGACATTTCGCGGCTCGCGCAGGTCTATCTCGACCATGGCCGTCACAATGGTCGCCCATTCCTGAAGCCCGGCAGCCTTGCCGCCTTCACCACCCGGACGGCCTTTCCGCCCGGAAGCTTCCGCGCCCTGGGATGGGACATGCCCGATCCGGCCGGCAGCTTCGCCGGCCCCCTCGCCTCACCCGACGCGCTGATCCACACCGGCTTCACGGGCACGTCGATCTATATCGACCGGTCGCGCGACGCGTTCGTCATCCTGCTGACCAACCGCGTGAATCCCACCCGGACCAACAAGCAGATCGCCGAGGCCCGGATCGCGATCCACACCGCCATCCTCTCCGCCATCGATGCTGCGGCGATGCCGTCAGCCGGCAGCCTGACGCGTTAACGCTGACCGTTCGCAATGGTGCGTAAATAGCACGATTCGTGACTCGGGACGCCATAGGGCGCCGCATTCAACGTGTTCGATTTGCGAGATAAAATGGTCGGGGCGACAGGATTCGAACCTGCGACCCCCACACCCCCAGTGTGATGCGCTACCAGGCTGCGCTACGCCCCGACCGAGGGACCGTGCGGCATTCGCTGCCGATCCCAGAGCGCGGGCCTTTAGGCGGCGCGGACCGGCGATGCAAGCGCTGATCGTCGCCTGGCCGATACAATGCGGTCGCGTGTGCCGTTGCAGCGGCGCAACATTGCGCAAGTCGCCGTGCGATGCTAGCGCGCGGCGCTTCCAGTGCGGGGGATTTCCTCCGCCGATCAGCCATGCACGGATCAGATGTTCATCTCCCCAGCCTATGCCCAGACCGCGGGTGGCGCCGCTGAATCCGGCGGCCTTGCCTCGCTGATCAGCTTCGCACCGCTGCTTCTCATCTTCGTCGTCTTCTACTTCCTGATGATTCGCCCGCAGCAGAGCCGCATGAAGGCGCTGCAGGCCGCGATCGCGGGCGTGAAGAAGAACGATCAGGTCGTCACCGCCGGCGGCATCGTCGGCCGCGTCACCAAGGTGGAGGACGCCTTCGTCGAGGTCGAGATCGCCGCGAACACGCGCATTCGCGTGGTGAAGGCGACGCTGGCCGAAGTCACCAGCCCCAATTCGAAGCCGGCGAACGACTGATGCTGGACTTTCCGCGCTGGAAGGTAGCGACGATCTGGACGGTGCTCGCACTGCTGTGCGCGCTGGCCATCCCGACGTTCCTGCCCGAATCGATGACCGCGAATTGGCCGTTCCATCCGCGGGTCAACAAGGGGCTGGACCTCGCCGGCGGCAGCTATCTGATGCTGGAAGCCGATACGCAGGATCTCGCCAACACGCGGATCGAGGCGATGCGCGACCAGATCCAGGGGACGATGCGCAACGGCACGCCCCGGATCGACATCGGCGACATTTCGACGCGCAACAACCAGATCAGCTTCATGCTGCGCAACCCGGCGCAAGTCGATGCGGCGCGCGAGCGCCTGCTCGGCATCACCGGTGGCGGCGCCGGCATGACCGGCCAGCGCGAATGGGACATCCAGGTCGTCGACGGCAGCCGCTTCGTGCTGACCCCGACGCAGGCGGGCCTCAACCAGGCGATCAAGACCGCGATGGAGGATGCGACCGACGTCGTGCGCCGTCGTATCGACGCGCTCGGCACCCGCGAGCCGACGATCGTGCGCCAGGGCGACAACCGCATCCTGGTGCAGGTGCCGGGCCTACAGAACCCGCAGCAGCTGAAAGACCTGCTCGGCAAGACCGCGCGCCTCGAATTCAAGCTGGTCGACACCACCGCCAACCCGGCCGACGTCGCCAAGGGCATTGCCCCGATCGGCAGCCAGATCCTGCCCCATCCCGGCAGCCGTGACGGGGTGCCGGTCAGCGTCGTGAAGCGCACCGCGGTCATCACCGGCGACATGGTCGCCGACGCGCGCCAGGGCTTCGACCAGCAGACCAACGCACCCAACGTCCAGATCACGTTCAACGGCGTCGGCGGCAACCGCTTCGCGCGCGTCACGCAGGCGAACGTCGGCAAGCCGTTCGCGGTGGTGGTCGACAATCAGGTCGTCTCGGTCGCCAACATCAACGAACCGATCCTGGGTGGATCGGCGGTCATCAACGGCGGCTTCACCGTCGAAAGCGCCAACCAGCTCGCCATCGCGCTGCGTTCGGGCAAGCTGTCGATCAACCTTAAGGTGATCGAGGAATCGACCGTCGGGCCGGAACTGGGCGCCGATTCGATCCGCGCCGGCATCCTCGCCTGCTCGGTCGCGGTCGCGCTGGTCATGGCGTTCATGTTCCTGACCTACGGCCGCTTCGGCGCCTATGCGAACTTGGCCGTCGTCATCAACGTGTTCGTCATCCTCGGCGTCCTCGCGCTGATCAGCGGCACGCTGACATTGCCGGGCATCGCGGGCTTCGTGCTCACCATCGGCACCGCGGTCGACGCGAACGTGCTGATCAACGAGCGTATCCGCGAGGAACGCCGTCGCGGCCGCAGCGTCGTGCAGGCGGTCGAGCTGGGCTACAAGGAAGCCAGCCGCACCATCTTCGAAGCGAACATGACCCACTTCATCTCGGGCGCGATCATGTTCGTGCTGGGGTCTGGTCCGGTCCGCGGCTTCGCGGTCGTTCTGCTCATCGGTATCGTCACCTCGGTCTTCACCGCCGTCACCTTCACGCGCATGCTCGTCGCGCTGTGGATCCGGCGCGAGAAGCCCAAGACGATCAACATTTGAGGCGAAAGGACACCTCATGCGCCTCCTGAAAATCGTACCCGACAACACCAACATCGACTTCGTCCGCCTGCGCGGCTGGGCATTCGGGCTGACGCTCGCGCTCAGCCTGCTCGCGGTCGGGCTGACGGTGGTGAAGGGCCTCAACTTCGGCGTCGACTTCGTCGGCGGACTGATGATCGAAGAGAAGTTCCCGACCCAGCCCGACCAGAACAAGGTCCGCCAGGTCATCGACGGCCTGGGCGTCGGCGAAGCCGCGCTCCAGCAGTTCGGCGACCCCAAGACACTGACCATCCGCCTGCCCGTGCAGGAAGGCGCCGACGAAGGCGCGACCAACGCCGTCGTCAAGAAGGTGGAAGGCGCATTGGGACAGGCTTTCCCGGGCGCGACCTTCAGCCGCTATTCGACCGTGTCGAGCAAGGTGTCGGGCGAACTGATCCGCAACGGCGTGCTCGCCGTCGTCCTCGCGATCCTGGGCATCGGCCTGTTCGCGATCGTGCGCTTCGAATGGCAGTTCGGTGTGTCGACGATCGTCGCGATCGTCCACGATCTGCTGATGACGGTCGGCTTCTTCGCGCTGTCGCGCTTCGAATTCGACCTGAACATCATCGCCGCGGTGCTGACGATCATCGGCTATTCGATCAACGACAAGATCGTGATCGACGACCGTATCCGCGAAAACATGCGCCGCTATCGCAAGATGGAGATGCGCGAGATCATCAACCTGTCGGTCAATGAAACGCTGCCGCGTACCGTCATGACCTCGGTCACGATCCTCCTCGCGCTGATCGCGATGCTGCTGCTCGGCGGCCATGTGCTGCGCGGCTTCACCGCCGCGATGATCCTTGGCATCGTCGTCGGCACCTATTCGTCGATCTACGTGTCGTCGTCGCTGCTCATCACGCTCGGCCTGCGCGCCGATCCGAATGCCGGCGAACGCACGGCAAAGGGCGGCATCAGCAATGCGGAGCGGGTCGGCCCGCGCGAGGGCTGACGCGGTGCGAATGGACCGTGAGGCCGCCGCCGGCGGCCCGATCGTGCGCGGCTTCGTCGGCTCGGGGTTCCGGGTCGACGACGAGCGGGTGTTCCGCGCGCTGTTGATGACGGTGGAGACGGCGTCCGAATGGACGCCGCCCGCGCTCGACCGGCTCGACACGGCAGCGTTGCAGCCGCTGATCGACGCGGCGCCGGAGTTCATCCTGATCGGCACGGGCGCCGGGCTGACCCGCCCGCCGGTCGCGCTGGTCCGCGCGCTGGAAGACACGGGCATCGGCGTCGAGGCAATGGACAGCCGCGCCGCAGCGCGCGCCTGGGGCGTGCTGCGCGGCGAGGGCCGCGTGATCGGCGCGGCGCTCTACCCGCTGGACGCCTGATCCCTCTCGCGCCGGTGGGCGACGAGAGCCGACAGGTGCTCCACCAGCGCCGAGGTATTGGCTTGCCAGGTAAAGCACTTCACCGTCGCAGAGACTGCGTCGGGCGCAGGCGGAGCGGCGATCAGCTCCCGTATGGCGGCGGCAAAGGCCTCCGGGGTGCGCGCGACGATCCGTCCGGCGTCCGCTGAGGTCACCACCTCCGCCGCACCCCCGATCGGCGGAATGACGACAGGGGTGCCGCAGGCGAGCGCCTCGATCCACGCATTGGCCAGCCCTTCCGAACGCGAGGCCAGCGCCATGACGTCGGCCGCGGCGATCACTGCCGGCAGCGCCCGATGCGGCACGCCGCCCGCGATGCGGACGCGATCGGCAATCCCCAACGACGCGGCAAGCGCGGTCAGGCTCGCCCGCTCCGCCCCCTCGCCCACGATCATCAGCGTGACACCGGGCAGCGTCGCTACCGCGCGCAGCAGGATGTCATGGCCCTTGCGGGGGATCAGTGCCCCCAAGGACAGGACAAGCGGCCCGGTGACGCCCAGCGCGGCCTTGGCAGCGGCCCGATCGACCGGGTGGAAGGCGTCCGTGTCGATGCCCGTGTGATGCACGCGGATGCGGTCTCCCGGCATGCCGAGCGCGATCATGTCGTCCCGCATCGCGCCGCTGACCGCGAGCAGGCCGTCCGCCGCGCGACCCGCCTCTCTCACCTGCGCCGCCGTCGGGCCCGATCGGCCCCAAAGATGGATATCCGCCCCGCGCGCCTTGATCGAGACGGGAACGCCGTAGCGCCGCCCGAGCATCACCGCGGCCGGCCCATCGGGAAAGAAGAAGGAGGTATCGATCACATCGAACGGAAAGTCGCGCCGTATCGCGTCCAGCACCGGCACCAGCGTGCGCGTGAGCATACGAGCATGCCACCGGCCGGCGGTGCCCGGTATCGCGATAAAGCGCGGCCGATGCACATCGACGCCGCGCCAAGTCTCGCGCGTGGGCAGTGCCAGCCGTTCGCCTTGCCGCAAGCGCGACACCGGCCAGGGGGCGACACCCACCGGCGCGACGACCCGCACCGCGACGCCGTCCGCGGCCGCCAGCCCCTGCGTCTGCCGTTCGACGAACACGCCGAAATTCGGCCGGTTCGCATCCGGATACAGGGACGACAGGGTCAGGACGCGCAGCATCGCGGCTTGGCCTAACGGCGCCGGGTTAAGGCTTCCCCTACCCGGCGCCCGCCCGCGAATCAGAGGCGCTGCGTGCCCGGATAGGCGAACAGCAGGTCCGCATCGGCGCTGCTCGTGATCGTCTCGCTACCGGTGACGGTAACGCATTCGCCCGCTTTGAACGCGACGCCGGCAACCTCGCCCGTCCCGCGGATCGGCACCAGCCAGCCGGTCTGACCGTCCTGCAGCGCGATCTGGTGTTCGCCGCCGGTCCAGCGCTCCAGCACGAACTTCGGCCCCTCGACCAAAATGTCGCGCCCCTCGCCCGCTGCACCCGGCGAGACGATCGGCTGGTACGGCGTCAGGTGCGATACCGCGACGCCATCGTCGAGGTGCAATTCCCGGTCGCTGCCGTAGTCGTACAGGCGATAGGTCGTCTCGCTGTTCTGCTGCACCTCGATCAGCGTCAGGCCACCGCCGATCGCGTGGATCGTGCCGCTGGGGGCGTAGTAGAAGTCGCCGGCCTTCACCGGCACCCAGTCGAGGTCGTCCTCGATGCTGCCGTCCTGTGCGTCGGCGCGCAATTGCTCGGCGGTGATCGGCTGCTTGGGGCCCAGAGCGATCGTCGAATCAGGGCGGGCCGCCAGGATCGTCCAGCATTCGTCCTTGCCGCGCGGCAGGCCGCGGGCATGCGCCTGCTCGTCGTCCGGGTGGACCTGCACGGACAATTTGTGATCGGTGAACAGATATTTGATCAGCAGATCGGGCGTGCTGTCACCCGGCTCCTGAAACCAGATTTCGCCGATCGGCTCGCCGTCCCTGGGCGCGTCCTCAAAGCCGAACCCCAGGTCATGCCGGCCCCACGGCTTTTCGACGCGGTGGGTGTGGAGCAACGTAGCAGGCATGAGGGTCCTTTCGAGTCCGTAACAGGCGCGCCAACGTGCGACGCAGGGGATTGTTCGCTGGCACGCGCTTACGCTAAGAGCCTTAGCCGATGCGTATCCCACAGTCCAAGGCGCTTGCCGCCGCGATGATCGCCGTCCTCGCGCTTCCGGTCGCCGGTTGCGCCCGTAACAAGGCGAAGTCCGACCTGCCCTATGTCGCGCGCGACGTGGGCACGCTCTATTCGACCGCGAAGACGCGGCTGGATCAGGGCCGCTACAAGGAGGCGGCGCTGCTGTTCGACGAGGTCGAGCGCCAGCACCCCTATTCGATCTGGGCCCGCCGCGCGCAGCTGATGAGCGCGTTCAGCTATTATCTCGACCGCGATTACACCGCGAGCATCCAGTCGGCACAGCGCTTCCTGTCGGTCCACCCCGGCAACCGCGATGCTCCCTACGCCTATTATCTGATCGCGCTGAGCTATTACGAACAGATTCGCGACGTCACGCGCGACCAGAAGATCACGCTCCAGGCGCTGAGCGCGCTGGGCGAACTGACCCGCCGCTATCCGAACACCCGTTACGCCTCCGACGCGCGCCTGAAGATCGACCTCGTCAACGATCACCTCGCCGGCAAGGAAATGGAGATCGGGCGGTTCTACGAAACCCGTGGTCAGTGGCTGGGCGCCGCGCTGCGCTTCCGCACCGTGATCGACAAATATCAGACCACCACGCACACACCCGAAGCGCTGATGCGCCTCGTCGAATGCTATCTGGAGCTGGGTCTGCGCGGCGAAGCCGAGAAGGCCGCGGCGGTGCTCGGCGCCAACTATCCCGGCAGCGACTGGTATGCGCATGCGTACAAGCTGATGCAGGAGCATCCCTTCACGCCGACCGCGCCGATTCCCGCCGGCCAGCCGATCATCCCGCCCAACACGCCGGGCACCAAGAAGCTCGCCGAACCGGGCGAGCTGGAGGCTGCCAAGCCCAAGGCGGAAGCCCCCACGCCGCCGACGCCGGTCGCCCCCAGCGGCGGCACGGCCGGCGCGCCGGTGCCGACCACCGAGACGCCGACCAACTGATCGGCGCCCCGGCCGTCATCGCGGCGATGAGAACATTTAAGGATCAACATCGTCGCGCGGGCGCGCTATAGCGCCTGCGATGCTGACCGCGCTGTCCATTCGCGATGTGGTGCTGATCGAGGCGCTTGACCTCGAATTCGGGGCCGGGCTCGACGTGCTGACCGGGGAAACCGGCGCGGGCAAGTCGATCCTGCTCGATGCCCTCGGGCTGGCGCTGGGGGGACGCGGCGAATCGGGGCTGGTGCGCCACGGTGCGGCACAGGCCATCGTCACCGCGACCTTCGATCCGCCCGTCGGCGCGCTCGGCGCCCTATTGGAAGAGAATGGCGTCGAGGTGGAGCCGGGCGAGCCCTTGCTCGTCCGCCGCATCGTCAAGGCCGATGGCGGCAGCCGCGCGCTCGTCAACAACCAGCCCGCAGGCGTCGCGCTGCTGCGCGAGATGGCGCCGATGCTGGTCGAGATCCACGGCCAGCATGACGATCGCGGCCTGCTCAATCCACGCGGGCATCGGGCGCTGCTCGATGCGTTCGGGCGCGTCGATCCGGGCGATACCGCGCGCGCCTGGGCAAGTTTGCGAGACGCGCAGGCAAAGCTCGCCGCGGCGCAGGCCGAGATCGAGACGGCGGCGCGCGATCGCGAATGGCTGGAGCATGCGGTTGGGGAACTCACCACGCTGGCCGCCGAACCGGGCGAAGAGGAAGCGCTCGCCGACAAGCGACGCGGCATGCAGCGCGCCGAAAAGGTCGCGGACGAACTGGCCGCGATCGACGACTATCTGGAAGGCTCGAACGGCGGGCTAGCGCAGCTGCGCCAGGCGGCGCGTGTGCTGGAACGCATTGCCGAGGATCATCCCGCGCTCGGCGAAGCGCTGGCTGCGATCGATCGCGCGGTGATCGAGGCGGCGGCTGCCGAGGAACAGCTGGTCGAGGCGCGCCGTGCCCTCGCCTTCGACCCACGGGCGCTGGAAGAGGATGAGGCGCGCCTGTTCGAACTGCGCGGTATGGCGCGCAAGCATCGCGTCCAGCCCGACGATCTCGCCGCGCTGACCGAAGATTTGCGCGGCCGATTGGAGCGGCTCGAGGCCGGCGAGGACGGGATCGCGCTGCTGGAAGCGACCGTCGCTGCCGCCCGCGCCGATTACGACGCGGCCGCCGACATCCTGTCGCAGCGCCGCCATGCCGCGGCGGAGCGGCTCGACGCGGCGGTCGCGGGTGAACTCGCGCCGTTGAAGCTCGACGCCGCGCGCTTCCGCACGACCGTTGTGTCGGTCGGGGCCGACGGGTGGTCCGCGCACGGCAAGGATCGTGTCGAATTCGAGATCGCGACCAATCCCGGCGCGCCCTTCGCCCCGCTCGCTAAGATCGCCAGCGGTGGCGAGCTGTCGCGCTTCATCCTGGCGCTGAAGGTCGCGCTGGCGGAGGAAGGCGGCGCGGCGACGATGATCTTCGACGAAATCGATCGGGGCGTCGGCGGTGCGGTGGCGAGCGCGATCGGTGAGCGCCTCGCGCGACTCGCCGAACACACGCAGCTGCTGGTGGTGACGCACTCGCCCCAAGTCGCGGCGCGCGGTGCCGAGCATCTGCTGATCGCCAAGAGCCACGACGGCACCGTCACCCGCACCGGCGTTCGCGTGCTGGACGAGGCTGAGCGACGCGAAGAGATCGCGCGGATGCTGTCGGGCGCGACCGTCACCGATGAAGCGCGGGCACAGGCCGACCGCCTGTTGGAGACGGCCTGAGCCTCCCCCTCCATCGGAAGGGGAAAACGTCAGATCGCGCCGGTGCCGCCGTTCGCGCCAAAGGCGCTGCCGGTGGTGAAGCTGTTGCCCGCCTCGGCCAGCGCAACATACAGCCCTGCCAGTTCCGCTGGCTGACCCGCCCGGCCCAATGGCGTGTCCTGCCCGAACTCACCCATCTTGCCCGGCAGCTGGCCGCCCGCCACCTGTAGCGGCGTCCACACCGGGCCCGGCGCGACCATATTCACGCGGATTCCCTTCGGCCCCAGCTGTTTCGCCAGACCCTTGGTGAAGACGAGGATCGCTGCCTTCGTCGTGGCATAATCCAGCAGCTCTTCGCCCGGGTTGACCGAATTGACCGACCCGGTGTTGATGATCGCCGCACCCCGCGGCATCAGCGGGATCGCCGCCTTGCACAGGTGAAACATCGCATAGACGTTGGTCTTCATCGTCCGGTCGAACTGTTCGGTGCTGATCTCCGCGATCGACGCCTTCGACTGCTGGTAAGCCGCATTGTTGACCAGGATATCGAGGCCACCCAGCTCTCGGTTGGCACGCGCGATCAGGTCGCGGCAGAATTTTTCGTCCGTGAGGTCGCCGGGGATCAGTACCACCTTGCGCCCTTCGGCCCGCAGCAGCTTGGCGACGTCCTGCGCATCGGGCTCCTCGGTCGGATAGTAATTGATCGCGACATCGGCGCCCTCGCGCGCAAAGGCGATCACCGCGGCGCGGCCGATGCCGGAATCGCCGCCCGTGACCAGCGCCTTGCGCCCGGCCAACCGCCCCGACCCGCGATAGCTGCGCTCACCGCTGTCGGGCACCGGCTTCATGTCGCGTTGCAGCGCCGGCCACTTCTGGCGCTGTTCGGGAAACGGCTGGCTGGTGTAGCGCGTCTGCGGATCGCTGAGCGCGGGTGCGCTTTGGGCGAAGGCGGGGGCCGCAGCGGCGGCGACGCTCGCGACGGCAGCGCCCTTGAACAGATCGCGGCGATTGGTCTGATCGGTCATGATGCGGCCTTCGATGGCGGATGGATGAAGACGCAATCGCCGGGGGCCGTGGTTGGTTCATCGGCGGCGGAAATTCATGCGGCGGATCAAGCATCTACCGCCCTTGATCGGGGCTATTCCACTCCCCGCTTGCCCGACCGCCTTTCTCTCCCCTAGTCGGCAGCCATGACCGACCTGCCGCAGACGCCGCTCGATGCCGCCGCCGAACTGGAGGCGCTCGCCGCGCAGATCGCGCACCACAACAGCCTCTACCACACGCATGACGCGCCCGAGATCTCGGACGCGGACTATGACGCGCTGGTCCGCCGCAACAGCGCGATCGAGGCGGCCTTCCCTGACCTGATCCGCACCGATTCGCCCAGCCGCAAGGTCGGCGCCGCTCCGGCCGCGCACCTGGCCAAGGTGCCGCACGCCCGGCCGATGACCAGCCTGGACAACGCCTTTACCGACGAAGAGGTCGAGGAGTTCGTCGCCCGCGTCCGCCGCTATCTGAAGCTGCCCGAGGACGAGCCGGTCACCCTGACCGCCGAGCCCAAGATCGACGGCCTGTCCTGTTCGCTGCGCTATGTCGACCAGCGGCTGGTCCAGGCGCTGACCCGCGGTGACGGCGCGATCGGTGAGGACGTGACCGAGAATGTCCGCACCATTGCCGACATTCTCCAGACCCTGCCCGCCGACGCGCCGAACGTGTTCGAGGTGCGCGGCGAGGTCTATATGAGCAAGGCCGATTTCGCCGCGCTCAACGCCCGGCTGGCGCAGGAAGCAGCCGAGACGGGCAAGGAAGCCCGCCAGTTCGCCAATCCACGCAACGCCGCCGCCGGATCGCTGCGCCAGAAGAACCCGGCGATCACCGCCGGGCGTCCCTTGCGCTTCCTGGCGCATGGCTGGGGCGAGGCGAGCGACGTGCCGGTCGAGTCCCAATATGACATGGTCGAGGCATGGCGCCGCTGGGGCTTTCCCATCGCCGACGCCTTTGCCCGCGTGCCCGATGCGGCGGCGGCGCTGGCCATCTATCGCACCATCGAGGCGCAGCGCGCCGACCTGCCCTTCGACATCGACGGCGTCGTCTATAAGGTCGACCGGCTCGACTGGCAGGCGCGGCTGGGGATCGTCGGGCGTACGCCACGCTGGGCGATCGCGCACAAATTCCCCGCCGAGCGCGCCCAGACCACGCTGCAGAAGATCGACATCCAGGTCGGCCGCACCGGTGCCCTCACCCCGGTCGCCCGGCTGGAGCCCGTGACGGTCGGCGGTGTCGTCGTCACCAACGCCACGCTGCACAATGCCGACGAGATCGAACGGCTGGGCGTCCGCCCCGGCGACCGCGTGGTCCTGCAGCGTGCAGGCGACGTCATCCCGCAGATCGTCGAGAACCTGACCCGCGACGTCACCCGCGAGCCCTTTATCTTCCCCGATCACTGCCCTGAATGCGGCAGCTTGGCGACGCGCGAGGAGGGCGAGGTCGTCATCCGCTGCACCGGCGGCCTGATCTGCCCGGCGCAGCGCGTGGAACGCCTGATCCACTTCGTCTCGCGCCACGCCTTCGACATTACCGGTCTCGGCCTGGTCCGCGTCGAGGAATTCTTCCGCGATGGCCTGATCGCCTCGCCCGCCGATATCTTCCGCCTGCACCTGCATCGCGAGGCGCTGATCCAGCGCGAGCGTATGTCCGAACTGGTCGTCGACAAGCTGCTCGCCGCGATCGATGCGCGGCGTGACATATCGCTCGACCGCTTCCTCTTCGCGCTCGGCATCCGCCATGTCGGCGAGATCACCGCGCGCGACCTGGCCCGCCGCTTCGTCTCGATGGCGGGCTTCAGCGCGATGATTGACGCCGCGCTTCAGGTCCGGGCCGACACCGTGCCCGCGCTCGGCGAACCCGACCGCAAGTTCGAGCTGCGCCGCCAGCGCGCGATCGTCGCGGCGATCGACACGCCCCAGATCGGCCCCGAAGTCGCCGACGCGCTGCTCGACTTCTTCGCCGAGGCGCATAACCGCGAGGTCGTCGACGACCTCTTGAGCGAGGTTACGCCCGCCGACGTCGTGTGGGAAACCCGCGCCTCGCAGGTCAGCGGCAAGATCGTCGTCTTCACCGGCAAGCTCGAAACGCTGAGTCGCGACGAGGCCAAGGCGCAGGCCGAGGCACTGGGTGCGCGCGTGTCGGGGTCGGTGTCTGCCAAGACCGACCTCGTGGTGGCCGGTGCCGATGCGGGGTCGAAGCTCAAGAAGGCAACGGACCTGGGCGTCACGGTCATCACCGAAGTGCAATGGGCTGAAATCGTTGCCGAAACGGCCGCATGACGAACCGGGGGCGTTGCCTTTTTGCAACGCAGCGGGACGAAGCGACGCGGGTCAACGTCGCTGCCCTTTGATTGTCACAAACTCGCAATATTGATCTCACATGGGCCGCGGCAACGGCAAAAAACACGAGCCGCGAATCCAAGAGCACCATGCTCAAAGGGGACAAGATCAGATGCGTATGACTTTCGCTTGCGGCGTTGCCTTCGCCGCGCTCATGCTGCCGGGCGCCGCCTTCGCCCAGTCGACCGGTTCGACCGAAGCCGACACCGTCGGTTCGGGTGACATCGTCGTCACCGGCGCGCGCGAACCCGGCGTCGGCGGCGTGGACATTCCGAACACGTCGAAGAACAAGCAGGTCCTCAACCAGACGTTCATCTCGCACCAGACCCCTGGCCAGACGATCAACGACATCATCAACCAGCTGCCGGGCGTCAGCTTCCAGAACAACGATCCGTTCGGTTCGGCGGGCGGTACGCTCACTATCCGCGGGTTCGACAGCAGCCGCATCAGCCAGACGTTCGACGGCATTCCGCTGAACGACACCGGCAACTATGCCATCTATTCCAACCAGCAGCTGGACCCCGAGCTGATCGAGCAGGTCAACGTCAATCTCGGCTCGACCGACCCCGACTCGCCCACCGCATCGGCTTCGGGTTCGACGGTCAACTATCGCACGCTGATCCCCACCGACGAATTCGGTGCGCGTATGGTCGGCTCGATCGGCGACTATAAGTTCTTCCGCGTCTTCGGCCTGGTCAACACCGGCGTGTTCACCCCCTGGGGCACCAAGGCCTGGTTCTCGGGTTCGAGCGCGACCAATGACGTCGTGTTCAACAACTTCGGCCGCATCAACAAGCAGCAGTATAACGCCAAGATCTATCAGCCGATCGGCAGTGGCAAGGACTTCATCTCGGTTTCGGGCCACTACAACCAGAACCGCAACAACTTCTTCGGTTCGGCGCCGCTGCGGAACGAAGATTTCGTATACACCTCGACCGGTGGAACCGGCGCGAACGCTGCCGCCCCAACGCTGGTGACCGGCGTCGCCCGCACCGCGGGCACCGGCAGCCTGAACCGCTTCCCGCGCAGCCGCGACGAGCTGCCCTATTCGGTCGCGCGGTGTCAGATCGACGTGGCGCAGGCCGGCGTCGCCGACCAGCCCGCGATCGTCAACGCGCCGGGCAATTCGAACAACGGCAGCGCCTGCGGCAGCAGCTTCGACGAGCGCTACAACCCGTCGAACACCGCTAACATTCGCGTCAACTCGCGCTTCTCGCTCAGCGACAAGCTGACGCTGTTCGTCGATCCGTCGTATCAGTACACGAAGGCCAACGGCGGCGGCACCGTGACCGCGCGTGAAGGCGGCTGGGTGCGTGGCACGTCGACGTCGGGTCTACCCGCCGTCACGACGCCGATCTATGGCTATATCGGCAACCAGTATTATTTCGGCCGCGACCTGAATGGCGATGGTGACGTGCTCGACACCTGCGCCCTGCAGACCAACGCCACGACCGGCGCCGTGTCCTGCACCAGCGCGACGTCGAGCAATGGCGTGACCCTGCTGGCACCCAGCCAGACGATCACCAACCGCTACGGCGTGATCGCATCGCTGCGCTACAATTTTTCGGACACGCAGAGCATCCGCGTCGGCTACACGCTCGATTACGGCCGTCACAAGCAGACCGGCGAGCTGGGCTTCCTGCAGGCGAACGGCAAGCCGTTTGACGTCTTCCCGGTCAACAACGGCATCCTCGCCATCAGCGGCGGCGTCCTGCAAAAGCGTAACCGCTTCTCGAAGGCGATCCTGAACCAGGGCTTCGCGCAGTACATCGGCAACTTCTTCGACAGCAAGCTGCGCGTCGAAGCGTCGGTGACCGGCAAGTGGTTCAAGCGCGACCTGACCAACTATTGCTTCACCACGTCGGCCGGCGGCAACGTCGACTGTATCGCTTCGGGTGCGCAGAATGCGGCCTATGCCGCAGCCTTCCCGTATGTCGTGGGCGGCACCACGGCGGTTCCGACCGTGACCGGCTATGCTGCGCCGCAGAACCGCGTCTACAAGTACGACCGCATCCTGCCGGCAGGCGGCCTGACCTACGAAGTCACCGACGCGGTCAGCATCTTCGGCAACTATTCGAAGGGCATACAGGTCCCGGGTACGGACAACCTGTATCAGGCGTTCTACTATCCGCAGAACACCACCCCTGCGAACCCGAAGCCGGAGACGACGGACAACTTCGACGCGGGCATCCGTTACACCTCCAGCCGCATCCAGGCGTCGCTGGGCCCGTGGTACACCCGCTTCCAGAACCGTCTGGCGAGCGCCTATGACATCGACACGCAGCAGACGATCTATCGCAACCTGGGTCGCGTCGATAAGTACGGCATCGACGGCAGCATCACCTATCGTCCGATCCGCGAACTGCTGTTCTACGCATACGGTTCGTATCTGAAGTCGGAGATCAAGACGAACGTCGAGATCGGTCGCTGCCCGCAGACGCTGACCGCGGCGAACACGACCAACAACTGCACGGTCGCTGGCGCCCCGATCCTGGCGCAGACCGCCGGCAAGCGTGAATCGGGTGCGCCGGTCTACACCTTCGGTGGTCGTATCCAGGCGACGCTGGGCCCGCTCGAACTGGGTGTCCAGGCGAAGCGTACCGGCCGTCGTTATGTCAACGACCAGAACCTGCCGAACTTCGGTTGCACCGTGTCGCTTGTGAACAACGTTTGCCCGACCGTGAACGACGTGCCCGCCACCTACACCGGCACGCGCGGTATCCTGGTCCAGACGTGGGGTGCTACGGCGCCGGGCTACACGGTCGTCGACTTCGACGCCCGTCTGGCGCTCGACTGGGTCGGCATCGGCGGCAAGAACAAGACCTACCTGCAGCTGAACGTCGTCAACGCGTTCAACAAGTTCTATGTTGGCGGCTTCCCCGGCGGTTCGACTTTGACCTACAACAACACGATCCCGTTCGTGCAGATCGGCAGCCCGCGTGCGTTCATCATGTCGGTGAACACCGCCTTCTGATCGACCTAACCGAAACGGTCTGACGGACAGGGCCGTCGCTTCCTTCGGGCAGCGGCGGCCCTTCTGTTTTGCACGGCGGTGCGCACGCGTGTAGAGACGCCGCCTATATGGCGACCCTTCCCGCCCCCACCCGCCCGGCGCTCAACGTGCGCCCCTTCTTCGAGAACAAGAGCCGCGCCTTCTGGACGCTGCAGGCGGTCGGCTGGACCGGCTATCTGCTGCTGCGCGGCGCCTCGACGCTCACCAACCTGTCGCTCGACACGATCATCCCCGTGATCGTCGAGGCGATCGTCGGCTATTGCGTCACGCTGCTGCTCTCGACCTTCTATGGCTATTTCCGGCGCTTGCCGCGGGTCAGCGGGCTGATCCTGACGATCCTCGCCTTCGTGGTCGCGACGATATTCTCGACCTTCGTCGATGCCTTCACTTGGTCGCTGATCCAGAACGGTCAGCCCGGCGTCACGCTCCCGCGCATGGTCGTCGCCTTCTACGTCGCCTTCACCGCGCTGTTCGGCTGGTCGGCACTGTACTTCGGCATCAACTTCTATCTGATCGTCGAGGATCAGATCGACCAGATGCAGCATTTGGAAAGTCAGGCGTCGTCGGCGCAGCTGGCGATGCTGCGCTATCAGCTCAACCCGCACTTCCTGTTCAATACGCTCAATTCGATCTCGACGCTAGTACTGCTGAAGCAAACCGAGCGGGCGAATGCGATGCTGAGCCGGCTGTCGTCCTTCCTGCGCTACACGCTGGCCAACGAGCCGACCGCGCACGTCACCGTGCTGCAAGAGGTCGAGACGCTGAAGCTGTATCTCGAGATCGAGAAGATGCGGTTCGAGGATCGCCTGCGCCCGGTGTTCGACGTCGATCCGCGCGCCGAACGCGCCCGCCTGCCCTCGCTGCTGCTGCAACCCTTGGTCGAGAACGCGATCAAATATGCGGTCAGTACGCAGGAGCAGGGCGCCGAAATCTGCATCCGCGCGCGGCTCGCCGGGGATCGCGTGCAGATCGGCGTATCCGACACGGGGCCGGGTTTGCAGGAGGGGCGTGCGATGCCAAGCCTTTCAACCGGCGTGGGTCTCCCCAATATTAGGGAGCGGCTGGTCCAGGCCTATGGCCCGGATCACCGTTTTGAGACGCGTACCGCGCCGGCTGGCGGGTTTTCGGTGGAAATCGAAATTCCCTTCCAGCTCGACGATGTGAGTAGAGAGGCCGCATGACGATCAGAACCATCCTGGTGGACGACGAACCGCTCGCGATCCAGGGATTGGAGCTCCGGCTCCAGGCGCATGAAGACATCGAGATCATCGAAAAGTGCTCGAACGGGCGCGAGGCGATCCGGGCGATCAAGACGCACAAGCCCGACCTCGTCTTCCTCGACATCCAGATGCCAGGGTTCGATGGCTTTTCGGTTGTGCAGGGCCTGATGGAGGTCGAGCCGCCGCTGTTCGTGTTCGTCACCGCCTATAGCGACCATGCGCTGCGGGCGTTCGAGGCGCAGGCAGTCGATTATCTGATGAAACCGGTCGAGGAGTCGCGTCTTGCCGACACGATCGAACGGGTGCGGCAAAGGCTTAGCGAGAAGCGCGGCGTCGAGGAGGTGGAAAAGCTGAAGGAGGTGCTCGCCGAGCATGCGCCCGAGGCGGCCGCCGATATCGCCGACGCGGGCGACCTGTCGGCCAATCGCTACGAGAAGCTCATCAACATCAAGGACCAGGGCCAAATCTTCCGCGTCGACGTCGACACGATCGAGCGGATCGACGCGGCAGGCGACTACATGGTGATCTACACCGGCGACCGGAACCTGATCCTGCGCGAGACGATGAAGGATCTAGAAAAGCGGCTCGATCCGCGTCGCTTCCAGCGCGTCCATCGCTCGACGATCGTCAATCTGGACCTCGTCAAGCAGGTGAAGCCGCATACCAACGGCGAATGCTTCCTGGTGCTCGATTCGGGCGCCAGCGTGAAGGTCAGCCGCAGCTATCGCGACGTCGTCGCGCGTTTCGTCCACTGACCAAAGCGGGGGCGGCCGATGCCGCCCCCGATCGATCCTATAAAGCGCGGCGACCGGTGAAGAGCTGGATCAGGCCGACGATGATCGCGATGACCAGCAGGATGTGGATCAGACCGCCGGCGATGTGGAGCGAGAAGCCCAGCAGCCACAGGATCAGCAGGATTACGGCGATCGTCCACAACATGATTGGCATCCCTCTCTTCGCCAAGCCCAGCGCCCGGCGTCAGCAACAAAACGTTACGCAGGCGATACCGGTTCCGTTGTGGCCGAAGAGTGATTGTTTGTGAGGCGCTTACGATACGCGGTCAGCGAATCGAGGCCGTCTCCGCCCGTGGCTTGATCCACGCGAGCGCCTCGTCATGGATGCCAGGTGCAGCGACCATCACACCGAAAGCGGTTGGATCGGGCTTGTTATAGCGGAGCGGCCCACCCAGCGCGTCGCTCACCCCCGCGCCCGCCTCTCCCGCGATCACCGCCGCGGCCGCGATATCCCATTCGTTGCCCCAGCGCAGCGTCGCGACGAGGTCGGCCTCGTCCGCCGCCACCATTGCCATCCGCAGCGCGATCGAATTGGGCTTATGGACGATCGTCAGATGACGATCGATCTTCGGCAGCGCATCGGTAGGCACACGCGCTCCGGACAAAGCGGATCGTGTACCAGCGTGCAGCGCAACACCGTTGCGCCATGCCCCCTGCCCGCGCGTCGCGGTCCAACGTTCGCGACGCGCCGGGGCATCGAGCACCCCCAGCACGACCTCGCCGTTGCGCACCAGCGCGACCGAGACCGCCCAGCCCTCGCGCCCGCGGATATAGTCGCGGGTCCCGTCGATCGGATCGACGACCCACACCGCCTCGCGCGCCAAACGGTCGGTATTGTCCACCGTCTCCTCCGACAGCCAACCGGCATCGGGCAGCAGCCCCTCCAGGCGCGCACGCAACATACGATCGACGTCGAGGTCGACCTCGCACACCGGGCTACCCGGTGTCTTCTCCCAGCGGCGGAAATCGGTCCGCCAGCGGGCAAGCGCCATCTGCCCTGCCTCGTGCGCGATCTGGGCGACGGCCGCCGTCAGGTCGAACGCCGGATCAGCCACTCGCGATCGTCATCCCGTCGATCCGCAGCGTCGGCACATTGATGCCGTAGCGGAATTCGAGGTCACTCGCGGGCGTCAGGTTGAGGAACATGTCCTTCAGATTGCCCGCGATCGTAAATTCGGCGACCGGCCCGGCGATCGCCCCGTCGACGATCCGGAAGCCGGACGCGCCGCGACTGTAGTCGCCCGTGACGGAGTTCACCCCCTGGCCGATCAGCTCCGTGATGTAGACGCCATCGGCAAAGTCGCCGATCAGCGTTTCGACCGGGATCACACCGGCCTGCATGTACAGATTGCTGGGCGAGACGCCGGGCGATCCGCCGACGCCGCGCGCGGCATGGCCGGTCGGCTCCAACCCCAGTTGCCGTGCCGATCCACTGTCGAGCAGCCAGGTCTCCAGCATACCGTCCGCAATGATCGCGGTCGGCGATACCGGCAGCCCTTCACCGTCGAAGGGGCGCGACCTTAGCCCGTGCGGGCGATGCGGATCGTCGCAGATGGTCACGCCGTCGGCGAATACGCGCGTCCCCAGCGCGTCGAGCAGAAAGCTGGTCCGCCGTGCGATCGCCTGGCCGGCAATCGCGCCGGTGAGATGGCCGAGCAGCGACGAGCCGACGCGCGGATCGAGCACGACCGGCATCGCACCGCTGGCGAGGCGGCCGGGGTTGATCCGGGCGACGGCACGCTCCCCGGCGCGCCGGCCGATCGCCTCGGGCGTCTCGAGATGCGCCCGCTTGCGCGCCGCGTGATGGGCGTAATCGCGCTGCATGCCGCTCGCGACGTCGCCCGCCAGCACGCTCGCGGACAGGCTGTAGGTGGTCGTGGCATAGGCGCCGGCAAAGCCGTGGCTAGTCGCCAGACCCCAGACGGACCGTGACGCGGCCGCGCCGCCACCCTCGCTATTGCTGACGCCCGCGACGCTGCGCGCCGCGTCCTCGGCCTCCTCGGCCCACGCCCGCAAATCGGCCGGCGAAATGTCGCCGCCATCGTCGAGATCGAGCAGCGGCGGCGCCCCGTGCATCAGCCGCTCCTGCGGCGCGAGGCCCGCCCAGCGATCCTCCGGCGCCTCGCGCGCCATCGCCACCGCACGCTCCACCAGCGCGCCCAGCGCGTCGGCGGACAGGTCGGACGTCGAGACGCTCGCCGAGCGCTGGCCGACGAAGACCCGCAGCCCCAGCTCTTCGCTTTCCGACCGACCCAGATCCTCGAGCGCGCCCAGCCGCACGCCGACATCGGTCGAGGCATCCGCGGCGAAGACGGCGTCCGCGGCATCCGCCCCCGCCCGAACGGCGCGGGAAACGATATCGGCGGCGCGGTCACGCGCTTGGTCGGGAGTCAGCATCGCCCCCAATTAGGGGCGGGGCGGGCACGATGCTAGGCCCGACGGCGGCTCAGGCGGTCGATCCGACGACCAGACAGGCGAGGAACATCAGCAACCCGGTAAAGCGGTTGCTGCGAAAGCGGGCCAAGGCATTGCCGCCATCGTCCGGCACCAGGGTCGTCACCTGCCAGCCGAGGTGCAGCGCGACCGGCACCAACGCGACCAACGCGAGCGGATCGGCATGCACCAGCCAGATCGCCCCCGCCCAGCACAGCACCGCCAGCAGGTAGAAGCCAGCCGTCCCCGATCGCACCCGCGCACCCATCCGCAGCGCCGACGAGCGCACGCCGATCAGCGCATCGTCCTCGCGATCCTGCAGCGCATAGATCGTGTCATAGCCGATCACCCAGGCGATACACCCCGCGTAGAGCAGCCACAGCGGCGCCGACAGCGCACCCGCCACCTCCGCCCAGCCGACCAGCGCCGCCCAGGAAAACACGAGGCCCAGCCATGCCTGCGGCCACCAGGTGATCCGCTTCATGAAGGGATAGGCCGCCACCGGCGCTAGGCTCGCCAGCGCAACGATCTTCGCCAGCGTGCCGAGCTGGAGCAGCACGACCAGCCCGACCAGACACAGCGCGACCAGCCACACCCAGGCGAGCCGCACCGACACCAGCCCGCTCGGGATCGGCCGCGCCCGCGTGCGCGCCACCTGCGCGTCGAGGTCGCGATCGACGATGTCGTTGTACACGCAGCCCGCACCACGCATCGCAATGCTGCCAGCGAGGAACCACAACAGCAGTGGCCAGCGCGCGATCCCGCCCCCGGCGAGCGCGATCGCCCACGCCCCGGGCCAGAACAACAGCCACCAGCCGATCGGCCGGTCGAGCCGAGCCAGCAGCGCCAGTCCCCGCGCGCGGGGCGGCAGGCGGCCGACCAGACCGCGATGTTCGCTGTCGGGGACGATATCGGTGGGGGGATGCGCGGCCATGCTTCGCCTTTGCCGCGCGACACCGCCCGCGGGCAAGGCCGTTCCCGGGCTTTTGCCTCGCTATCGCCGCGAAGATGCGGCAGATCGTCCGCGATGGACGCCACCCGCCCCTCCTGCCCCCGCCGGAACGACCGATGATCGGCCTCTCGGTCGCGGTCGGCCGCTTCGTCGAGGCGCTGTTCTGGGCGATCCTGCGCGTGGCAGGCGTGGTGACCGTCGTCGTCGTCGCGATCGCGGTGGGCGCGCTGCTCGTCGCGATCGTCGCCCGTAAAATCTGGGCGCGACAGAAGCGCCTCAAGGCCCCATCCGAGCATCGACCATGACCGCCACGCCCGCCTGGCCCCCGCAATCCACCCCGCGCCTGTTCGTCGAGCAGCCCCTCGCGCCCGGTCCGCTGCGCATCGACGGGCCGGCGGCGCATTATCTGCTGTCGGTAATGCGAACCGCGCCGGGCGATCCGGTCAAGCTGTTCGACGACGTCACCGGGGAATGGCTGGCGACCGCGGTACAGGTCGGGCGCCGCGATCTGACCGTCGACGTGTCGACACGTTTGCGCGAGCGGGAGCCGGTGCCCGACCTGTGGCTGTGCGCTGCGCCACTGAAGAAAGGGCGGATCGACTGGCTCGCTGAGAAGGCCTGCGAGCTTGGGGTCGATCGGTTGGTCCCCGTCGTCACCGCGCGCACCATCGTCGACAAGCTGAAGACCGATCGCTTGCGCGCGCACATGATCGAGGCGGCGGAGCAATGCGCCCGCACCGCTCTGCCCGCGGTAGACGAGCCCGTGAAGCTCGCTGCCATGCTGCGCGACTGGCCGGCGACGCGGACCTTGTTCTTCGCGGACGAAGCGGGCGGCGATCCCGCCGTCGCGGCGATGCGGGCGCATCCCGGCCCGGGCGCCATCCTGATCGGTCCGGAAGGCGGTTTCACCGATGCCGAACGCGCGATGATACGCGAACATTCTCAAGCGATTGGCATCAGCCTGGGGCCCCGCATCCTGCGCGCCGACACGGCCGCGGCCGCCGCGGTCGCATTATGGATGGCGGCTGCGGGCGACTGGTAGCAAAGCTTGCTGGCGTCGCTGTTCATCCCCGCGTAAGGGCGCGCCATGACGACCAAGACCGTTATCGCCGAGGGCTCACCCCTCATCGAGTCGCGCGAGCAGCTGATCGCGAGTTTCGCCCGCGGGGAAAAGCCGCGCGAACGGTGGCGGATCGGCACCGAACATGAGAAGTTCGTTTACAGCACGACCGACCATCACGCGCCGAGCTGGGGCGAGCCCGGCGGCATCCGCGCACTCCTGACAGAGCTTCAGCAATATGGCTGGCAACCCGTTGAGGAAGGCGGAAACCTTATCGCGCTGACCGGCGCGGACGGCAGCGTCAGCTTGGAACCGGCCGGCCAGTTCGAACTGTCCGGCGCACCGCTCGACAACCTGCACCAGACCTGTGCCGAAACCGGCCGCCACCTCGATCAGGTGAAGGCGGCGGGTGAGAAGCTCGGCATCGGCTTCCTCGGCCTCGGCATGTGGCCCGACAAGACGCGCGACCAACTGCCGATCATGCCCAAGGGCCGCTATGCGATCATGCTGCGCCACATGCCGCGGGTCGGCAGCATGGGCCTCGACATGATGCTGCGCACCTGCACGATCCAGGTGAACCTCGACTATGCGTCGGAAGCCGACATGGCGAAGAAGTTCCGCGTCGGGCTGGCCCTCCAGCCGCTCGCGACCGCGCTGTTCGCCAATTCGCCCTTCACCGATGGCAAGCCCAACGGCTTTCTGTCGTATCGCAGCCATATCTGGTCGGACACCGATCCCGCCCGCACCGGCATGCTGCCCTTCGTGTTCGAAGACGGCTTCGGCTACGAACGCTACGCCGACTATATGCTCGATGTGCCGATGTACTTCGTCTACCGCGACGGTCGCTACATCGATGCCGCCGGTCTGTCGTTCCGCGACTTCCTGAAGGGCGAGCTCAGCGTCCTGCCCGGCGAAAAGCCGACGCTGGACGACTGGAACGATCATCTGTCCACCGCCTTCCCCGAAGTGCGGTTGAAGACCTTCCTCGAAATGCGCGGCGCCGATGGCGGTCCGTGGGGCCGTATCTGCGCCCTGCCCGCCTTCTGGGTCGGCCTGCTCTACGACGATGCCGCGCTCGATGCGGCGTGGGACGTGGTGAAGGACTGGAGCCTCGCCGAGCGGCAGGCGCTGCGCGACGCGGTGCCGCGGATGGCGCTCGACGCGCCGCTGCCGGGTGGCGGACGGCTGGCCGATATCGCCGGCACCGTGCTCGACATCGCCCACGCCGGCCTCGCCGCGCGCGCGCGGATCAACGGCATCGGCGAAAACGAAACCGGCTTCCTCGATCCGCTCCGCGAAGTCGTCCGGAGCGGCAAGGTGCCCGCGCAGGTGCTGCTCGATCGTTACAACGGCGCCTGGGCAGGCGACCTGTCCCGCGTGTACGATGAGGCGAGCTTCTAAAACGCCTCGACTGATTAATCCTCCCCCGCCAGGGGGAGGTGGCGCCGCGCAGCGGTGACGGAGGGGGAGGTAAGCGACACATCGGTTTCGTGTCCGCCCCCTCCGCCATGCCTATGGCATGCCACCTCCCCCTGGCGGGGGAGGAACTGCCAAGCCGGTTCAATACCGATCCGCCCCAAGAGCGCGTGCCTACCGCCTCAACGCGGCCCGCGCGACGCGCTCCAGTTCCGGATCGAGCGGCGGCGGCGTCATATCTACTGCAGCTTCAAGCTGGTCGGCCACCTCCGTCAGCGCGTGGATGCGCGCCGCCTTCTTGTCGTTGCCGTTGATCACCGTCCAGGGCGCGCCGCCCGTGTCGGTGCGGGCGAACATGTCGTGCATCGCGGCGAGATACTCCTCGCGTTTGGCGCGGTTGCGATAATCCTCCAGACCCGTCTTCCACCGCTTCCACGGATCGTCGAGCCGCGCTTCCAGCCGTTTGTCCTGTTCCTTCTGCGACACATGGACGAACAGCTTCACCAGCGTCGTACCACCCTCGGCCAGCTCCGCCTCGAACGCGTTGATCGCGTCATAGCCCGCGCGCCATTCCGCCTCGCTGGCAAAGCCTTCGACCCGCTCGACCAGCACACGGCCGTACCAGCTCCGGTCGAAGACGATGATATTGCCCGGTTTCGGCAGGCGGTTGCGAAAGCGCCACAGGAAATCATGCGCCTTTTCCTCCGCCGATGGCGCCGCGATCGGATAGACCTCGTAATAGCGCGGGTCCCATTCCGCGGTGAGCCGCTGGATGATGCCGCCCTTGCCCGCCGCGTCCCAGCCTTCCAGCATCACGACCGCACGGCGGCCATGGACGATATGCGCGACGAGGATCTGCTCCAGCCGCTCCTGCAGCCCGGCGAGGTCGCGCTTGTAATGGCCCTTATAGGCCTGCTTCTTCTCGTAATCGCGCAGGTCGATCATGCGTCGGTCCGTCCTTTCGCTCCTAACCCTCATCAGGAACGTGAACGCTCCAGTCGCCGCGACGACGCAGGACGAACCAGTAATAGGCCGCGGAGGCGACGATCTGCGCGCCCGTCATCAGCAGGCCGGGCCGCCCCTCGCTCGCGTCCTGCCAGCTCGTCCACACGACATAAGCAAGCGCAACCAGCGTCACGACCGGGGCCAGCGGATACAGCGGCATCCGATAGCGGGCATGCGCCGTCGCCCCGGTCCGCCGCCCGACCATCGCGGCGATCGCGATGCCGGCGTAGATCGCGACGAGGCCGGTCCCGCTCAGCACCAGCAACAGTGTCAGCGGCAGGAAGCAGCAAGCG
The DNA here is from genome assembly GCF_049896485.1 of Sphingomonas sp. DC4900. Taxonomy (NCBI): domain Bacteria; kingdom Pseudomonadati; phylum Pseudomonadota; class Alphaproteobacteria; order Sphingomonadales; family Sphingomonadaceae; genus Sphingomonas; species Sphingomonas sp. DC4900. The sequence goes on from NZ_JAFCUK010000005.1 coordinate 77,047, forward strand.
ACGCCCACCCCCCCGACGATCAGCGTGCCGACCCAGGGCGATCCGAAGCGCGGATGGATGCGCGTCATCCACAGGTCGATCGGCCGCCCCCAGCTGCCGTCGCGCGCGGTGCCGTAGAAGAAGCGCGAACAGGCCAGGATGCAGGCGATGATCGCGTTGACGATCGCGACCACGACGCCGATCGCGGTCGCATCCGCCACCCAGCCGTTACCGCGCAACCGCGCGATCAGCCCGAACGGGTCGCTGGCGGTGGTCAGCGCATGCAGGTCGGGCGCGCCCATCAGCACGGCGATCGTCGGGACGATCTCGAACAGCAACGTCAGCACGAGGCTCGCCAGGATCGCCCGCGCGATCAGCCGCGACGGCTCCTTCATCTCCTCGCCGAAATAGACCGCCGCGCCATAGCCATTGAGCGCGAAGATCGCGATCGAGGTGGCAAGGCCGATCCCCGCGGCCGATGCGGGCACCATCGCGCCGCCGTCCGGCATCACCGGCGCGGTCAGCAGCACGGCGAACGGCCGCACCACATCCGACCAGCCGAGCGCGGTGACGACGAGCAGCGCCAGCACCTCGCCCGCCAGAAACAGGCCAGTGATCCACGCATTCACGCGGATTTGCAGCAGCGCGATCAGCGTCGATGCCGCGACGACCGCGATCGCGACCGGCACCGTCGGCAGGCCCGGATAGACGGTGGACAGAACCGCGCTGATCCCCAGCGCCGCGGCGGGCGGAAAGAACAGATTGTTGAAGACGTTGACGCCCAGCATCACGAATCCAGATAGCGGCCCCAGCGTCTTGGCGACGGCGACATATTCGCCGCCCGCGACGGGCCAGGCGCTCGACAGCTCGGCATAGACGAAGGCCGTCGCGACACAGACGATCCCCGCCAGGATCAGCGCCCAGATCGTCCCCGTTCCTGCCACCTGCAACATGCCCGGAATGATGACGAACACCGACGAAGCCGGCGTCGCCACCGACAAGGTCAGGAACAGGACACCCATGACACCGAGACTGCGGACGAGCGGGGCCGGCCGTGCCGGAAGCAACTGATCGTCTAACATGACCCCCCACGTCTAACCCCGGGGGCCTAGTGACATGGTTAACGGAGCGAGGGAAGCGACGGAATTGCGCGGCTTGCTACTCGCATTGGTTTTTGCAGGCGTGGTAGGGCGGTGCATCACCTGAAGAGGACGATGATCCATGCCCTATGAAAGTCCCTGGCAGCAGCAGCGCCGATCGAGCGTAGCGGATGAGATCGACTATGAGATCAAGGGCCAGGAATTGCAGTTCCTGGAGATCGAGCTCGACCCCGGCGAAAGCGCGGTCGCAGAAGCTGGCGCGATGGTGTGGAAGGACGCCAGCATCGGGATGACCACCGTGTTCGGCGACGGCAGTGGCGCGAGCGGCGGCGGCTTCATGGGCAAGCTGCTCGGCGCGGGGAAGCGACTGGTCACGGGCGAGAGCCTGTTCACCACGGTCTTCACGCATGAGGGGTACGGCAAGGCACGCGTCGCCTTCGCCTCGCCGACGCCGGGCTCGATCGTGCCGCTGCGCCTGTCGGACCTGGGTGGGCAACTGATCTGCCAGAAGGACGCGTTCCTCGCCGCGGCGAAGGGCGTGCAGCTCGGCATCTATTTCCAGCGGCGGGTCATGACCGGGCTGTTCGGCGGCGAAGGCTTCGTGATGCAGTCGTTGACCGGAGATGGCTGGGCCTTCGTCCAGATGGGCGGCACCGTCGTCGAGCGGACGCTGGCGCCGGGCGAGGAACTGCACGTCGACACCGGCTGCCTTGCCGCGATGACACCGTCGGTGGAGTTCGACCTCGTCACGGTCGGCGGTGTGCGTAGCGCGCTGTTCGGCGGCGAGGGCCTGTTCTTCGCGCGGCTACGCGGACCGGGCACAGTCTGGATCCAGTCGCTCCCCTTCTCGCGCCTTGCGGGCCGCATGATGGCGGCGGCGAACGGCGGCGGCCAGAACCGCGGCGAAGGATCGGTACTGGGTGGTTTCGGCGATTGGGTCGGCGGCAACGATTAGTCGGACCTGCATCCGACGTAAAAATCCTCCCCCGCCAGGGGGAGGTGGCGCCGCGCAGCGGTGACGGAGGGGGAGGTCAGCGACACATCGGTTTCGTGTCCGCCCCCTCCGTCATGCCTGCGGCATGCCACCTCCCCCTGGCGGGGGAGGACTTGTCGTCTGTCTCCCCCCGACCTCAATAACGCCCGAGCCGCCGTCGCCGGTAGACCAGCCGCGCGAAGCTTACCCCGCGCTCGGCGCCACCGCCTTGTCGACGTTGACTGTCGGCTGCGGCGGGGTCGCCTAACGGATCGACAGCTCGCGCAGCTGCTGCACCGACGCCGGCGACGGCGCCCCCATCAGCAGGTCCTCGGCACGCTGGTTCATCGGGAACAGCGACACCTCGCGCAGATTCTGCGCGCCGCAGACCAGCATGACGATCCGGTCGACACCGGCGGCCATGCCACCGTGCGGCGGCGCGCCGTACTGGAACGCGCGATAGAGGCCGCCGAAGCGCTCTTCCACGTCCGACTTGCTCAAGCCGACCAGTTCGAACGCCTTCACCATCAGTTCGGGCGACTGGTTGCGGATCGACCCCGACGCGATCTCATAGCCGTTGCAGACGAGGTCGTACTGATACGCCTTGATCGTCAGCGGATCCTGGTTCTCCAGCGCATCCATGCCGCCCTGCGGCATCGAGAACGGGTTGTGCGCGAATTCGACCTTCTTCGCGTCCTCGTCATATTCATAGAAGGGGAAGTCGACGATCCAGCACAGGCGGAACGCGCCCTGCTCGATCAGCCCAAGCTGGTCCGCCACGCGCGTGCGTGCGGCACCGGCGAGCTTCGCCGCCGCCTCCGCCTTGCCCGCCGCGAAGAACAGGCCGTCATCCGGCCCCAGGCCAAGCGCGGCATAGATCGCCTCCATGCCTTCGGTGCCATGGTTCTTCGCGATCGGCCCACCGAACTCGCCGCCCTTGCGCGTGACATAGCCCAGGCCCGCATGCCCCTCGGCACGCGCCCATTCGTTCATCTCGTCGAAGAACTTGCGGCTCTTGTCCGCGGTCTTCGGCGCCGGAATCGCGCGAACGACACCGCCACCCGCGACGATCTTCTCGAACAGACCGAAGCCGCTCTGCGTGAAATGCGCCGACACGTCGGTGATGATCAGCGGGTTGCGCAGATCGGGCTTGTCGCTGCCATACTTCAGCATCGCTTCGTCGTGCGGAATGCGCGGGAACTGGCCGCTCGGCGTCACGCTCTTCCCGTCGGCGAAGGATTCGAAGATGCCGCCGATCACCGGCTCCATCGTCTCCCACACCTCTTCCTGCGTGACGAAGCTCATTTCCAGGTCAAGCTGGTAGAACTCGCCCGGCAGGCGATCCGCGCGCGGGTCTTCGTCGCGGAAGCAGGGCGCGATCTGGAAATAGCGGTCGAAGCCCGCCACCATCAGCAGCTGCTTGTACTGCTGCGGCGCCTGCGGCAGTGCGTAGAACTTGCCCGGATGGATGCGGCTCGGCACCAGGAAGTCGCGTGCGCCTTCCGGCGACGAGGCGGTGAGGATCGGCGTCGAATATTCGGTGAAGCCCACGCCTTCCATCCGGCGGCGCATTTCGGAAATCACCTTCGTCCGGCGCACGATATTGGCATGCAGTGTCTCGCGGCGCAGGTCGAGGAAGCGATAGCGCAGGCGGATGTCCTCAGGGTATTCCTGCTCGCCCGCGACCGGCATCGGCAGTTCGTCCGCCGCCGACAGCACCGTCGCACCGCGCGCGAACACCTCGATCTCACCCGTCGCGAGGTTGGCGTTCACCGTGCCCGCCGAGCGCGCCTTGACGCTGCCGTCGATCGTCACGACCGATTCGACGCGCACCTGCTCCAGAATGGCGAGCGCGGGCGAATCGCTGTCGGCGACGATCTGGGTGATGCCGTAATGGTCGCGCAGGTCGACGAACAGCACGCCGCCATGGTCGCGCTTGCGATGCACCCAGCCCGACAGGCGAACGGTATCGCCGACGTTGCTCGCGGAGAGCGCGGCGCAGGTGTGGGTACGATAGGCGTGCATGATCGTGTCTTCTTCTGTCGTCACCCCGGCCTCGAGCCGGGGTCCCGCTCCCTCGCTACGGAGAAGAAACGGAACCCCGGCTCGAGGCCGGGGTGACGGGGATGGATGACGGATCGCATCTTCACCCATCCCCTATTTGTCAACCCGCGCGGGCGGTCTATGGAGCGTCGGATGCATATCCACCCGTTGATTACCGACAGCGCGACGCTCGCCAATCTCTGCCATCGCCTCGCCCAGGCCGACTTCATCACGGTCGACACCGAGTTCATGCGCGAAAGCACCTATTACCCCGAGCTGTGCCTGATCCAGATCGCCGACGTGAACGAGGCTGCCGCGATCGACCCGATGGCGCCGGGGCTCGACATGACGCCGCTGCTCGATCTGCTCGTGAACAACGAGGACGTGCTGAAGGTCGTCCATGCCGGCGGGCAGGATATCGAGATCATCTACAACCTCACCGGCAAGACGCCGCACCCGCTGTTCGACACGCAGGTTGCGGCGATGGCGCTGGGTCAGGGCGAACAGATCGGCTATTCGAACCTCGTCGACAGCTGGCTGGGCATTCAGGTCGATAAGGGCGCGCGCTTCACCGATTGGGCGCGCCGGCCGCTCGATGCGCGCCAGATCGAATATGCGATCGGCGACGTCACGCACCTCGCGCGGATCTTCCCCAAGATGCTGGAACGGCTGCGCAAGACCGGTCGCGGTGTCTGGCTGGATCAGGAGATGGAGCGGCTCGCCGATCCCGCCAATTACGCCAACGACCCCGATCAGGCGTGGAAGCGCGTGCGCATCTCGGGCCGCAAGCCCGACGTGCTGGGCCGGCTGAAGGCACTCGCCCGCTGGCGCGAGCTGGAGGCGCAGGGCAAGGACCTGCCACGCGGCCGCATCGTGAAGGACGAGACGCTGGGCGACCTCGCCGGCCATCCGCCGCGGCGGCAGGCGGACCTCGCCAAGGTGCGGGGCCTGTCGGCGACCTGGGCGTCGAACGATATCGGCGGCCGACTGATGGCGGCGCTGGAGAGCGCGGCGCCACTGTCCGCGGACGAACTGCCCCCGCGCGACGATCGCAAGCCGGGCCTGGGCAAGGACGGCGCGCTGGTAGCCGATCTGCTGAAGCTCTTGCTGAAGATTCGCGCCCGCGACATCGACGTCGCCTCGCGCCTGCTGGCCCGATCCGACGAGCTGGAGGCGCTCGCCGCCGGCACCCGCACTGGCCTGCCGATGTTGGAAGGCTGGCGATTCGACCAATTCGGTCGCGATGCGTTGGATCTTGTCGAAGGTCGACTGGGTTTTGCCGTACAGGGCGGTAAGCTCACGATGACGCGGACGGAGGAAGCGGGATGACGACACGGGTCTGGACGCTGGCGGCACTGCTGCCGATCGGTCTTTCCGGCTGCATGACGATGGCGCCCCCGCCACCGCCCGCCGGCCCGTGCGTCGTGACCGAAGAAGCGCGCATCCGCTACGCCGGCGTCAAGTTCCGCGAACGCATGCGCGATGCCATCGAATATGAAACCCACTCGCGCATTTCCCGCGTTCTGCGCCCCGGCGATGCCGCGACGATGGATTTCCGGCCCGACCGCCTGAATATTCTGCTCGACGACATGAACGAGATCAGCGGCCTCAAATGCGGCTGAGCCGATAACAGCCCACTCAAAGTCCTCCCCCGCCAGGGGGAGGTGGCATGCCGCAGGCATGACGGAGGGGGAGGCAAGGGCAGCGCGTCGTTATCAGGAACATCCCGCCCCCACGTCAGCCCCCCGTCACCCGCTCCAATGAACCACCGACTTCCGCCCCAGCGCCGCCGCCAACGCCGCATGCCGCCGCTCCACCGTCTCCGCGTATAGCGCGCGATCCGCATCCTTCAGCGCCAGCGTCACTTGCCCGGCATCGATCGACAGCGCGGATCGCTGCAATGGCCCGGCCAGCCCGCCGCTGAACCGCTGTCCCAACCGGATCGCCAGACCCCAGCGAATCGCACAGGCGATCTGCGCATCCCCCGCCAGCCCGCCGAGCAGCGGATGCGGGGTCGTGCTGCCGCCCAGGCTGGTATGCAGCGCCTGCGCCAGCATCGCGCGTTCGGACGCCTCGATCGCCACCCAATTGCCGTGCAGCGCGATCTCGAACCCGCGCTCGTCGCGAAATTCGGGGTTCGCACGCCACCCCACGTCCGCCAGCAGGCAGGCGGCATGGCGTATCCGCGCCAGATGCGGCGGATCGGCGGCGAACAACGGCGCGATCCAGTCGCTCAGCAAATCGCCATGTTCGGGAAAGCGCCCCAGCAGCCGCCCCTCTTCGCGCGCGGCGACGATCAGCGGATCGAGGCTGCGGATCTGGCGGTCGAGCGCGCCGTACAACAGCCCCTCGCGCAGGCCGAAGCTCGATGCCACCGCGCTGGACGATCCCAGTTCGCGCAGCACGATGCCGAGCAGGGCGGTCGCATCGCCAAGCTGCGACGCCCGGCCTGCGGACATGCCGGGAATTTCGCGCAGCCGCTGCTTGGACATGTGCGCGATGCTGCGGCCCAGGCGTGCGACCGTCTCGGGCGCCAGCGCATAGCCATGGATGATCGGCAGCGGGAAATGCGTCAGGCTCATGTCGAGCCGCGCCAGCGCGCGCCACGATCCGCCGACCATGTACAGCGGCAGGCCCCTGCCCCGCCCGTTCCATCCGGCATCGCGGATCAGTTTCGACACATGGCGGTCGAGCCCCGGGCGGCTGCCCCGCCGAAGTGCCGCAATGCGCAGCACGCCGAGCGGGAATGAGATGCGATCGGTAACGGTGCCGGCCACCACTCGCACCAGCTCCAGACTGCCGCCGCCCAGATCGCCGACGATCCCGTCCGCATCGGGGATGGCGGACAGGACGCCCAGCCCCGCCGCATTCGCCTCCTGCTCGCCGCTCAGCAGCTCGACTTCGAGGCCAAGGTCACGCGCGGCGGCGATGAAGTCCCCGCCGTTCGACGCATCGCGCACCGCTGCCGTCGCGACGGTGCGCACCGTCGCCTCCATCTCGCGCGCCACCGCCGCAAATCGGCGCAGCGCCCCGATCGCGAGGCTCATGCTGTCGGCGTCGATCGCCCCCGTCGCGGCCAGGCTGCGGCCGAGGCCCGCCATCACCTTTTCGTTGAACAGCGTCGCCGGCACGCGCGGGTGCCCCTGGTACACGACCAGCCGAACCGAGTTCGATCCGATGTCGATGATGCCGGTACGGGGAAAAGCGCGGCTCATGGGCGAGCGAACCCTTCGCCCCACACCCCCGTCACCCCGGACTCGGTCCGGGGTCCACTCTGCGACGAGGGGGACGACATGAGGCTCGAATACCCCCCTAGCGGCGCGGCGGACCCCGGAACCAGTCCGGGGTGACGACGAATGTGGGATGAGCGCTGACGATCCATCAGCCGAGTGATGGCGATCAAAACGTCCGCCAACAACCCTAACGCCGCCGCCGAAGCGCCAAAGTGGGCACCGCATTGCTTTCCGCCAGCGCCGCACCGCGTCCGGACAGCGACGGATTGTTCATGAAATAGCGATGCAGGTTGAACGGCTTGTCGCCCGGCTCGTCGCGCACGTAGCGGCCGTCCGCCTCCAGCTCCCAGCTCTGCTCGGTGTCGATCAGGTTGGCGACCATCACCTGGTCGAGCACCTGATCATGCACCGTCGGGTTCTCGATCGGCAGCATATATTCGACGCGCCGGTCGAAGTTGCGCGGCATCCAGTCGGCGGACGAGATGAACACATGCGCATTGTCGTTGGGCAGCGCCGCGCCGTTGCCGAAGCAGAAGATGCGGCTGTGCTCCAGGAACCGACCGATGATCGACTTCACGCGGATATTCTCCGACATGCCGGGCACGCCGGGCCGCAGGCAGCAGATGCCGCGGATGATCAGCTCCACCGCGACGCCCGCGCCGCTCGCCTCGTACAATTTGTCGATGATGATCGGGTCGACTAGGCTGTTCATCTTCGCCCAGACCGCGCCGGGCTTGCCGCTGCGGGCATTGGCGATCTCGACGTCGATCTGCTCCAGCAGCGTCTTGCGCAGGTCGCGTGGGCTGAGCGCCAGCTTGGTAATATCGGTCGGTTCGACATATCCCGTGACGTAATTGAACATCTGCGCCGCATCCCGCCCCATCCGCGCATCCGCAGTGAAGAAGCTGAGGTCGGTATATATACGCGCGGTCACCGGGTGGTAATTGCCGGTGCCGAAGTGGCAATAGGTGCGGAACTGCCCACCCTCGCGCCGTACCACCATCGATACCTTGGCGTGCGTCTTCCACTCCAGGAAGCCATAGACCACCTGTACGCCCGCGCGTTCCAGCGCGCTCGCCCACAGGATATTCTGCTCTTCATCGAACCGCGCGCGCAGCTCGACGACTGCCGTCACCGATTTGCCCGCCTCCGCCGCGGCGATCAGCGCGTTGATGACGGCAGGCTGTTTGCCGGCGCGGTACAACGTCTGCTTGATCGCGATAACGTCCGGGTCCGCCGCCGCCTGCTTCAGGAAGGCAAGCACCACGTCGAAGGTTTCGTACGGGTGGTGGACGATGATATCCTTGGCCCGGATCGCCGCGAAGCAATCGCCGCCGAATTCGCGGATGCGCTCGGGAAAACGCGGCACGAACGGCAGGAACTTCAGGTCGGGCCGGTCCTCATCGATCACCATGTCGAGGTCGCCGATGCCGAGCAGATTGCCGCTTTCGGTGACGATCGCATCCGCCCCGCCCAATTCGTTGCGCAGCACGTCGGCCAGCGCATCGGGCATGCCCGTTTCCAGCTCCAACCGGATCACGCGACCGCGACGGCGGCGCTTGATCGCATTGGCGAAGTAGCGGACGAGATCCTCGGCCTCTTCGTCGATCTCGATATCGCTGTCACGCAACACGCGGAACGCCGCAGCGCCGACCAGCGTGTATCCGGGGAACAGCACATAGGCGAAGCGCTTGAGCAGCGCCTCGATCGACACGTAGCGCGCGACCTCGCCCGGCAGGCGCACGAAACGCGGCGCGCTGGCGGGGATCATCACCAGCTCGCGCACCGGCTCGCCGTCCGAATCGCGGACGACGTCGAACATCACCGACAACCCCTTGTTGGGGATGAACGGAAACGGATGTGCCGGGTCGAGCGCCTGGGGCGTCAGGATCGGGAAGATTTGCTCGCGGAAATGCTGTTCCAGCCACACCGCAGCCTCGGCATCCACCTCGTCGCGGCGCAACACGTGGACGCCCGCCTCGTCGAGCGCGGTGCGCAGGTCGCCCCACACCGCCTGCTGGCTCGCCATCAGCGAATCGGCCTCCGCAGTGATCGCGGCGAGCTGCTGTGCTGGTGTCAGACCATCGGTCGAGCGGCGATCGACGTCCTTCAGCTGCTGCCCCTTGAGGCCAGCCACGCGCACCATGAAAAATTCATCGAGGTTGGTGCCCGAGATCGACAGGAAGCGCAGCCGCTCCAGCAAGGGATGAGATCCGTTGCACGCCTCTTCCAGCACCCGCCTGTTGAACGCCAGCCACGACAGCTCGCGGTTGAAATAGCGATCGTTGACCTCGGGGACGAAGGGATCGTCGTCGGCGTCGGTCAGATGGGCGAGATGGGCTGGACGAGTCATGATCAGGTCATAGGCAGCAACGGTTGCGGTTGCGTGACGATCCCTGCCGCGGTCAAAACAGTCCGCGCGAGCGGGATCGACAACCGCTTGCGGCTTTCGAGCACCTCCTGATCCAGCGCATCGACGACGCGCTGGACGATAATGTGACTGCGCTCGATCCGCGTGCTGAGCCAGGTGACGAGATCGGGCCGCGCATCAAGGCCGCGGCGTTGGAACAAATGGTCGAGCAGCGCCGCGATCAATTCGTCATCGGGCGGCTGGATCGCCGCATGCGGGCTGGCCGCAAGGCGCGATCGCAGGTCCGGCAGGCGCACCGCCCACAGCGGCGGCAAGGCGTCCGCGACGATCACCAGCGGGCGCCGCTCTGCCTGCGCCTGGTTCCAGGCATGGAAGATCTGCGCCTCGGGCACGTTCTCCGCATCGTCGATGATCGTGCCGTTGCTCTTCGCGGCGAAGATTCGTGCGAGCAGGCTGCGGCCGGACTTGCGCGGGCCGGTCAGCACCGCCGCCATCACCGGCCACGTCGCCCAATGTTCCAGCGTCTGTGCGGCGCGGGCGTTGGAGGGCGTCACGAGAAAGGCGTCGTCGCGGGGGTCGGCGGGCCACCCCAACGGCAACGCGAGCTGATTGGTCATCGCGTCAGCCTGCCGGGTTGGTGTCGGTCGGCAGGTTCGGCGGCAGCAATTGCGGCGCGCGGCGGATCCGCAGCGTCTGGCCGCTGCCTGTCACCTGCAAGCCCCGCACCTCCAGCGCCGCGCGCAACGCATCGGGATCGCCGTCATAGGTGACGCGCATCAGCGACACGCCGCCCAGCGCCAGGCTGGTGGTGGAGGCGGAGCGGACGCCGGGGATGCCGCGGACGAGCCCTTCTGTATTCGCCACGGCGCTCGCGCTCGGCGTATCGAATTGCAGCGTGATCGCGATGCCGGCGCTTGCAGGCGCCGTATCGCCGACGATCTCCGCCAGCGTCTCACCGCTCGTATCCTCGGTCGTCGGATCGACGACGGGTTCGGGCTCAGGCGGCGGCGACAGCGTGGGGTCAAGCCCCAGCGCGCCACTGCGCAGCGCCTGCTGGAACAGCCCGTCCATCCGCGTCACGCCCGCATCGAGCAATTGCGGCAGGCCCGCCGCCGTACCGACCCGCAACGTGAAGCTGCCGAGCAACTGATTGTCCGGCCCGTGCCGTGCCTGGAACACGCCGATGATCGGCCCGCCTGGATAGCTGCGATACAGGCGCACGACCGGGATCAGGATGTCGAACGCGCCATATTGATCGATGATCGTCCGCCACCAGCCGCGTCCCGGCCGGCCGATCTGGCCCGCATTCAGCAGCAGCGAATCGGCCCCCGTGCCCGATGGGCGGACGTAATCGATCGTGCTGTTGCCGGTGCGGAAGCGCGCCCAGGCCTCCTGCCAGTCGTTGCGCTGTTCGAACACCGTCTCGACGCCGCCCGATATCTGCAACGGCACAAGCAGCATCGGGCGCGACCGGTCGGAATAGGCGCTGATTCCCAGGATCGACGCGGCCCGGCCGCGGTCGAACAGCACGCCCAGCTTGGCGATATAGCGCGTCGGCCCCAATTGCTCGTTCTCGACGACGATCCCCGACACGATCTGGTCGAGCGCATTGTCGGAAATCAGAGCGCCGTCGCCGCCCAGCCGGCGCGACAGCTGCACCCACGCCTTGCGCTGCGCCAGCCGCCAGCCGCCCAGGCGCGCGGCCTCCGCCGTCTTCGCCGCGACGTCGACCGTGACGCCGCTCACCTCGAAATCGCCCGAACTGTCGACCGGCGCGACCCCACGCCCGCCCTCAATCTGCGCAAGCGCACCCGCGCCGAAGAGGAGCGCGGCACCGGCCAGCGACGAGAACAGGGTACGGACACGCATCGTGCCCGCCTTTTGGCGAAGCGCGGCCGGTAAGCCAAGCGGGATGTGATCGGGCGGCACCGTGGGGGAGACGCAGAGTGGCGGTCGGGGCGTGCCTGCCAGCCTGCTTCTCCCCAGAACGATCGCAAAACGGGAATGACGCTCGCGAATTTTGGGTTTCGAAATCAGGTGTGAATGATCGTCGATCTTACACAGCGGCCAACGCTACGGCGTGACTATCTTCAAACAGCCGGAAGCGAACGATCTGACCGTCCTCGACCGTAAAGTCGAAGGCGAATTCCGTCTGTATGAGTTTCCCGGTATGCCTCACTCGCGAGGCCAGCTCACCAAGCACAACGACCCTGTTTTCGTTGGCCAGCGTATCCGTAATCTCGAATTTCTCGGCTATAACCTGTTGACGAAGTTCACGATAAAAGTCCGCTACGCCAGCACGACCTTGCTTGCGCCCGATCCATGGGACGACGTCGACGTCGCCCGCCACGTACCAATCGACATCCTCGCGTACCAATTCCGCAATATGCTCAGGAGGATCACCGGATGCGTTCCGGCGGAAGAACTCCTCAACCGTCGCCTTAGCGGAGTTGGCCATAGCGTCCTCGTTATGCTGCGTCGCATCGGAAAAGCTATGTTGGCGACCCCTCAGGGTCAACGGCCTGTACGGGTGTTTCAGTCCTCTCCGCTTGGGAACGGCGACGGACACCCGGTCGGGCGAATTATGTACACCCCCACTCTGCGCTGATCGGAAGCCCGGTGGCGCGTCTGAACGAACTTCAGCCGTCACACCCCCCTGTCCTACACGCCGATTACCCCCTACATCCTCATCATGTGCTCGACCGGCGCCCACCTCCCCCATCGCGACGCGGGGGCAGGCGGGATGGGCGTTTCGAACGATACGTGTCGTCCACTTCGTCCACTTCCGCGCGCAAATTTCGGCGATCTCGTCCCGTCCGCCCCACCCGAATCGCCCGCCCTCGCACCCGGCGCCGGTTCGGCATTGCCACCGCGCCGGACAGATCGTAGCAGGCTGGCCGGATGAGCACCGAGCCATCCTCCCCCGCCGACCAGTCCTACACCTATGCCGACGCCGGCGTATCGATTGCCGCGGGCAACGCGCTGGTCCGCGCGATCGGGCCGCTGGCCAAGGCGACGCGGCGGCCGGGCGCCGACGCCGACCTTGGCGGCTTCGGCGGCATGTTCGATCTGCGCGCGGCGGGCTTCACCGATCCGCTGCTGGTCGCGGCGAACGACGGCGTTGGCACCAAGCTGAAGCTCGCGATCGAATGGGATCGGCATGAAGGCGTCGGCGTAGATCTCGTCGCGATGTGCGCCAACGACCTGATCGTACAGGGCGCAGAACCTCTGTTCTTCCTCGATTATTACGCCACCGCGAAGCTCGACAACGGCATCGCCGAACGCGTCGTCGCCTCGATCGCGGAGGGCTGCCGCCAGGCCGGCTGCGCACTGATCGGTGGCGAAACCGCCGAAATGCCCGGCATGTATGCTGAGGGCGATTACGATCTTGCCGGCTTCTGCGTCGGCGCGGTCGAGCGCGATGCCGTGCTGACCGGGCAGACGATCGCCGCGGGTGACGTCATCCTCGGCCTCGCCTCGTCGGGCGTGCATTCGAACGGCTTCTCGCTGGTCCGCCGCCTCGCCGCGGATCGCGCCTGGAAGCTCGATCGCCCGGCGCTGTTCGACGCCGACCGACTGCTGATCGACACGCTGATGGCGCCGACGCGCATCTATGTCGCATCGCTGCTGCCGCTTCTTCGCGAGCGCCGGATCAAAGGCCTCGCCCACATCACGGGCGGTGGCCTGCTCGAGAACATTCCGCGCGTCCTGCCCGACGGCACGCATGCCGTGGTCGACGCCGATGCCTGGGAGCAGCCGCGCCTCATGGCGTTCCTGCAGGCGCAGGGCGCGATCGAGCCCGAGGAAATGGCGCGCACCTTCAACTGTGGCATCGGCATGGCGGTCGTCGTCGCGGCGGATCAGGCGGAAGCGGTCGCCGCAGCGCTGACCGCGGCGGGCGAAACCGTCCACACGATCGGCCACATCGACGCCGGTCCGCGCGGCTGCACCGTGTGCGGCAGCACCGAAACCTGGAGCGCGCGCGCCGACTGGACCGCTACGCACACCCATGGCTGATCAGGCGATGAAGACCGTCGGCATCCTGATCTCGGGCCGCGGTTCGAACATGATGGCTTTGGTCGAATCGGGCGTACCGGTCGGCCTCGTCGCTTCCGACAAGCCGGATGCCGCGGGCCTCGCCTGGGCGCGCGAGCGGGGTCTCAAGACCTTCGCGCTGTCGCCCAAGGGGATCGGCAAGGCGGCCTATGAGGAACAGGTCGACGCCGCGCTGCGCGAGGCAGGGTGCGAGATCGTTGCGCTCGCCGGCTATATGCGGCTGTTGTCGAACGACTTCGTCGCGCGGTGGCGTGACCGCATCGTCAACATCCACCCTTCGCTGCTGCCCAAGTACAAGGGCCTCGACACGCACGCGCGGGCGATCGACGCTGGCGATGCGGTCGGCGGTTGCTCGGTCCATATCGTCACCGAGGAACTGGACGCTGGCGCCCTGCTCGGCCAGGCCGAGGTGCCGATTTTTGCCGGCGACACACCCGATACGCTCGCCGCGCGCGTTCTGGTCGCCGAACATCGCCTGTATCCGCAGGTGCTCAAGGAGTTCGCCAGCCGATGACCCCCGAATTGACCGACGCGTCTACCCCGATCGACCGCGTCCGCGCGATCGCCCTGCTATTGCCCGAGGCGGAAGAACGCGACGAGGGCGGCCTCCCCGTGTTCGTCGTCGATGACGTCCCCTTCGCACAGCTGACCGACGACGAGACGGTGTGTGTCCGCACCGCCGATGCCGAGGAACAGGCCGACGCGCTGGAAAGCGATCCCGACGCCTATGAACCCGCCGACGATCTCGGCCCCGAACCGTGGATCGGCATGACGCTGCGCGGCGACCCCGACTGGACGCTGATCGAGGATCGCATCGCCCACAGTTGGGAACTGGCGGCGCCCGAACGCCTGCTGGAGGCCGGCGGCCGATGAGCGGCACCGGCGGCAGCAGCGAAACGCCCGATCAGGCGCAGACGCGCCGCCGCTGGATCACGCTGGCGGAGGTGGTCGCCGTCGCCGGCGTCATCATCGCCGCGCTGACGCTGTACAACAATTGGCAGGAACGCCGCGACGCCGCTGCCGACAAAGCGGTCGAAGCGGCAAGCGCGACCCGTGACAAGACCCGTTTCGTGCTGCGCGGCACACCGTCGAAGGACAAGAGCCAGATCGTCCTCGCCAAGACGGAGACGCATCCGTTGGGCGACGTCCGCGTCACCTTCCCGACCGCGCTCGACGTCGGCCCGCAGGATGCCGTCGACCAGACGATCGAATCGCGCTGGTTCGAAAAGGCGCTGCGCAAGGCGACCGATGGCGGCCCCGACGCGCAGAGCGGGCGGCTGCCCGTGCTGATCCGCTACACCTATCTCACCGACGATCAGCCGACGACGCGACAGGCGGTCTACGATCTCGTGTGGGAAACGCACGGCCGCCCGCTACGCGGCCGCGTGGTCGAACTGATCGATCTGCGCCTGCGCGAAACCGGCGGCAACCAGGCGCGGATCGATGCCTTATGGGTGAAGGATCATCCCGCCACCTGAGGCGCCTCGGCCGGCGCCGGTGCAGGCGCGCCGACCAGCCAGCGGACGAACCGCGGCACGGCGCCATGCCGCCCCATCCAGTCACTGTACGCGCGATAGGTCGGGTCGAGACCCAGATGCCGTTCCTCGGTCTTCGCCCGCCAATAATAGACGCCGCTCACCACGCCCATCAGCAGCGTCGCCCGGATCGCATCGACCAACGAACCCGTCGTCAACAGCGGCAGCGTCGACAGCCACCAGAACAGGTTCTTCGACAGATAGGCCGGATGCCGCGACCAGGCATAGGGCCCATGGGTCAGGATGCCGCGATGCGTGAGGTTGGAAAAGCGCAGGCCGAACGCCACGGTCGCCCAGGCATAGACTGCGGTCAGGGCGACGAGCACCGCGCCCCATAGCCACAGCAGCGCCGGGTGTCCGGCGAACCAGCTGCTCCACTCCTGCGTCCCCGGATGATAATCCAGCGGTCCGCCGGTCTCCATCATGATGAACGGCGGATAGCAGATCAGCGCCGCGGTCCATGCCGCCGCAAACGGATTGGCGCTGCGGATATGCGAATCGAGCGGCCGCAATGTCAGCACATAGCCGACGGTCGCGAAGCTGACGTCGATCACGAACATCAGCGCGATCAGCCAGCTCGCCAGCATCACCGGATCGCTCAGCCGCGTCAGATCGCTGCGGATGAAGCTGCCGTAATTGCCCGGCACCACCGCCAGCATGAAGGCCAGGAAGAACGCCTTCACTCCCCAGCTGCGCATATGCCCCCAGATCGCCTCGCGCTCGACGCCCGCCTGCCCGGTCAGCCACGCGCCGACATGCCAGCTGCCGTCACGCGGCTGCTCCAGATAGCGATCCAGCCACAGGACATAGGGCACCGCCAGCAGTGCGACGATCGGCATGCCCCAGCTGAAGCACCACATGGCAAAGGCGAAATTGCCCTCCCAGTAAAAGCGCCCCATGCCATACATGATGCCGATCGCCGCCCAGGTCGCGAACAGGCCGGCAAGCTTGGTCAGGCTGATCTCCCGCGTCTCGGCGAACGGCCGCGGACTGCCCCAGTCGACCCCCGTCGTCGCATGGCGATGCACCTTGTCGACGACCAGCGACCACAAAATCATCGGCGCTGCGCAGGCGACCAGCGCGACCAACGCCGCATAGGGCCCGTCCATGCCGATGCTGCCCGCGAAGACCAGCCACGCGCCCAAGCCCGCAAGGCCCGCGAGCCCCACGCCATGGCTGACCGCTGACGGCGGGCGATGATCGTGCAAGGACACGCAGCTTGGTACAGGGTCGACGGACATGGCCCGCTTCTACCGTGCGAACGGTAATCAAGCCATGAACCACGCTGCCGCTTGCACCGCACGAAGGGCGACGATAGATAGGCCCCCACGCGACGATCGCCGGGCCTCAGGCTCCGCTGCCAGCGTCATGCGGGTATAGCACAATGGTAGTGCAGCAGCCTTCCAAGCTGAATACACGGGTTCGATTCCCGTTACCCGCTCCATCCCTCCCCAGGCGCCGCCCATTATGCCGGGTGCGCTCCGGCATAATGGGCGCGAGCGTTCGTCGTTCAGTCCTTCGCCGTTCCCGGCTCGGCCATGGCGCGGTGGCGCTCCGCGAGTACGGCGTTCGGCGTGACGTTCGCGACGGCCGACTGAATCTTGTTTTTCCAACCGGACACGACCTGTGCCTTGCCGGCCATCAGCGCGTCCCAGCCATCGCGGGCGACGTCGGCGGGGTCGCTCTTCTTCGGATCGCTGCCGACCGACGTGTCCAGCATATCGCCACGCGCGAAGAACTCGGTGTCGACGGGGCCCGGCATCAGGTTGGTGAGCGTGACGCCGTCCGCATCCTTGATCTCGTTCTGGATCGCGGCGACGAAGCTGTCCACGAAGGCCTTGGTGCCGTTGTAAACCGCCTGGAACGCGCCGGGGATGTAGCCTGCGATCGAGCCGGTCACCAGCACCTTGCCCGCGTTACGCGCGACCATGTCGGCCAGCACCTTTTGCAACAGATAGCTCGTGCCGACGATGTTGGTGTCGACCACGCGGCGCCAATCTTCGACGCGCTGATCGAGGAAGGCGTGACCAAGTCCCCGCCCGGCATTGGCGCACAGCAAGTCGACGGACCGCCCCTCCGCAGCCTTGAGCAGTTCATCGACACCCTGCAGGGTCGACAGGTCTGCCTCGACGGATCGTACTTCGGTGCCGAACTGGCGAAAGTCTTCCGCCGCCGCCTCGATCAACGGTTCGTCCGCGACGACCAGAATGTCATAGCCGTTTTTAGCCGCCAACGTGGCGAGTTCGAAGCCGATGCCGGTCGAGGCGCCGGTAATGATCGCAAAGGGATGTGCCATGATGTCGCGTTCCTTATGAGGTGGCCGTCATGCCGGGCTTCAGCACGATCTTCGTCGTCTCGTTCTGCTGGTCCTTGAACATCTTGTAGCCCTTGGGCGCGTCCATCAGCGGCATGCGGTGAGAGATCAGGAATTCGGTGTCGATCTTGCCCTCCAGGATCGCATTCAGGAGTGCGGGCATGTAATGCTGAACGTGGGTCTGGCCGGTCTTCAGCGTCAGCCCCTTTTCCATGAACGCGCCGAGCGGAAACTTGTCGACGAAGCCGCCGTACACCGCCGGCATCGACACGCGTCCGCCCTTGCGACAGGCGATGATCGCCTGGCGGATCGAATGCGGCCGATCGGTGCCGAGGAAGGTCGATGCCTTGATCTGGTCGATGACGTTGTCGACGAACATTCCGTGCGCCTCCAGCCCCACCGCGTCGATCACCGCATCGGGGCCGATGCCACCGGTCATCTCCATCAGCGCGTCATAGGTCGCACTGTCCTCGAAATTGATCGTCTCCGCGCCGAAGCGCTTGGCGAGGTCGAGGCGGCGGGGGAAATGATCGATGGCGATGACGCGCTCGGCCCCCATCAGGAACGCCGACTGGACGGCGAACAGCCCGACCGGGCCGCAGCCCCACACGGCAACCGTGTCGCCGGGTTCGATCTGGGCATATTCCGCAGCCTGCCAGCCGGTCGGCAGGATGTCGCTAAGGAACAACACCTTGTCGTCCTCCACCCCGTCCGGGATCACGATCGGTCCGACATCGCTGAACGGCACGCGGACATACTCGGCCTGGCCGCCCGCATAGCCGCCGGTCATGTGGCTGTAACCGAACAGCGCCGACATTTCATGCCCGTACAGCTCGCGCGCGATATCCTGATTGTCGGCGGGCAGGCCGTTGGGACAGGCGGAATATTGGTGTTTGCCGCAATGGAAGCAGCTGCCGCAGGCGATGGTGAAGGGCACGACGACGCGCTGCCCCTTTTTCAGCGTCGACTTCGAGCCGACCTCCACCACCTCGCCCATGAACTCATGGCCCAGGACATCGCCGGCCTTCATCGTCGGAATATAGCCGTCGTACAGGTGCAGATCCGATCCGCAGATTGCGGTGGAGGTTACCTTGATGATGCAATCGCGCGGGTTGACGATTTCGGGATCGTCGACCGTATCCATGCGGACGTCATGCTTGCCGTGCCATGCGAGCGCTTTCACAGCCCCATCTCCTCGAATTGCTTGAGCGTCATGGCCGGCGTGGCGATCTCGCCCGCCTCCATCAGCTGCTTGAAGCGCGCCAGGTCGCGACGCGCCTGGATCGCGGGTTCGCGCTGGAACATCTTGGCGATGACCTTGCCGATCACCCCGCCGGGCGGATCGTAAGCGATCGTCGCGGTGACGACCGTCCCGCGCGGGCCCGCATCGCGGAACGTGACCCGGCCCGAGTTGGGCACATCGGCACCGGGCTCGGACGTCCAGGCGATCAGCCGATCCGGTTCTTCCTGCGTGATCCGCGCGTCCCACGACACCGTGGCGCCGGCGGGCGCCTTCACGGTCCAATGCGAGGTCTTATCGTCCGTCACCTCGATCGAGATGACATTCTCCATGAAGCTCGGCAGGTTCGCGAAGTCGCGGAAGTAGGCATAGACCTCGGCCACCGGCCGATTGATCGTCACCGCCGTTGCGATCGCGGACGAGCCCTTGGCATCGATGAGCGATTCGGTTGCAGCATCGGCGGCATCGCCATGTTTGGACGTCGTCGGTGGCGCATCGTCGCGTGGATAGGTCATCCTCAGCTCCCTCGAGAAGAGGGGCACCAACCCGACGTAGCAACCAGCGTTCCAGTCGTTACGCCCGTAGATTCAACTAGATAAGTCTCTTTCCCGCGTGCGCCGCTTGCGCGCGGGCATCCGCTCAAGAACGATGTCGCTATGTTGGTGAGGAACGATCCGGCGGTGCGGATCGGCCTTCCCTGCGTCGGGAAGGATGGTGGACAGGGCTGGATTCGAACCAGCGTACGCTTGCACGGGCAGATTTACAGTCTGCTGCCTTTAACCACTCGGCCACCTGTCCAGATGGGAGCTTCGCCGAAGCGAGGCGGCCTATTGGCGTGGGGCGACGCGCCTGTCAACGCCGCTTTGCCCACAAAACTGTGCATAAGCTGCACAGCTTGCGTGCTCCGCCGTCGCGGCCTAGCAGGCCGGCGATGACTTACGCCCCCTTCCCCTCCGTGTCCGGCGGCCTGCGCTGATGGCGCGCCGCGGCCATCGCCCGTCGACGGGCACCGCCAATCGCCCCAAATTCTGGGGTCGTCACCCGGTGACGGCGGCGCTCGCCAACCCCAACCGCACCGTGCGCAAAATCTGGGGCACGCGCGAGGCGCTGTCGTCGCTCGACCTGCCGCCCGCGATGCCGGTCGTCTACGCCGACGCCGCGGACCTCGGCCGGCTGGTGCCATCGGACGCGCCGCACCAGGGCCTCGTCGCTGAGGTCGAACCGCTCGAGGAGATGTGGCTGGCCGACCTGCTGATGGAGGGCAAGGACGACAACCGCCCGCTGATCGTGCTCGACCAGGTGACCGACCCGCACAATGTCGGCGCGATCCTGCGCTCAGCAGCAGCGTTCGACGCACTCGGAATCGTCACGCAGGACCGGCACGCACCGCCCGAAAGCGGCACGGTCGCGCGCTCGGCCTCGGGTGCGCTGGAAACGGTGCCGTGGTGCCGCGTCGTCAATCTGGCACGCGCATTGGAAGAGATCGCCGAAGCCGGCTTCTGGCGCATCGGCCTGACTGGCCACGCCGATCAGACGCTGGCCGATGCGATGGGCACGCAGCGCATCTGCATCGTGCTCGGCGCGGAAGGCGAAGGCATGCGCCAGAATACCGAGGCGCATTGCGACGAACTCGCCAAGCTGCCGATCAGCGACAAGGTGGAAAGCCTGAACGTCTCGAACGCCGCGGCGATCGCATTGTATGCGGTAGCGGCGCGATAAGGCCATGTGAACATCGTCATTCCCGCGCAGGCGGGAATGACGACATTAGGATGCCGGGCCCCTCAATCCTCGCCGGCGATCGTCACCTTCAGGCCGTCGAGCGCATCGGTGAACGGCAGCTGGCACGACAGGCGCGAGGTGGCGTTGCGCTCGTCGCTCGAATCGAGCAGATCGTCCTCGTCCGGGCTCATCGCGGGCAATTGGTCGGCGAAGGCCGGGTCGACATGAACGTGGCAGGTCGCGCAGCTGCAGCAGCCGCCGCACAGCGCCAGCAGTTCGTCGATGCCGGCGTCGCGGATGACTTCCATCACCGACAAACCGGCCTCGCCGTTGATTTCGCGTTCTTCCCCCTCGCGCGTGACGACGATAAGCTTGGGCATGATAATCTCCCCTAGAGTTGCCGCGGGCCATGCCTCGCCACCGCCCCAGGATCAAGCATGGGCCTGAGCGCCGAGCAAATCCGCGCGAGTATGGACGCCCTCGCTGCCGCCGAACCCGCCTTTGCCGCCGGGCTCGCCCGCGTCGGCTATCCGCCACCGCGGCTGCGCGCGCGCGGCTACATCACGTTGCTGCGCACGATCATCGGCCAGCAGGTGAGCGTCGCATCGGCGAACGCCGTCTATCGCAAGCTCGAATCCTTGGTGGGCGATCCGGGCGATCCGCATACCATCCTGGCGGCCAGCGACGAGACGCTGCGTGCGGCGGGGCTTTCGCGCCAGAAGGCGGGGTATGCGCGCAGCCTGGCCGAGGAGGTGACGAGCGGTCGCCTGAACCTCGACGCGCTACCCGAGGATGACGAAGAGGCGATCGCGCAGCTCGTCCGCGTGAAGGGGATCGGACGCTGGTCGGCCGAAATCTATCTCCTCTTTGCCGAAGGAAGGCCCGACATCTGGCCTGCCGGCGACCTCGCCGTGCAGATCGAAGTCGGCCGTCTGCTAGGTCATGACGCCCGCCCGACCGAAAAGCAGGTCCGCGCGCTTGCCGAGGCATGGCGGCCGCATCGCGGGGCGCTCGCGATCTTCACCTGGCACCATTACGGCGCCGGGCCGGACGTCGACGCCGCTCCGGTGTAAAGGCGCTCGCTTCCGAATAAGATCGTGCGATTACATCTGATTAACACAGATCAGTGTATCGTCGTCAGAAGAGGCACGCTGCGCGAGAGGAGGCTTGATGACAACGACAGTCGATATCGCACCAGCCTCCGATCCCTTGTGGCATCGGCTGCTGTCGGGCGAGATCAAGCCGACCTATCGCTGCCTGGCCCTTCGGATTCTGATGATCCGACTCACGCATGCCTATCGCGACGGAACCGCCGACAAGGCGGACATCGTTGCCGAACTGCGCACCTTCTTCCGCGACAATGCCCGGTTCGCGGCCCCTGATTATGCCACCATCGCAGAGGCGAGCGCGCGATGACCATTAGCCTGGATCAGCCTGCCGCCGACCGTTCGCTCTACAGCGTTGACGAGGTCGGCGCGATGATCGCCGCTGGCGATGCCCTGCTGCTGGCCGGCGAGGAGCAGCTGCTCGCTGCGCTGCCGCAAGGCCGGTGGATCGGCGGCACCATCCCTTATTTCATGACGCATGAAGCCGGCGGCACGTTCGATCGCGACCGTATTTTCGTGCAACGCCTGCCAGACATGGCGGCCGTTCACGCGCAACACCTGCTGCCGGCCGATGCGCTGTCGACCCTGGCGGACGGAGGTCCCGACAACGGCTTTACCGTCATCCTGCTGCCGTCGCAGAGCCCAGCGCATCAGGCGTTTGCGCTGCGCAGCGGCGAATGGCCCGGGGTGTTCCGCCGCCCGCTGGTCGGCTGGGTCACGGGGGCCGCGCTTGATCGTCTCGACACCGATAGTCCCAAGGTCTTCGACGGCGCGACCGGGCAGATCTCCGGCACGGACGCCGTGGTCATGCACGTCGCGCTGCCCGACAGCCATTATGCCGACGTCGACATCGTCAACCTCTTCGAACCCGGCGACGGCCCCGCACTGACCTTCGGAAACGACGATGGCGCCGATACCGGTTTCACTGTCGAACATGTTCACGTCGATGGCGTACGCACGCGGCTGGTCGATTATATCGCGGACCATGGCATCGATACGCGGTTGCCGCTCGTCGCCGACTATAACGGCGCGATGATCAACGTCGCGACGGCCAGCATCGCGGCGGACACCGGCCACGTCACGTTTTTCGCGCCAGTGTTCCCCCACATCACCTATCGCTTCGCCAAGCCGATCGGGGATTATGAGACGCTGTTCGCTGAGCAGCTCGGCGAACGGCATGACACGCTGGCCTTCGCCTGCAACTGCATCCTCAACTACAATTATGCGGGTCTTGCGGGCAAACGCACCGCGGATGTCGCCGGGCCGATGTCGTTCGGCGAGATCGCCTATATGCTGCTGACCCAGACCTTGGTCTACCTCACCATCAAGGCCGTCTGACCCGACCACCAGCCGAGCGCGCAACGAAGTTTTTCGCGTCGCGTGCGACACTTGCGGTCGTGACGCGCTTGCCGCACAGACCGCGGGGATGACGCCCCCCGCCACCTCGCCCGCACCCTCACTGATCGGCAGCCATCGCAGCGTCTCGGTGCCGACCGGTGGGTCGGGCTGGCGGCGGCTGGCGGCCTTCATGGGGCCGGGCTTCCTCGTCGCCGTCGGTTATATGGACCCCGGCAATTGGGCGACCGACATCGCCGGCGGGTCGGCCTTCGGTTACACCTTGCTGTCGGTCATTCTGCTGTCGAACCTGATGGCGATCGTGTTGCAGGCGCTCTCGGCACGACTGGGCGTCGCCTCCGGCCTCGACCTCGCACAGGCCTGCCGGGCCTATTACAGCCGGCCGGTGTCGTTCGCGCTGTGGGCGCTGGCGGAGGTCGCGATCATCGCCTGCGACCTGGCCGAAGTGCTGGGCACGGCGATCGCGCTGAAGCTGCTGTTCGGTATCCCGCTGGTCTGGGGCGTGATCCTCACCGCGCTCGACGTCTTCCTGATCCTGGCGCTGCAACGCTATGGCTTCCGCAAGATCGAGGCGTTCATCATCGCGCTGCTCGTCATCATCGCGGGCTGCTTCGCGTTTGAGCTGTTCCATGCAAAGCCAGACGTCGGCGCGATGCTCGCGGGCCTCGTCCCCAGCCCCGGTATCGTCACCGATCCAGCCAAATTGTACCTCGCGATCGGGATCCTCGGCGCGACGGTGATGCCGCACAACCTCTACCTCCATTCCTCGATCGTCCAGACCCGCGACTTCGAACCCACCGACGCGGGAAAGGCCGAGGCGGCGCGGATGGCGACGATCGACGGCACGATCGCGCTGGGCCTCGCCTTCTTCATCAACGCCGCCATCCTCGTGACGGCGGCGGCGGTATTCCACACCGCGGGCCGCACCGAAGTCGCCGAGATCGATGAGGCCTATCGCCTGCTCGCCCCGATGATGGGCGTCGGCGCGGCGAGCGTCGTATTCGGTATCGCGCTGCTGGCCTCGGGCCAGAACTCCACCGTCACCGGCACGCTCGCCGGGCAGATCGTGATGGAGGGCTTCCTGCAGCTCCGCCTGCCCGTCTGGCTGCGCCGCCTCGTCACGCGCCTGCTCGCGATCGTGCCGGCGGTGATCGTCGTCGGCGCGAGCGGCGACGGTGGTGCGACCCGGCTGCTGGTGCTGAGCCAGGTCATCCTCAGCCTGCAACTGCCCTTCGCCGTCGTGCCGCTGGTTCTGTTTACCGGGCAGTCGCGCGTCATGGGCCGCTTCGTCAGCCCGCGTTGGTTGCGTCTGCTCGCCTGGCTGATCGCGGCGATCATCATCGGGCTCAACCTCACGCTGCTGGTCGGCATGCTGTGATGCCACTTCGGCCATTTAGAGGGTGACTTTCGCCGGCACCTATCGTTTAGTTACGGCAGCGTATCCCTCTTCTTCCCCGGATCGATCGTGACCGAACCAGCTGCCGCACCGACCCCTGCGCAGACCCATGCGCTCGCCCCCGATCTCGCCAGCGAGATCGTGGACACCCTCGTCCATCGGATCGGCAAGGACCGGCAGGCCGCCCGCCCGCACGATTGGCTCGCGGCGACGATCTTCACGCTGCGGAACGAGATCATCGAACGCTGGATGCGCTCGACCAAGGAGGCGCATGCGGCGGGCGCAAAGCGGGTCTATTATCTCAGCCTCGAATTCCTGATCGGGCGGTTGCTGCGCGACGCACTGTCGAACCTGCGGCATAACGAGGAGGTCGCGCAGGCACTGGCCTCGCTCGGGGTCGACCTTGCGGTGATCGAAGAGATCGAGCCGGACGCGGCGCTCGGCAACGGCGGCCTCGGGCGGCTGGCTGCGTGTTTCATGGAGAGCCTCGCGAGCCTTGACCTGCCGGCCTATGGCTATGGCATCCGCTACGTGAACGGCATGTTCCGCCAGCGGCTGGACGACGGCTGGCAGGTCGAGCTGCCCGAAACCTGGCTCGCCCACGGCAATCCGTGGGAGTTTGAGCGGCGGGAAAGCGCCTATTTCGTCGGTTTCGGCGGTGAGGTGACGACGCTGGCCGACGGCCGCAGTCACTGGTCGCCCGCCGAAGCGGTGGAGGCGGTCGCCTTCGACACGCCGATGGTCGGCTGGCGCGGCAAGCGCGTCAACACGCTGCGGCTGTGGAACGCCCGCGCGTTCGATCCGATCAAGCTCGACCAGTTCAACGCCGGCGATTTCGAAGGCGCGCTCGCCGGGCAGCTCCGCGCCGAAACGCTGACCCGCGTCCTCTATCCCAATGACAGCACGCCTGCGGGCCAGGAGCTGCGGCTGCGACAGGAATATTTCTTCTCGTCCGCCTCGATCCAGGACATCGTCCGGCGCCACGTCCAATATTTCGGCGATATCCGCACGCTGCCGGACAAGGCGGCGATCCAGCTCAACGACACGCACCCCGCGGTGTCGGTCGCCGAACTGATGCGGCTGCTGAAAGATTTCCACGGCCTGACCTTCGACGAGGCGTGGGACATCACGCGACGGACGTTCGGCTACACCAACCACACGCTGCTGCCCGAAGCGCTGGAAAGCTGGCCACTACCGCTGTTCGAACGGCTGCTGCCGCGGCACATGCAATTGGTCTATGCGATCAATGCCAAACTGCTGCGCGAGGCGCGCGAAAGCGGTGCCGACGATCGCGCGATCGCCGCGATCAGCCTGATCGACGAAGGCGGCGAGCGCCGCGTCCGCATGGCGAACCTTGCCTTTGCGGGCAGCCACAGCGTCAATGGCGTGGCAGCGCTGCACACCGATCTGATGAAGAAGACGGTCTTCGCTGACCTCCACCGTCTCTATCCCGATCGGATCAACAACAAGACGAACGGCATCACCCCGCGCCGCTGGCTGCAGCAGTGCAATCCCGGGCTCACCGATCTGATCGAAAGCGCGATCGGCGACGGCTTCCGCGACGATGCGCAGGCGCTGACCGCGCTCGCGCCCTTCGCCGACGATGCGGGCTTCCGCGACCGCTTCGCCGCGGTGAAGCGCGCGAACAAGGTCGCGCTCAGCCAGTATCTGCATGACACGATGGAGCTGAAGCTCGATCCCGATGCGATCTTCGACGTGCAGATCAAGCGCATCCACGAATATAAGCGCCAGCTGCTCGGCATCGTCGAGACGGTCGCGCTATACGATCAAATCCGCAGCCATCCCGAGCGCGACTGGACGCCGCGCGTCAAGCTGTTCGCCGGCAAGGCGGCGTCGAGCTACCACAACGCCAAGCTGATCATCAAACTGGCGAACGACGTCGCCAAGCGGATCAACGCCGATCCCGCGGTCGGCGATCTGTTGAAGGTCGCCTTCGTCCCCAATTACAACGTCAGCCTCGCCGAACGTATCATCCCGGCGGCCGACCTGTCCGAACAGATTTCGACCGCGGGCATGGAGGCATCCGGCACCGGCAACATGAAGTTCGCGCTGAACGGCGCGCTGACGATCGGCACGCTGGACGGCGCGAATATCGAGATCCGCGACCATGTCGGCGCGAACAATATCTTCATTTTCGGCCTGACCGCAGAAGAGGTCGCCGAGAAGCGCGCCAGCGGCTATCGCGGTACGGACGCGATCGGTGCGTCGCGCGAATTGGCGCAGGCGGTGAACGCAATCGCCTCTGGGGTGTTTTCTCCGGACGATCCAAATCGTTACGGGGGACTGATGGACGGCATTCGCGATCACGACTGGTTCATGCTGGCCGCCGACTTCGACGGCTATGCCGCCGCCCAACGCATGGTCGATGCGCGCTGGAGCGATCCCGCGGCATGGGGCCGATCGGCCGTGCTCAACGTCGCCAATATGGGCTGGTTCTCGTCGGATCGCACGATCGGTGAATATGCGCGCGACGTCTGGAACGTGATGTGAAGCCGCCGCGTGGCGCCATCGCTGCCCTGCTCGCCGGGCGCCACGACGATCCCTTTTCGCTGCTGGGTGTCTTCGCCGGTCCGAACGGGACGTTCGCGCGCGCACTGATTCCCGGCGCGGAAACGGCCGAAGCGTATGACCTTTCGGGCACGTCGCTCGGCCGCGTGAACCGTGTCGACGCCGCCGGCTTGTTCGAAGGCGCGATCGACGGCGGCCCGCAGCCGGTGAAGTATCGCGCGCAAGGCTATGGCGCCGAATGGTGGGTGACGGACCCGTACAGTTTCGGCCCGGTGCTCGGCCCCACCGACGATTATCTGATCGCGGAAGGGTCGCATTTCCGCCTGTACGACAAGATGGGCGCGCATCTGATCGAGCATCAGGGCGCGAGCGGCATGCACTTTGCCGTCTGGGCCCCCAATGCACAGCGCGTGTCAGTGGTCGGCGACTTCAACGACTGGAATGACACCCGCCACGTGATGCGCCGCCGCGCCGACATCGGCGTTTGGGAAATTTTCCTGCCCGATATCGGTGCGGGCCGCAGCTACAAGTTCGCGATCCTCGGCCCGGACGGCACGCTGCAACCGCTGAAGGCGGACCCCTTCGCCTTCCAGTCCGAACTGCGCCCGAAGACCGCGTCGATCACCACCGCGCCTTCCGCGCATAACTGGGGCGACGCCGCGCATCGCGACAGCTGGTCGAAGCTCGATCCCCGCCGCGTGCCGATGAGCATCTACGAGGTCCATGCCGGCAGCTGGGACCGCGACGAAAACGGCTGGTATCTGTCGTGGGACGCGCTCGCCGACCGCCTGATCCCCTATGTCGTCGACATGGGCTTCACCCATATCGAATTCATGCCGATCAGCGAACACCCCTATGATCCGTCATGGGGTTACCAGACCACCGGATTATACGCGCCCTCCGCGCGCTTCGGCGATCCGGACGGCTTCGCGCGCTTCGTCGATGGTGCGCACCGGGCGGGGATCGGCGTGCTGCTCGATTGGGTGCCCGCGCACTTCCCCGTCGACGTCCACGGTCTCGCCCGGTTCGACGGCACCGCGCTATACGAACACGAAGACCCTCGTCTGGGCTTCCACCCCGACTGGAATACCGCGATCTACAATTTCGGGCGGCGCGAGGTGCGCAGCTTCCTGATCAACAACGCTTTGTTCTGGACCGAGCGCTATCACGTCGACGGGCTGCGCGTGGATGCCGTCGCCTCGATGCTGTACCGCGACTACAGCCGCAAGGCAGGGGAATGGATCCCCAACGACGAGGGTGGCCGCGAGAACTGGGAGGCCGTGCATTTCCTGCGCGACATGAACCGCGCGGTGTACGGCAAGCGCGACGGCGTGTTCACCGTCGCCGAGGAATCAACCAGCTGGCCCGGCGTCTCCACCCCCGCCTTCGACGACGGGCCGCGCACCAACCTGGGCTTCGGGCTCAAGTGGAACATGGGCTGGATGCACGACACGCTCCAGTATTTCGCCCGCGAACCGATCCACCGGCGGCATCACCATGGCGAGATCACCTTCGGCCTCGTCTATGCCTTCGACGAGAATTTCGTGCTCCCGCTCAGCCATGACGAGGTCGTCCACGGCAAAGGGTCGCTGCTCGCCAAGATGGCCGGAGACGATTGGCAGCAATTCGCGAACCTGCGCGCCTATTACGCCTTCATGTGGGGCTATCCCGGCAAGAAGCTGCTATTCATGGGCCAGGAGTTCGCGCAGCGGCAGGAATGGAGCGAGGATCGGGCGCTCGACTGGCATTTGCGCTGTTCGTCGTCGCACGAGGGGATTCGCAATCTGGTCCGCGACCTCAACCGCCTGTACCGCGAAACGCCCGCGCTGCATGCACGCGACTGCGAGGGCGAGGGCTTCGAATGGCTGATCGGCGACGATGCCGCCAATTCGGTCTTCGCCTGGCTGCGCAAGGCGCCGGGCGAGAAGCCGGTGGCGGTGATCGCCAACCTGACGCCGGTCGCGCGCGCGCCCTATCGCGTGCCGCTGCCGCACGACGGGCGCTGGCGCGAGATCATCAATTCCGACGCGCACCATTATTGGGGCTCCGGCCTCGGCAATATGGGGGGCGTCGACGCGAAGGACGGCGCGGCATGGGTGACACTGCCACCGCTCGCGACCATCATGCTGCAATACGACGGTTGACCGATCCAGGGGCAGGACGGTCGACGTACAGATAATAGGAGGATGCCGGTGGTAGACAGACGAGGACAGCCGCTATCGCGTGATGCGATGGCCTATGTGCTGGCGGGTGGCCGCGGCAGCCGGCTGATGGAACTGACCGACACGCGCGCCAAGCCCGCGGTCTATTTCGGCGGCAAGAGCCGGATCATCGATTTCGCGCTGTCGAACGCGATCAATTCGGGGATCCGCCGCATCGGCGTCGCGACCCAGTACAAGGCGCATTCGCTGATCCGCCACCTGCAACGTGGCTGGAACTTCCTGCGCCCCGAACGCAACGAAAGCTTCGACATCCTGCCCGCCAGCCAGCGGATCAGCGAATTCCAATGGTATGAAGGCACCGCCGACGCGGTCTACCAGAACATCGACATCATCGAGGCCTATGATGTTGAGTACATGGTGATCCTGGCCGGCGATCACATCTACAAGATGGATTACGAGGTGATGCTCCAGCAGCATTGCGACAGTGGCGCCGACGTCACCGTCGCGTGTATGGAGGTGCCGCGGATGGAGGCGGTCGCGTTCGGCGTGATGCACGTCGATGAGACCGACCGGATCATCGACTTTGTCGAAAAGCCCGCCGATCCGCCGTCGATCCCAGGCCAGCCCGACATCGCGCTCGCCAGCCTCGGCATCTACGTCTTCCGCACGAAGTTCCTGATCGAGCAGTTGCGCCGCGACGCCGACACGCCCGGCTCCGCGCGCGACTTCGGCAAGGACATCATCCCCTACCTCGTCCAGCACGGCAAGGCGCAGGCCCACCGCTTCTCGGCAAGCTGCGTCCGCACCAGCGAGGAGCCCGCCGCCTATTGGCGCGACGTCGGCACGGTCGATGCGTATTGGGAGGCGAATATCGACCTCACCGATGTCATCCCGCAGCTCGACGTCTACGATCACGAATGGCCCATCTGGACCTATTCGGAGATCACGCCGCCCGCGAAGTTCGTCCACGACGAAGAGGGCCGGCGCGGCTCGGCGGTATCAAGCCTGGTGTCGGGCAATTGCATCGTGTCGGGCTCGTCGATCCATCGCAGCCTGCTGTCGACCGGCGTGCGCGCGCACAGCTTTTCGGCCCTCGATGAAGCGGTCGTGCTTCCCTATTGCCACATCGGCCGCGGCGCCCGCCTGAAGCGCGTGGTGCTCGATCGCGGCGTCGTCATCCCGGACGGGCTCATCGTCGGCGAGGACCCGGAACTCGACAGCCGCCGCTTCCGCCGAACCGACAAGGGCATCTGCCTCATCACCCAACCGATGATCGACCGCCTGGCGCTGTGACTCTGTCGGTTCTCTCGGTCGCGTCCGAAGCCTTCCCGCTGGTGAAGACCGGCGGGCTGGCGGACGTCGTCGGTGCCCTGCCCGACGCGCTCAGCCCGCATGGGATCGCAGCGACCACGCTGCTCCCCGGCTACCCCGTGCTCGCCAAGGCGGTGAAGGGTGCGACGGTCGTCCACCGCTGGCCCGATCTGCTCGGCGTCGAGGCGCGGCTGCTGGCCTCGCACATCGGCGAACATCCGCTGCTGGTGCTCGACGCGCCCGAATTGTTCGCCCGACCAGGCGGACTCTATGGCCAGACCGACGACTGGCAGCGGTTTGCGGCGTTCGCCTTTGCGGCCGCCGAAATCGCCGCGGGCGTGGTGCCGGGCTATCGCTTCGACCTGCTTCACGCGCACGACTGGCAGGCGGCGATGGCACCGGCCTATCTCCGCTTCCTGCACGCCGATCGCCGCCCAGCGAGCGTGATGACCGTCCACAACATCGCCTTTCAGGGCCAGTTCGGCGCGGAGGTGTTCACTGACCTCGGTCTGCCCGCGATGGCCTATGCGATCGACGGCGTCGAATATTATGGCGGCGTCGGCTTTCTGAAGGCGGGCCTCGCCGCCGCCGATGCGATCACCACCGTCAGCCCGACCTATGCGGCCGAAATCCGCGAAGGCCGCTTCGGCATGGGCCTGGAAGGCCTGATCGAAGCGCGCCGCGACCGCGTCCACGGCATCGTCAACGGCATCGACCCCGCGGTCTGGAACCCGGAAACCGACGCCGCCCTTCCCAGCCGCTACACCACGCGCGCGCTCGGCCGGCGCAAGGCGAACAAGCGCGCGATCGAAAGCGTATTCGGATTGGAAGCGGGGGACGGCCCCCTGTTCACCGTCATCAGCCGCCTGACCTGGCAGAAGGGCATGGATGTCCTGACGCAATGCCTCGACGAACTCGTCGCGCCGGGCGGACGGCTGGCGCTGCTGGGATCGGGCGATGCGCATCTCGAGGCGGCATTCCTTGCCGCCGCCGCGCGCTATCCCGGCCGGATCGGCGTGCAGATCGGCTATGACGAGCCGCTCTCGCATCTGCTGCAAGGTGGCGCGGACGCCATCCTGATCCCGTCGCGCTTCGAACCGTGCGGTCTGACCCAGCTGTACGGCCTTACTTACGGCTGTGTGCCGATCGTCGCGCGCACGGGCGGTCTTGCCGACACGGTCATCGATGCCAACGAAGCGGCGCTCGCCGCCGGCGTCGCCACCGGTTTCCAGCATGGCGAGACCGGCTACCACACGCTCGCGCACGCGATCCGGCGCGCGATTGCCGCATATGCCCGGCCCGATCTATGGTGCACCCTCCAGCGCAACGGGATGCGCGCCGATTTCTCCTGGGGCCAAAGCGGCCGCCGTTACGCCGACCTCTACAAGACCCTGACAGGACACGCATGATCCGCACCTGCCCGACCCAGCCCTACACCGACCAGAAGCCCGGCACCTCGGGCCTCCGCAAGAAGGTGACGGTGTTCCAGCAGCCCAATTACGCGGAGAATTTTGTCCAGTCGGTGTTCGACGTCATCGACGGCAAGCAGGGCGCGACACTGGTCATCGGCGGCGACGGCCGCTTCCTCAATCGCGAGGTGATCCAGAAGGCGATCCGCATCGCCGCCGCCAACGGTTTCGGGCGGGCGGTGATCGGCCGCGGCGGCATCCTGTCGACGCCCGCCGCCAGCAACATGATCCGTATCCGCAAGGCGCTGGGCGGCCTCGTTCTGTCGGCAAGCCACAATCCCGGCGGCCCGACCGAGGATTTCGGCATCAAGTACAATATCGCCAACGGCGGCCCCGCGCCCGAAAGCGTCACCGAAGCGCTGTACCAGCGCACCAAGGTGATCGACCGCTGGCTGACCGTCGACGCGGCGGACGTCGACCTCGACACGATAGGCGAAACGCAGGTCGGCGATATGACCGTCGAGATCGTCGATTCGGTCGCCGATTATGCCGCCCTGATGGAGCGGCTGTTCGACTTCGACGCCATTCGTGCCGCCGGCCTGACCATGGCATTCGACGCGATGAGTGCCGTTACCGGCCCCTATGCGACCGAAATCCTCGAAAACCGTCTTGGCTTCGCCAAGGGCACGGTGCGCAACGGCACGCCGCTAGAGGATTTCGGGGGCCATCACCCCGACCCCAATCTCGTCCACGCGCATGCGCTGTACGAGACGATGATGGCCCCTGATGCGCCCGATTTCGGCGCCGCGTCGGACGGCGACGGCGACCGCAACCTCATTATCGGCCGCGGCCGGTTCGTGACCCCATCCGACAGCCTCGCGATGCTCGCCGCCAATGCCCACCTTGCGCCTGGCTATGCCGACGGGCTGAAGGGCATCGCCCGATCGATGCCGACCAGCGCCGCCGCCGATCGCGTCGCGGCGGCCAAGGGGCTTCCGATCTTCGAAACGCCGACGGGGTGGAAGTTCTTCGGCAATCTGCTCGACGCCGGCATGGCGACGATCTGCGGCGAAGAAAGCGCGGGCACCGGGTCCGATCACGTACGGGAAAAGGACGGCCTGTGGGCGGTGCTCCTGTGGCTCAACATCCTCGCCGTTCGCGGCCAATCGGTCGATGCGATCGCGCGTGATCACTGGGCGACCTACGGCCGCAACTATTACGCCCGCCACGATTATGAAGGTGTGGAGAGCGACCGCGCCGATGCGTTGATGGCCGAGCTGCGCGGCAAGCTCGACACGCTCGCCGGCACGCATGTCGCAGGCCTGCGCGTCGCCGAAGCCGATGATTTCGCCTATACCGACCCCACCGACGGATCGGTCAGCCGCAACCAGGGCGTGCGCATCCTGTTCGACGGTGGCAGCCGCGTCGTCTTCCGCCTGTCGGGCACGGGCACCAGCGGCGCGACGTTGCGCGTCTATCTCGAACGCTACGAACCTGCCGACGGCGACCTCGACCGCGATACCGGCGAGATGCTCGCCGATATCGTCGCCGCAGCGGATGCGATCGCCGGGATCGCCCGCCACACCGGCCGCACCGAGCCCGACGTCATCACGTGAGCGTGTCGCTCGGCGCCGAAGTGGTTGACGGCGGCACCCGTTTTGCCGTGCGAAGCGCGACCCCGGTCACGCTTTGCCTGTTCGACGATGCCGGCGAACGGCAGATACCCATGACCGGTGCGGACGGCGTCTGGCATGCGGAGGTCGAGGGCGTCGGCGTCGGGACGCACTACGGCTATCGCGCGGCATCCGACCCGGCGAAACTGCTGGTCGATCCCTATGCGATCCAGCTGGACCGGGCGTTCCGCTACGACCCGTGCCTCGGCAAGCCGGGCATCAACACGACCGCGGTGGTCCCGCGTGCTATCGTCACGCCCCCCGCTACCGCGCCTGTCGCGGCGCCCCTCTTCACCCCCGGCGGCCTGATCTACGAACTCAACGTCCGCGGCTTCACCATGCTGCACCCCGACGTACCGGAGGCGCAGCGGGGCACGATCGCCGCCCTCGCCCAACCCGCTGTCATCGCGCATCTTAAGAAGCTGAACGTCGCCGCGATCGAACTGATGCCGATCGTCGCATGGATCGACGAGCGCCACCTGCCGCCGCTCGGCCTCACCAACAGCTGGGGCTACAATCCGGTCGTCCCGATGGCGATCGACCCGCGGCTCGCCCCCGGCGGCGTCGCCGAACTGGTCGAGACGGTCGCCGCCCTCCGCAGCGCCGGGATCGGCGTGATCCTCGACCTGGTCTTCAACCACACGGGCGAGAGCGACCGCCTCGGCCCGACGCTGTCGCTGCGCGGGTTCGATGAGGCGCTCTATTACGCGCACGCGCCCGACGGCCGCCTCGTCAACGACACCGGCACGGGCAATACGCTCGATTGCAACCGGCCGGAGGTTCGCGCGCTGATCCTCGGCAGCCTGCGCCATTTCGCTCGGTGCGGAGTCGACGGCTTCCGGTTCGACCTCGCGACGATACTCGCCCGCGGCCCCGGGTTCGATCCGCATGCGCCGATCTTCGCCGAAATCGCCGCCGACCCGCTGCTCGCCAGCCGCATCATGATCGCCGAGCCGTGGGACATCGGCCCCGGCGGCTATCAGCTCGGCCACTTCCCCGACCATTGGCTGGAGTGGAACGACCGCTATCGCGACGACGTCCGCCGCTTCTGGCGCGGCGACGGCAGCGCAGGCGACCTGGCCACCCGCATCGCAGGATCGGCGGACCTCTTCGGTCCCCGCGACACGCGCACCGTCAACTTCCTCGCGGCGCACGATGGCTTCACGCTCGCCGATCTCGTCAGCTATGCCGAGCGCCACAACCACGCCAATGGCGAGGACAATCGCGATGGCCATGGCGACAATCTGAGCTGGAACAATGGCGTCGAGGGGCCGAGCGACGATCCCATCATCCGCCAGCGCCGCCGTGACGACCTCCGCGCGCTGCTCGCCACGCTGTTCGCCTCGCGCGGCACAATCATGCTGACCGCCGGCGACGAATTCGGCCGCACGCAGCAGGGTAACAACAACGCCTATGCGCAAGACAATGCAATCGGCTGGGTCGACTGGCAGCACCGTGACCGCGATCTCGAGGATTTCGTCGCCGCCCTCACTGCCTTTCGCAGCACCAACTGTCTGAACGCCGTGGCCCCCTACGCCGACGCCGACTGGCGCGCACTCGATGGCGAGGTCATGACGCCAGACCGCTGGCACGACGCGCCCGGTTTCGAACTTCGCCTGGGCGACGGCGACGCCCAGATCGCGCTGCGTATCGATCGCCAGACCCGGCGCGTCTCGCTGAGCCGTAGAACCATCGTGGAGAGCCGATGATGATCCGCCCGCTGCTGCTTGCCCTGACGACGCTGCTCGTCGCCGCCACGCCGCTGTCGCCTGCACAGCGCTTCGGCGAGTTGTTCCGCGCGGTGCAGATGCAGCGCGTCTTCCCCGATTCGAAGACCTTCGCCGACGCCCAGCCGCGCCGCAGCGATGCAGCCATCATGAAGGCCTATCGCCAGTGCGCCTGCAAGGATCGCGCGGCGCTCGAAGCCTTCGTGCAGGCGAACTTCACCCTGCCGATCACGCCGACCGTGCCGCCACCCTCGGCCAAACTCTCGCTCACCGCGCATATCGATGCACTGTGGCCGCAGCTCACGCGCACCTTGCCGAGCGTCGCCCCGGGTTCGTCGGCGCTGCCGTTGCCGAAGCGCTTCGTCGTCCCCGGCGGCCGGTTTCGCGAAATGTATTATTGGGACAGCTGGTTCACGATGCTGGGCCTGCAGGCCTCCAGTAGGCAGGATCTGGTCGAGGACATGATTGTCGACTTCGGCAGCCTGCTCGACCGCTACGGCCGCATTCCCAACGGCACGCGTACCTATTATCTCAGCCGCTCACAGCCGCCCTTCTTCTACCTGATCGCCGGCATGTCGAAGCGCGCCGACACGCTCGCACAGCGCACGCGCTGGCTGCGCGCCGAGCACGATTTCTGGATGCGTGGCGCCGATGGCCTGCGGGCCGGCGAGGCGAGCGCCCGCGTCGTACGCCTTCGCGACGGCAGCCTGCTCAACCGCTATTGGGACGACCGCGACGATCCCCGCGACGAAAGCTATCGCGAGGACGCGCTGCTCGCGCAGGCGAACCCCGGTCGCGACGCCAAGGTCCTTTACCGCGATCTACGCGCGGGCGCCGAGAGCGGCTGGGACTTCAGTTCGCGCTGGCTCGCCGATGGCAAGACGCTGGCGACGATCCGCACGACGCGCGTCGTCCCGGTCGATCTCAACAGCCTGCTCTACGGGCTTGAACGCAGCATCGCGACGAACTGCCGGACGCTGAAGGACGATCCCTGCGCCAGCCGCTACACCGCGGCGGCAGACGCACGCGCGGTGGCGATCAACCGCCATCTGTGGAACGCTGGCGGCTATTATGCCGATTACGACGTGGATGCGGACACGGTCGCGGGCGGGCGCACCGCCGCCATGGCCTTCCCCCTGTTCGTCGGCATCGCGACGCCCGATCGCGCCCAAGCGACCGCCAAGGCGCTGGCCCCGCTGATCGGCGAGGGCGGGCTTCGCACCACGCTGGTGGACACCGGGCAGCAATGGGACGATCCCAACGGCTGGGCGCCCTTGCAATGGGTCGCGATCACGGGGCTCGAACGCTATGGCGAAACCACCCTCGCCCGCCGGATCGCCGCCCATTGGCTGGCCAGCGTGACCCGCGAATATGATGCCAGCGGCAAGCTGCTCGAAAAGTACAACGTCGTGCAGCGCCTGCCCGGCGGCGGCGGCGAATACCCGCTGCAGGACGGGTTCGGCTGGACCAACGGCGTCACTCGGGCGCTCATCGCCAAGGGGTTTACCACAGCGCAATAGCTGCATAACATCGGTTATGGCCACCGCCGCCCCCGACCGGACGCTCCGCGCGACGGACCTTACGCCACGCGATTGGCTGGAGGCGGGGCAGTCGCTTCTGCGGCGGGGCGGCCTGCGGGCGCTGAAGCTGCGTCCGCTCGCTGCGGAGCTGAACGTTTCGACAGGCAGCTTCTATCACCATTTTACCGACTTCGACGCCTATCAGGGCCGGCTGGCGGACTATTTTGCGGGCGAACATCTCGCCAGCATCCTCGACACGATCATGAAGGCGGAGCGAAATCCCGTCGATCGCATCCGCCTGCTCGCCGAGATCGTCCGCCGGCGGGGTCTGTTCCGTCTCTCACTCGCAATGCGCGCCTGGGCCGAAAGCGATCCCCGTGCGCAGGCTGCGGTCGAACGCAACGACGCGCAAGTCCTCGCCTTCCTGTCGCACTGCCTCGAGGCGAACGGCCTCACGCCGCATCAGGCACGCGTGCGCGGCTATGCGTTGATGACGCTGGGGCTCGGCAAGGTCCACGCGCCCGATCTCGATCGGCCGGCATTGATGGAGGAGCTGATCGCGCTCCTCTGCACACCCACGGATGCGACGGTCGACAAGGCCGCGCAGGAGGAGAGAGCATGGCAGACCAAGGCTTCGACTATATCGTCATAGGCGGCGGCTCCGCCGGCTGCGTCATGGCCGCGCGCCTGTCCGAAGACCCCGCGGTCCGCGTGCTGCTGATCGAAGCCGGTGGCCACAACCGGGACCTCCTTGTCCGCATGCCGGCCGGCGTCGGCGAGCTGATCAAGACGAAGAGCAAGCACAATTGGGGCTTCTGGACCGCCCCCGAACCGCACCTCGACAACCGGCGCCTGTGGTGGCCGCGTGGCAAAGGGCTGGGCGGGAGTTCGGCGATCAACGGCATGATCTATTCGCGGGGCCATCCACGCGATTACGATCGCTGGGCGCAATCCGGCCTCTCCGGTTGGGGCTGGGACGACGTCCTCCCCTATTTCCGCAAGCTGGAGGGGCACCATCGCAGCGGACCGCTGCACGGGACCGATGGCCCGCTGCGCGTCTCGGCAGGCGAAAGCGACAGCCCGTTCAACGCCGCCTTCATCGCCGCGGGGCGACAGGCCGGCTATCCGATCACCGACGATTTCAATGGCGCGCATCCCGAAGGCTTCGGCCCCTATGACCTGACCATCGCCAACGGCCGGCGCTGGACCGCGGCGGAGGCGTATCTGTTCCCCGCCTTAGCCCGACCGAACCTGACGATCGCGACGGATGCGCGTACCACGCGTATCGAGGTGCAGGGCGGACGGGCTGTCGCGGTCGACTATGTGGTCGGGCGCGAGGCGCGCCGGGCGACCGCCTCCGGCGAAATCCTGCTGTGCACGGGCGCAGTCCAGTCACCGCAGCTGCTCCAGCTGTCGGGCATCGGCGATCCCGCGCATCTGCGCGGCGTCGGTATCAAGACCCTGCATGAGCTACCCGGTGTCGGGCGCAACCTGCAGGATCATCTCGACGTCATCATGAACTGGCGCAGCCGCGGCCTGCGCACGGTGTTCAGCGAAGTGAAGGGCCTGCGCCAACTCGGCGTCGGCCTCCGCTACGCGCTGACCGGCAAGGGCGTCGGGCGGCAGAACTTTCTCGAAGCCGGCGCCTTCATCCCCTCGCGCGAGGGCCTCGACCACCCGGACATTCAAATCCACGCGGTGCTCGCGATCATGCGCGACCACGGCAAGGTCAAGGCGACCGAAGACGGCTTCTCGCTCCACCTCTGCCAGCTTCGCCCCGAAAGCCGCGGACGTATCGGCTTGGTGTCGGACGACCCATTGGCCGATCCGCTGATCGAGGCGAATTACCTCAGCACGCCCGAAGACCGCCGCGTCCTGCGCGAGGCGGTGACGATCGGTCGCGACGTGGTGGCGCAGGTAGCGCTCGATCCCTATCGCGACGCCGAACTGGCACCTGGGCCGGACGTACGGGGCGATGCCGCGATCGA
This sequence comes from Sphingomonas sp. DC4900, assembly GCF_049896485.1. NCBI lineage: Bacteria > Pseudomonadati > Pseudomonadota > Alphaproteobacteria > Sphingomonadales > Sphingomonadaceae > Sphingomonas > Sphingomonas sp. DC4900. Next base: position 115,787 of record NZ_JAFCUK010000005.1, read on the forward strand.
CGCCTGGGTCCGCCAGACGGCCGAGACGATCTATCACCCGATCGGAACCTGCAAGATGGGGGCGGAAGGCGACCGGATGGCGGTGGTAGACGGTCAGCTGCGGGTGCGCGGCATCGCAGGCCTGCGCGTGGTGGACGCGTCGGTGATGCCGAGCCTCGTCAGCGGCAACACCAATGCCCCGACGATCATGATTGCGGAGAAAGCGGCGGATATGATCCGGGGCATCGCAAAAACCCAATTGGCGGCCTGATCGCTTACCCCACTCCCGCGCCACCCCGCTCCCCTCCCGCGCGCATCGCTCACCCCACCCACTCCGTCACCCCGTACTCGTTCCGGGGTCCACTCCGCGGCGAGGGGGACGGCAGGAGGCTCAAACGCGACCCCCGCGGCCCGGTGGACTCCGGACCAAGTCCGGAGTGACGGAGCGTGTTGGGCTCCGCTCCCCGCGCATCGCTTGCCCCAAACACCCCGTCACCCCGGACTCGTTCCGGGGTCCACTCCACGGCGAGGGGGACGGCAGGAGGCTCAAACGCGGCCCCCTCGGCCCGGTGGACTCGGGACCAAGTCGGGAGTGACGGAGCGTGTGGGGCTTCCTTTCCGCGCACGCCGCCACGCCAGCGATTGGCGGTTCAGCGCCGCAAGATCGGCCCGCCCCTCCACGACGTCGCGCCCCAACGCCACCGCCTGCGCCAGCAGCCCGCCATCGATACACCGATACGCCGGCCGTCCGGCGACCGCATCATACCACACCCCGCCGACGACCGCGTCGAGCAAAATCCGCTGGAAGCAATGATCCGCCCGCACCGGCCAGGAACGCGAACGCGCGAGACCCGGCAGAGTCCCGCGCGTCAGCTCCAGCCATTCGGCCTCCAGATCGGCGCGGGAACGCTCTGCTCCCCCGCCGTCCGACATCAGATGTGGATCGGCTTGCCCGTCACCGCCATCGCCGCTTCCTTGATCGCCTCGGAATGCGTGGGGTGGGCGTGGCACGTGTAGGCGATGTCCTCGCTGGTCGCGCCGAACTCCATGGCCTGCGCTGCCTGGGCGATCATCGTGCCAGCGACGCTGGCGATCGCCCAGACGCCGACGACGCGATCGGTCTTGGCATCGGCGATGATCTTCACGAAGCCGTCCGGCTCGTGATTGGTCTTGGCGCGGCTGTTCGCCATCATCGGGAACTTGCCGACCTTGATCTCGCCCTTGGCCTTGGCCGCTTCCTCGGTCAGACCGACACCGGCGAACTCGGGCATCGTGTAGACGACGCTCGGGATCACGTCATGGTTCACGATGCCGGTCAGGCCAGCGATGTTCTCCGCAACCGCAATGCCCTCGTCCTCGGCCTTGTGCGCGAGCATCAGGCCGGGTGCGACGTCGCCGATCGCCCAGATGCCGGCCACGCTGGTCGCGAAGTCGTGGTCGATCTCAACCTGCCCACGCGCGTTGACCGACAGGCCCGCGGCTTCGAGGTTTAGGCCATCGGTGTTCGGCTTACGACCGATCGCCAGCAGCACGGCATCGGCGGTGATCGTCTCGGCCGCGCCACCGGCGGCGGGCTCGACGGTCAGGGTCGCGGTGTCGCCCGCCACGGTGACGCCCGTCACCTTGGTGGACAGCTTGAACTCCATGCCCTGCTTCTTGAAGATCTTCTGCGCTTCCTTGCGCACGTCGCCATCGAAGCCCGGCAGGATCTGGTCCAGATATTCGACCACCGTCACCTTCGCACCCAGGCGGCGCCACACGCTGCCCAGCTCCAGGCCGATCACACCGCCGCCGATGACGACCATATGCTCGGGCACCTTCGGCAGCTCGAGCGCGCCGGTGCTGTCGACGACGACCTTCTGGTCGACCGTCACGCCCGGCAGCGGCGTGACCGACGAGCCGGTCGCGATCACGATGTTCTTGGCGCGCACGGTCTGGCCCGCGACCTCGACGCTGTCCTTACCGGTGAAGCGCGCATGGCCCTTCAGCCACGTCACCTTGTTTTTCTTGAACAGATATTCGATGCCGCCGGTCAGCTGCTTCACCGCGTCGCGGCGCTGGCCGTGCATCGCGTCCAGGTCCAGCTCGGGCGTCACCTTGATGCCCATCTTGGCCATCGCGCCATTCGCCGCCGCATCGAAATATTCCGATGCGTGCAGCATCGCCTTCGACGGAATGCAGCCGACGTTCAGGCAGGTCCCGCCCAGCGTCTCGCGCGCCTCGGCGCAGGCGGTCTTCAGCCCCAGCTGCGCCGCGCGGATCGCCGCGACATAGCCGCCAGGGCCGGCACCGATCACGAGGACGTCATAGTCGTAGTCTGCCATCATTTCCTCCAACCGTCATGCCAGCGGACGCTGGCATCTCGTCCGGCAGGAAGCGATGCTCCCCGCGAAAGACCCCGGCCTCCGCCGGGGTGACGTGTCTATATAGATACTTACAGGTCGATCAGAATGCGCGTCGGATCCTCGATCGCATTCTTCAGCGCGACGAGGAAGGTCACCGCCTCGCGGCCGTCGATCAAACGGTGGTCGTAGCTGAGCGCCAGATACATCATCGGGCGCACCACGACCTGGCCGTTCACCACGACCGGGCGATCCTCGATCCGGTGGAGGCCCAGCACCGCCGACTGGGGCGGGTTGATGATCGGCGTCGACATCAGCGAGCCGAACACGCCGCCGTTCGAGATGGTGAAGGTGCCGCCCTTCATCTCGTCCATCTTCAGCGTGCCATCCTTGGCGCGGCGGCCGAAGTCGCCGATCGTCTTCTCGATCCCCGCGACCGACAGGTCCTGCGCATCACGGATGACCGGCACGACAAGGCCGTTCGGCGCCGAAACGGCGACCGAGATGTCGGCATAATCGTGATAGACGATCTCATCGCCCTCGATCGAGGCGTTGACGGACGGAATGTCCTTCAGCGCCATCGTCGCGGCCTTCACGAAGAAGCCCATGAAGCCCAGGCGGACGCCGTGCTTCTTTTCGAACAGGTCCTTGTACTTGGCGCGCGCCTCGATCACCGCGGTCATGTCGACGTCGTTGAACGTCGTCAGCATCGCGGCGGTGTTCTGCGCTTCCTTCAGGCGCTTGGCGATCGTCTGGCGGAGGCGCGTCATCTTCACGCGCTCTTCCTTGCGCCCACCCGCGGGGGCGGCAGCCGGAGCGGCAGCAGGCGCCTGCGCGGTCGCGGCCGGCTTTGCAGCAGCGGCAGCGGCCACGTCTTCCTTGGTGATGCGACCGTCCTTGCCCGTGCCGGTGATCGACGCGGGGTCGAGGCCGTATTCCAGCACGGCGCGACGGACCGACGGCGACAGCGCCGCCGGCGAGTCGCTCGATGCTTCAGGCGCCGCAGCAGGAGCCGCAGCGGCCGGCGCAGCCGGGGTAACCGCCGGAGCCGGCGCAGCGGCAGGCGCCGCCGCCGCACCACCGCCCGCTTCGATCGTCGCGAGCATCGCGCCGACCTGCACGGTATCGCCGACCTGCACCGCATGCTGACCCATCACGCCGGCGACCGGCGAGGGCACTTCCACAGACACCTTGTCGGTCTCAAGACTCGCGATCGGCTCGTCGGCCTTCACGGGGTCGCCGGGCTGCTTCAGCCATTCGCCGACGGTGGCTTCGGTGATCGATTCGCCCAGAACGGGAACGGTGACTTCGGTTGCCATCTCTTGCATCCTTCTCCCCGGGGAGGGGGTCTTCAACGGGGAAAGTGGTTAGCTGCTCGGGGACTGGGTCGGCCGGGCGGTGGTGGTGGAGCCCTCGCTGCGGGTCCGGCGGATTTCCTCGCGCACGTTATGGCCGAGCGCATCGGCGACCAGCGCGCCCTGCTCCGCGGTGTGCCGCTTCATCAGACCCGTGGCGGGCGACGCCGCCGCCGCGCGACCCGCATAGCGGGCACGCTTCACCGCGCACTGCGCCTGCGCGAGCGACTCCTCTATCAGCGGCTCGACGAAGAACCAGTACCCGTTGTTCTTCGGCTCTTCCTGCGCCCAGACCACGTCCTTGAGGTTCGGCATCCGCGCGATCCGGCGGGCGAGCGCATCGCCCGGGAACGGATAGAGCTGCTCGATCCGCACGATCTGCGTGCCGGTATCGCCCGCGGCGTTGCGCGCTTCGATCAGATCATAGGCGACCTTGCCAGTACACAGCACCAGCCGCGTCGTATCGGCATCCGCCGCACCATTGGTGTCGGACAGGATGCGCTTGAAGTGGCTGTCGCCCTGGAACTCGGCCGCCGTCGACACCGCCAGCTTGTGGCGGAGCAGCGACTTCGGCGTCATCACGATCAGCGGCTTGCGGAAGTTGCGGTGCATCTGCCGGCGCAGCAGGTGGAAGTAATTCGCCGGCGTCGTGCAGTTCGCAACCTGGATATTGTCCTGCGCGCACAGCTGCAGGAAGCGCTCGGGACGCGCCGAGCTATGCTCTGGCCCCTGCCCTTCATAGCCATGCGGCAGCAGCATCACCAGGCCGTTGGCGCGCAGCCACTTGGCTTCACCGCTCGCGATGAACTGGTCGATCATGATCTGCGCGCCGTTGACGAAGTCGCCAAACTGCGCCTCCCACATAACGAGCGTCTTGGGGTCCGCCAGCGCGTAGCCATATTCGAACCCGAGCACGCCATATTCGGAGAGCGGGCTGTCCAGCACCTCGAACCGGCCATGCTCCACCGTCGTCAACGGCACGTACTTGTGCTCGTCGGTCTGGTCGACCCACACCGCGTGACGCTGGCTGAACGTGCCACGACCCGAGTCCTGACCCGACAGACGCACGCCATAGCCTTCCGACAGCAGCGATCCGAAGGCCAGCGCCTCGCCCGTCGCCCAGTCGAAATTCTCGCCGGTCTTGAACATCTGGCGCTTGGCATCGAGCACGCGGCCCAGCGTCTTGTGGATCTGGATGCCCTCCGGCACCGTCGTCAGCGTACGACCGAGCGCGTCGAACAGCTTCATCTCGATGCCGGTTTCGACGTTGCGCCGCTCGGTGCCGCCATCGGTCGGCGCCGACAGGCCGGTCCAGCGACCCGCGAACCAGTCCGCCTTGTTCGGCTTGTAGCTTGCGCCCGCCTCGAACTCGCCTTCAAGCAGCGTCGTGAACTGATGGACCTTCTCGTCCATCCAGGCCTGGTCGATCACACCTTCCTGGATCAGGCGCTTGCCGTAGATCTCGCTGACGCCGGGGTGCGAACGGATCTTGTTGTACATCAGCGGCTGCGTGAAGCCCGGCTCGTCACCCTCATTGTGACCGAAGCGGCGATAGCACCACATGTCGATCACGATGTCGCGATGGAACTTCTGGCGGAATTCGATTGCCATCTTGGTGGCGAAGGTCACCGCTTCGGGATCGTCACCGTTGACGTGGAAGACCGGCGCCTGCACGCCCTTCGCCACATCAGACGGATAGGGCGACGACCGCGCAAACTGCGGGCTGGTGGTAAAGCCCACCTGGTTGTTGATGATAAAGTGGACGCAGCCGCCCGTGTTGTAGCCACGGATGCCGGAGAAGCCGAGGCATTCCCAAACGATGCCCTGACCCGCGAACGCCGCGTCGCCGTGGATCAGCACGGGCAGCGAGGCGCTGTGTTCCTTGAGGTCGTTGGCGATCGTCTGGATCGCGCGCGTCTTGCCGAGCACAACCGGGTCCGCCGCCTCGAGGTGCGACGGATTGGCGACCAGCGACATATGCACCTTGTGCCCGTCAAACTCGCGGTCGGTCGAGGTGCCGAGGTGATACTTCACGTCACCCGAACCGCCGATCTCGTCGGGCTGCGCCGAACCGCCGGCGAACTCGTGGAAGATGACGCGCAGCGGCTTGGCCATGACATTGGCAAGCACGTTCAGGCGGCCGCGGTGGGCCATGCCGTATACGATCTCGCGCACGCCGGCCTGGCCGCCGTACTTGATGACGCTTTCCAGCGCCGGGATCATGCTCTCGCCGCCGTCGAGGCCGAAGCGCTTGGTCCCGACATACTTCTTGCCGAGGAACTTTTCCCACTGCTCGGCCTCGATGACCTTGCTCAGGATCGCGCGCTTGCCATCGACGCTGAATTCAATCGCCTTGTCCTTGCCTTCCATGCGATCCTGCAGGAAGCGGCGTTCCTCAACATCGACGATGTGCATGTACTCGAGGCCGACGTTGCCGCAGTAATTGCGGCGCAGCGTGTCGACCAGCTCACGCACGGTCGCCCATTCGAAACCGAGCGTTCCGCCGAGATAGACCGGGCGATCGATGTCGGCATCGGTGAAGCCGTGATATTCGGTGCGCAGATCCTCCGGCATGTCGCGGTGCGACAGGCCGAGCGGATCGAGATTGGCGGCAAGATGGCCACGGACGCGATAGGTGCGGACCAGCAGCTGCGCGCGGATCGCGTCGCCCGCCGCCTTGATGATGTCCTCCTTAGACGGCGCGGCGCCAGCCGCCGGCGCGGGCTTGCCGCCGCCCTTCGCGGGCTTGGGCGCAGGCTCCATCTGCGTCGGGTCGAGCCCCGCGGTCAGGTCGTCGGTCGTGGTCAGCGGCCAGCGCTTGTTAGTCCAGCTCGGACCGCCGGTGCCGGCCTCCAGGCCCTCGAAGAAACTGCGCCAACCCAGATCGACCGACGACTGGTCGGCCTGATACTTGGCATAGAGCGCCTCGATGAACGCCGGGCTGACGCCCGCCGCGATATCTCCGAAATCCTGACCTTCGTAGCCCATGGTCTTCTTCCTAATCCCCTCTCCCACCGGGAGAGGGAGGGGCCCGCCGCTCGTCAGAGCGGTGGGAGGGTGAGGGTCGAGGGGAAGGCTACCGCCCTCACCCTTCCGCGGCTCTGCCGCTCCCTCCCTCTCCCGCCGGGAGAGGGAATTTACTTGTTCAGCACCTGCAGCAAGGTCGAACCCAGCTCGCTCGGCGACGCCGCGACCTTGATCCCGGCCGCTTCCATCGCCGCGATCTTGCTTTCCGCATCGCCCTTGCCACCCGACACGATCGCGCCGGCATGGCCCATGCGACGGCCCGGAGGCGCCGTGCGGCCCGCGATGAAGCCCGCCATCGGCTTGCTACGACCGCGCTTCGCTTCGTCGATCAGGAACTGCGCCGCCTGCTCTTCCGCATCGCCGCCGATCTCGCCGATCATGATGATCGACTGGGTCTCGTCATCGGCCAGGAACAGCTCCAGCACGTCGATGAAGTTGGTGCCGTTGACGGGGTCGCCGCCGATGCCGACCGCAGTCGTCTGACCGAGACCTGCGTTCGAGGTCTGGAACACCGCCTCATAGGTCAGGGTTCCCGAGCGCGACACGACGCCGACCGAGCCCTTCTTGAAGATCGAACCCGGCATGATGCCGATCTTGCACTCGCCCGGCGTCAGCACGCCCGGGCAGTTCGGACCGATTAGGCGCGACTTGGAACCCGACAGGGCGCGCTTGACCTTGACCATGTCGAGAACCGGAATGCCCTCGGTGATCGCGACGATCAGCGGGATTTCCGCGTCGATCGCTTCCAGGATCGAGTCGGCCGCGAAGGGCGGCGGCACGTAGATCACGCTCGCGTCGGCGCCCGTCTTCGACTTGGCTTCCGCGACGGTGTTGAAGACCGGCAGACCGATATGCTCGGTGCCGCCCTTGCCCGGCGTCACGCCGCCGACCATCTGCGTGCCATACGCCAGCGCCTGCTGGGTGTGGAACGTGCCGGTTTCACCCGTCATGCCCTGGGTGATGACCTTGGTGTTCTTGTTGACGAGGATGCTCATCTTAGCTCCCAACTCCATTGTGTCCCCGCGAAGGCAGGGACCCAGTCCTGGGCTCCCGCCTGCGCGGAAGCACGATCGCTCAAAACAATGACTCGTACAGGTCGAGCCAATCCGGATTCTTCTCTTCGATCAGCCGCAGCTTCCAGTCCCGGTTCCACTTCTTGAGCTGGCGTTCGCGAAGCCGCGCACTGTCCAGTTCGTCATGGGCCTCATACCAGACCAGGAGCCTGCAACCGTATGTCTTGGTGAACCCGTCGATCAGGGCATTGCGGTGTTGATAGGCCCGCTTCGCCAGATCACTCGTGACACCTAAATATATCGTTCCGTTCAGTCGGCTCGCCATCATGTAGACGTAGCCAACCTTGGTCATCCCTCGCCCCCTTGTGCTCCCGCGAAGGCGGGAGCCCAGTACTGGGTCCCCGCCTTCGCGGGGACACAAGGGTATTTAGGACGCAATCTTACGCCAGGCTCTCGTCGATACCCTTACAGGCGACGAGCAGTTCCTTGACCGCGTCGACCGAGACCTGAAGGTTGGCCTTCGCCTCGTCCGACAGCTTGACCTCGACGACCTTCTCGACACCGCCAGCGCCGATCACGACGGGCACGCCGACATAGAGGTTGTCGATGCCATACTCACCCGACAGGTGCGCGGCCGCCGGCAGAATGCGCTTCTGGTCGTAAAGATACGCCTCGGCCATGGCGATGCCGCTGGTGGCGGGGGCATAGTAAGCCGAGCCGGTCTTCAGCAGCGCGACGATCTCGCCGCCGCCGCCGCGGGTGCGCTTGATGATCTCGTCGACCTTTTCCTTGGTCGAGAAGCCCATCTCGATCAGGTCGCTGACCGGGATGCCGCTGACGGTCGAATATTCGAGCACCGGGACCATGGTATCGCCATGACCGCCGAGCACGAAGGTGTTCACGTCCTTCACCGACACGCCGAACTCTTCGGCGAGGAAGTGGCTGAAGCGCGCCGAGTCGAGCACGCCCGCCATGCCGACGACCTTGTTCGCGGGCAGGCCCGAGAATTCGCGCAGCGCCCAGACCATCGCGTCGAGCGGGTTGGTGATGCAGATCACGAAGGCGTCGGGCGCATTGGCGGCGATGCCCTCGCCGACCGCCTTCATCACCTTCAGGTTGATGCCGAGCAGGTCGTCACGGCTCATGCCGGGCTTGCGCGCGACACCTGCGGTGACGATGATGACATCGGCGCCCGCGATATCGGCGTAGTCGTTGGAACCCTTGATGTTCGCGTCGAAGCCCTCGACCGGGCCGCACTGCGACAGGTCAAGCGCCTTGCCCTGGGGCACGCCCTCGACGACGTCGAACAGGACGATATCGCCCAGCCCCTTGAGCGCGGCGAGGTGCGCCAGCGTACCGCCGATATTACCGGCGCCGATCAGCGCGATCTTCTTGCGAGCCATTCCAATCCTACTCCATTGGCCCCAATTGGGGCGAGGCGTGATTGGTCATGCCGCATAGGCCTGTTACGGCAGGGGCACAACCACCTAAAACTCGCCGGCGGGATTTATCGTCGATAACGGTTCGCAATAGCGATAGAGTGGATGGGGCTGAATTTCGGGGTGGGTTGTTAACCCTTCTGCGATACCGCGGGCGCGTGATGTCGCAGCCCTCCCGCCCGGATCGCGCCCTGTCCGCGATCAACCTCCTCCGCTTTGCGTGCGCGGCGATGGTGGTGGGCTATCATTACGGCTTCGCCTTTCCACTCACGCCGCCCCGCCCGCTTGCCGGCGTCGTCGCGGCGCCGGTCAACGGGCTCTGGTTCGGGTGGATCGGGGTCGAGCTGTTCTTCGTGATTTCGGGCTACGTCATCCTCGCAACGGCCGAACGACGCGACGCGCGCCAGTTCGTCCGCGCGCGCGTACTACGGCTCGTCCCCGCCGTCTGGATCTGCGCGACGACCACCGCCTTGCTGCTGCTGACGGTGCCCGGCGTCGACATCGGCTCCGTGGCGCACGGCTGGGCCGATGCGGTGGCATTCGTGCCCATCGGCGTCCAAATCGACGGATCCTACTGGACCCTCGCCATCGAAATCGTTTTCTACGGATTGGTCGCCACAGTCCTCGCGTTGAGGCGAAACGATCGTTGGGTATGGAGGGTGGTGCTATATCTGGGCGCTATCAGCCTCGATTACTGGATGATGCAGGCTGCTTTCGCGGACAACCCCGCCTTTCCTACGCGTGCCCGCATGCTGACGCTGATGCCCCATGGCGTATTCTTCGCGCTGGGTGCGGCACTACGCCGTTTGTCGACCAACACGTGGTCATGGCGCCTCGCCGTCTTCTCGCTCGCGCTGACATGGGGGTGTTGCTTCGAAATTGCGGTGCGCGCGGCAACAGTGGCACGCGATTACCAGCTGGCGATCGGTCCGCACCTCCCGATCGCCGTGTTCCTCGCGGGTGTCGTCGTCGTTGCGCTGGCGGTACGGCTCCAACCCGTGATGGCTATTACAGTGCCGGCACGGCACGCCGCCCGCATCGGCACGGCGACCTATCCGCTATATCTGATTCATCAGGCCGCTGGGGCGGTGGTGATCGCGTGGCTGACGGCGGCAGGAGCACCTTATTATCTGGCATCGATAGTGGTTGGCGTACTATCATTGGGTTTCGCCCTTTGGTGCGCGGCAATACCCGAACCGTGGCTTCGCGAACGCCTCACACGTGTCAGATTGTTCCGTGCCCCTGCGCCAGATAGGCCTCGGATCGCATTTCTTCGAGGCGGCTGACGGTGCGTTGGAATTCGAAACGTCCATCGCCTTCGGGGTAGAGTGCGTCCGGTTCGGCGTCTGCGGCGGCGAGTAGTTTCACTTTGTGTTCGTAGAGCGCGTCGATCAGTTGGACGAAGCGCGCCGCCTCGTTTCGGTTTTCGGGGCCAAGCTGGGGAATGCCGACGAGGATCACGGTGTGATAGCGGCGGGCGATGGCGAGATAATCGGCCGCGCCCCGCGCTTCCCCGCACAGTTTCTTGAACGAGAAGACGGCGACACCCTTCAGCGTCTTGGGCACGTGAAGCGTACGCCCCTGCACGGCCAGATCCTCCGAGGGGATCGGTTCGGTCACCTCATGGTCGGTGAGGCGGAAGAAGGCCGCGGACAGGTTCGCGGTCGCTTCCGGCCCGTTGGGCACCAGCCAGGTGTTCTGCTGGCCCAGCCGATCGCGGCGATAGTCGATCAGACCGTTCAGCGTCACGACGTCCAGCCGCCCCTCGATCAACGCGATGAAGGGCAGGAAGTGTTCGCGATTGAGGCCGTTCTTATAGAGATCGCCCGGCGCGCGGTTGGAGGTCGTGACCATCGTCACGCCCGCCTCGATGAGCGCGGTGAACAGACGGCTGAGGATCATCGCGTCGGGCGAGTTGGTGACCATCATCTCGTCGAAGGCGAGCAGCCGCGTCTCCTCGGCGAGTGCCGCGGCGACGGGAGCGATCGGATCGCCGCTTTCCTTGCGCCGCTCGATCGCGATGCGCCCGTGAACCTCGAGCATGAATTCCGAAAAGTGAACCCGGCGCTTCCGGTCGACCGCAACGTTGGCGAAGAAAAGGTCCATCAGCATCGATTTGCCGCGCCCGACATCGCCGAACATATAGACGCCGCGCGGCGCGGTGCCGCCGCGGCCGGTAAGGCGGGCGAACAGGCCGGCCTTTTTCGGGGCTTCGAGTTCGACGGCCAGCGTATCGAGACGGATGGCGGCGGCCCTTTGCTCCGCATCCGGGCGCAATTCGCCCGCAGCGATGAGCGCGTCATAGGCGGCGAGGACTTTGGTCATGTCAGGCTTTCGTGATGGTCTTTGCGCGGGCCATTCGCTCCACCGTCGCGCCGGACGTATTCAAGGATGTACCGGGCCGCGGGCGTAGCGCTAGAGCCTCTAGCCAATCCCCTCGCCGCGGAGTGGACCCCGGAACACGTCCCGGGTGACGAAGAGAGAAGTACCGACGTTATAGCAAATCACCGCAACGACGGCGGCGGGGTCGATTTGCGCAGCGTGCCGGTGAAGCTCGCGACGGTTGGCCATCCGTCCTGCACGACCAGCCCGCGCAGGAACAGCATCCGACCGGTCTCGCGGAGCAGCTCGATCCGTGCCTCCAACGGCTCGCCGATCGCGCTGCCGCCGATGAACTGTGCCGACAGATCGAGCGTCACCGCCCCGCCCGCCTGCAACACCCCCAGTCCGCGGGCCGCAGCGAACAGCGCAATGTCGATGAACCCCAACAGCGCACCGCCATGGACGTGGTCGCGCATGTTCGAATGCTCTCGGCGCAGCGTAATCCGCACGCGCGCGATACCGTCCTCCACCCGAACGTGGAGCGGATCGAATGCCGAGTTGAACCGCCCCCCGTCGCGAAGCTGCCAGCGTTTCCAGCCGGGCAGTTCCGGATCGTCGTCGAACGAGAAGACGGGGGATGCCGGCGCGTCCACGATCCTTACAGGATGCGCTCGGCTTCCATCTTCTTGACCTCGGCGATCGCCTTGGCCGGGTTGAGACCCTTGGGGCAGGTGTTCGCGCAATTCATGATCGTGTGGCAGCGATACAGGCGGAAGGGATCTTCCAGCTGATCGAGGCGCTCGCCGGTCATTTCGTCACGGCTATCGGCCAGCCAGCGATAGGCCTGGAGCAGGATCGCCGGCCCCAGGAACTTGTCGGCATTCCACCAATAGCTGGGGCACGACGTCGAGCAGCAGGCGCACAGGATGCACTCGTACAGGCCGTCGAGCTTCGCGCGATCCTCCGGCGACTGCAGCCGCTCCTTGCCCGAGGGCGGCGGGCTGACCGTCTGCATCCACGGCTTGATCGAGCTGTACTGCGCGTAGAAGTGCGTGAAATCGGGGACGAGGTCCTTGATCACGTCCATCGACGGCAGCGGGGTGATCTTCACCTCGCCCTTCACGTCCTCGATCGCCGTGGTGCAGGCCAGACCGTTGCGACCATCGATGTTCATCGAGCACGATCCGCAAATGCCTTCGCGGCACGAGCGGCGGAAGGTGAGCGAGCTGTCCTGCTCCGCCTTCATCTTGATCAGCGCGTCGAGCACCATCGGGCCACATTCGTCGAGGTTGATCTCGAACGTGTCGTAGCGCGGGTTCTCGCCCGTGTCGGGGTCGTAGCGGTAGACCTTGAACGTCTTGATCCGCTTGGCGTCACCGGTCGCTTTATGGACCTTGCCCTTCGCCTTGACCTTGCTGTTCTTGGGCAGGGTGAACTCGGCCATCGCCGTGACGCTCCTTCGAAATGCTGCAATTGCGGTTATGCCTGTCGGACCGCAGACGCAACCCCTTTGGCACCGTCAGATGATGTCGAGCACCAGGCCACGGCTTCGCGCCTCTTCCGCCTCAATATACCAGTTCGAGGGCGCCTTTTCGCACAGCTCCTCGAACGAGACGGACGATCCGCGCACGATCTCGCGAAACCCCTCCTCCTGAATCTTGATCGATTCCTCGATCTCATGCAGCTTCGCCTTCAGCACCGCGGGCAGCGTCGTCAGCGGACCGGAGAGCTGGACGCTGCTGCTCATCAGCCGCTCGTGCAGCATCAGGCGCGTACCGCGGGTGAGAAAGCGCTTCTCGACCGGAAAGGCCGCCATGAAGGTCGCGCCCGCCGAATAGACCGCGACCTTGCCCAGAAACAGCGTCTCCCGCCCGGTATAGTCGCGCAGCAGCTGGATATCGTCACCCATCGCCCGCCCCATCTCAGGGTCGCCGCCCAGCGTGGTCAGCGACACGACGAGCGGCCCGTCCACCGGCGCCTCGGCCAGCTGCGTCTTGAAGCGGGCGTACATCATGTCGTCGACCGTCCCATGCAGCTGGATATGGGGGTGGGCGAGCAAGGGATATTTGCTCGCGGCGGTCTGGCGGTCCTGATCGGTCATGGCGGCGCGAACCCGCCGCGCACGGCCGGAGTTCCCGGCGACCGCCAAGGAATACGCCCTTCATGACACAATGTTAACGGAACCGCGCGGGACGGGCTGGGGTTCATACGCCCCGTCAGGAGAAGATCACCGTGGCCGCCATGCCCAAACCCTTAGCCGACCAGGTGATCGTCCTGACCGGCGCAAGCTCGGGGATCGGCCTCGCCACCGCCCGGATGGCGGCGGAACAGGGCGCGCGGGTGATATTGGTCGCGCGCGACAACGGGTCGCTGCGCGAGATCGTACGGACGATCACCGCGGCGGGCGGCACCGCCGACTGTTACGCCGCGGACGTCACCGATGCCGACGCGGTTCGCGCCGCGGCAGCCCATGCCCAGCAACGGTTCGGCCGGATCGATACCTGGGTCAATGCGGCGGGCAGCGCGATCTACGGCAAGCTTGCCGGATTGCCGCTGGACGAACATCGCGCGCTGTTCGACACGAATTACTTCGGCGTGGCGAACGGCTGTCAGGCGGCGATCCCCTATCTGCGGGACAGCGGCGGGACTCTGATCACGATCGGATCGATCGCATCCGACCTGCCCAGCCCGATCATGGGCGCCTATGCGGCGAGCAAACATGCGATCAAAGCCTATGTCGAGGCGCTGCGGATCGAACTGGCCGCGGACGACGTGCCGATCACGGTTACGCTGGTGAAGCCATCGGGGATCGATACCCCCATCGCTCAGCATGCGGTGAACCACGAGGCGGGCGAGGCGCAGATTCCGCCGCCCGTCTACGCTCCGGAGGTCGTGGCGCGCACGATCCTGTTCTGCGCCACCCATCCGCGGCGCGACATTACCGTCGGCGGTGCCGGACGGGCGCAGGCGCTGTTCGCCGCGCATTTTCCGCGCCTGTTCGAACGCCTGGCGCCGATCGCGGCGAAGACGTTCGTCGATCCGGCCAAGTCACAGCCCGCGCCGGCCAATCTGTTCGCGTCGACCGATACCGGCCGGGTGCGGTCCGGCGAGCATCCCGCGGCGCGCCAGACGAGCACCTACACCCGCGCAGCGCTACACCCGGCCATGACCGCGACCGCCGCCATGGCCGCGGCGGGGATCGGTGCCCTGTTCTATCGCCGCCACCGGCGGCTTATCCCTGATGCAAGGAATGACTGATGGCCGAAGACCGCGTTACGATCGACACGGCGAGCGTGTTCGACAACACCGCCGACCGCCAGGTCGAGTTTGCCGGCGAGGCGAGCGGCGAACGCTATGCCTTCGCGTTGCGCTATGATGTGCTGGAAGCCTTGGCCGGTGATGCGACATTCGACGCGATGCCGCTGTTCCAGCGCCACCGCGCGCGGATCCAGACGCTGGCCGCCGATGCGCTGGCGCGCGATCCCGATCAGGCGCTGGTGGTGATCAGCGAGAACGATCTCGCATGAGCGGCATCGACTGGCGGATGAGCGCGGTGCTGGCCAATGTCGACCGCGGCGGATCGGAATTGGCGGAGGTGACCAGCCTGGAGCAGGCGGTTCGGGCCTGGCTGGCGCTCGACAACGGCTTGCAGAACGAAGCGGTGTTGCGGCCGGAACGCGCCGTCGTGATCGACGGCGAGACGGTCGCGGCGTTCGAGGGGCAGGCGATCCGCGCATTGGCGGACCGCCTGCCGTAGATCGATCCTGCCTCGAGAAAGCGAGGTGGCAACGCTGGGGTTGGCCGACGGGGAGGATTAGCGCGAGCTCGGCGTGTGCGGGAACGCCCCCTCCACCATTCGGCTGACGCCGAACGGTCCCCCTCCCCCGGCTGCGCCGAGGGAGGAATAGGAGATTACGCTGCGCGAAACATTTCGGGCGGCAGCGCCATCACGCTTTCCGCGCCGCCTTCGATCTTGCGACGCAGTGCGCCGGCGTCCGGGCAGATGCGCTCGGCGAAGAAGCGCGCGGTGACCAGCTTGGCGTCGAGGAAGGCCGCATCGCCCTCGCCCGCCGCCTTTTGCTCGGCGGCTGCCTTGGCCATGCGCAGCCACATCAGGCCGGTCGCGACGATGCCCATGAGGTGCATGTAGGGCACCGCGCCCGCGCCGACGTTTTCCGGGTTCTTCATGCCATTGGCCATGAACCACATCGTCGCGGCCTGCAGTTCGCCCAGCGCCTTCTTCAGCGCCGCCGCGATGCCGGCAGTCGCCTCGACACCCTCGGCCGCCGCGGTTTCCTCGGTCACGATCTTGAACAGCGCCTGCACCGCGCGACCGCCCTTGGTGGCGAGCTTGCGGCCGACGAGGTCCATCGCCTGCACGCCATTGGTGCCTTCGTAGATCATCGCGATCCGGGCATCGCGGACGTACTGCTCCATCCCCCATTCCTGGATGTAGCCGTGGCCGCCGTACACCTGCTGCGCGTTGGTCGCGATCTCATAGCCCTTGTCGGTGCCGACGCCCTTGATGACGGGCGTGAGCAGGCCGATCAGGTCGCCCGCCATCTCGCGCTCTTCCTCGGTGCCGGCATTATGCTCGAGGTCGACCTGGAGCGCGCCCCACAGGCACAAAGCGCGCAGGCCTTCGGTCCAGGCCTTCGCCTCCATCAGCATGCGGCGCACGTCGGGGTGGACGAACAGCGTATCCGCCTTTTCGTTCGGCTCCTTGGGGCCGGTCAGCGCGCGGCCCTGACGGCGGTCGCCCGCATATTGCACGGCGTTCTGATAGGCGACTTCGGCAATGGCGAGGCCCTGAAGGCCGACGCCGAGGCGTGCCGCGTTCATCATGATGAACATCGCGGCCAGGCCCTTCATCTCCTCGCCGACCAGCCAGCCCTTCGCACCGTCATAGTTCATGACGCAGGTCGAGTTGGCGTGGATGCCCATTTTGTGCTCGATCGAGCCGCAGGTGACGGCGTTGCGCTCGCCCAGGCTGCCGTCCTCGTTCACCAGCACCTTGGGCACCACGAACAGCGAAATGCCCTTCGAACTGTCCGGCGCGCCCGGCGTCTTGGCCAGGACGAGGTGGATGATGTTGTCGGTCAGGTCGTGCTCGCCGGCCGAGATGAAGATCTTGGTGCCGGTGATCGCATACGATCCGTCGGCCTGCGGCTCCGCCTTGGTGCGGATCAGGCCCAGGTCGGTGCCGCACTGCGGCTCGGTGAGGTTCATCGTGCCGCCCCACTCGCCCGACACCATCTTGGGAACGTACATCGCCTGCTGCTCGGGGCTGCCCTTGGCGATCAGCGCGGCGATCGCGCCATGGGTGAGGCCCGGATACATGGCGAAGGCCATGTTCGACGAGATCATATATTCCTGGAACGCGATCGACACGACGTGCGGCATGCCCTGCCCGCCATGTTCGGGCAGGTTGCCCAGCGTCGCCCAGCCGCTCTCGACATATTGCTTATAGGCTTCCTTGAAGCCCTTGGGCGTCGTGACGCTGCCGTCTTCGTGGCGGGTGCAGCCTTCCTGGTCGCCCGACTGGTTGATCGGGAACAGCACCTCGGCGACGAAACGGCCGCCTTCCTCCAGCACCGCCTCGACGACGTCGGGGGTGGCGGCATCGAAGCCGGGCAGGTTGCTGTAGTTCTGCAGGCCGACGACATGCTCCAGCAGGAAGCGGGTGTCGCGGACGGGGGGCGTATACTGGGGCATCCGATTATCCTTGCTGTTCGGTGTTGTGGACGGCCGAGACGACCTCCACGAATTCGGTGAGTTCGGCGATGGCGGCGTCGATGTCCTGCTTCTGCCGTTCGAGCAGCGCGATGCGCGCCTGACAGCGGTCGATCGACACCTGCCGCTGCACGCGCCGCCCGTCGCCCAGATCGTACAGGTCGATCATCTCGCGGATCTCGCTAAGGCTGAACCCGACGCGCTTGCCGCGCAGGATCCAGGCGAGACGCGCTCGGTCGCGGTGCGAATAGATGCGCTGCGTGCCGCGTCGCTCGGGTGCGATCAGGCCTTCATCCTCATAGAAGCGCAGCGCCCGCGCGGTGACGCCGAACTCCTCGGACAGGTCCGAGATCGTGAAATGGTCGCGGTCGTGGCGATGTTCGATCATCGCATAAGCGGGAGACGAAGCCATGCGCTCCGACTACATCACGTTTACGTCAACGTCAATTGGCTGACGCAGTGGGACATAGCAATTTTCCGCCCGGCGTCCGCAGCGTTTCCGCCTCCGCCGTCGACGTGCTGAGGCGCTCGACGGTCAGCGCGGCGAGGGACGCGCGCCCGGTACACAGGCTGTCGCAGCTGGCCGGCAATTCCGCTGGAAAGACGATTCGATCGCCTTCGAACCGCGCCTCGAAACGGCAGGCGCCGAAGGCCACCTGCACGCGGTCTCCGCTGCGCCGCGCGGTGCCCGACGCCGCGCACCCCTGCCCCTCGCCGTAATCGACGAGCGCCCCCAGCCGCAGCAGGCCTTTCGCGCCCGGCACCACGCAGACGCGATCCGTATCCAGCGCCCAGGAGCCGAGCAGATCGGCGCGCGTCGGATCGTCGATCAGACCGGTGCGGATCGCCGCCGCTTCCAGCTGCGCACCGGCCGTCGCGGCGTCGGCGGACGGCTGCGGTCGCGATCCGCAGCCCGCCAGCAGGGCGACCGCGGCCGCCAGCGCCGGCAACGCCCTCATGCGACGGGGATGAGCCGATCGCCGTCGATCCGCCGGTAGAAGCAGCTCGTCGCCCCGGTGTGACATGCGGGGCCGGCCGGATCGGCGATGATCCAGAGCGCATCCTGATCGCAGTCGATCCGCATCTCGACGACGCGCAGGACGTTGCCCGAGGTTTCGCCCTTCTTCCAAAGCCGGCCGCGGCTGCGCGACCAGAAGGTGGCTTCGCCACTCGATTGGGTCGCGGCCAGCGCCTCGGCGTTCATATGCGCCACCATCAGAAGCGCGCCATCGCGCGTGGTGACGACCGCGGTGATGAGGCCGGCGGCGTCGTATTTGGGATCGAGGATCGGGTCTGTTTCGCGAGGGTCGGACATGCGATCCTCCTATCGCCCGCCCGCGGCATTGGCGAGAGCCCGAACCCCATCCATGGCGGCCCGCAATGACGCGGGACCATGTCCGGGATCGCGGGCGGGGCTATTATCCCGCCGCCCGTTGCGCTTCCGGTTCGTGCGCATGCACCCGGGCGAGCGCCTCGCCTTCGAGCTTGGCCAATTCGCCCAGCGTCTGGTCGAGCGCATCGCGCTGCTTTTCCAGCTCCTCGATCCGCATGCGGACCCGCTCGGCCAGCGCGCGCATCTGTTCGAGATGCTGGGGGTCCGCATCGTACAGGTCGAGGAATTCAGCGATGTCGGTCAGCGAAAACCCCAGCCGTTTGCCGCGCAGGATCAATTGCATCCGGGCGATCTCGCGCCGGCGATAGACGCGCGTCGTCCCGATGCGGCAGGGCTCGATCAGCCCCTTGTCTTCGTAGAAGCGCAGGGTCCGCGGCGTGATGCCGAGCATGTCGGCCACCTCCTGAATACCCTGCAATTCGCCTCTGTCCTCGTTCACCCCTTGCACCCTCACCTGAAGCGAGCCGGCGTCTAGCGCGCCGCCTTCGCCATTTCCTCTTCGACCAGCTCCTTTTTGGAAAGCTTGCCGATCAACGTCTTGGGCAGACTGTCGCGGATTTCGACCTCCCGGGGAAGCTCGATCTTGCTGATCTTGTCGCGCAGGAAGTCGCGCAGGTCGGCGCCCGTTACGCTGCCCGGTTCAGACAGGACGACGAAGGCCTTTGGCGCCTGGCCGCGATGCGCATCGGGTACGCCGATCACGACGGCTTCGACGACGGCGGGATGTTCGTACAGCGCCTCTTCGATCACGCGCGGATAGACGTTGTAGCCGCCGCACAGGATCATGTCCTTGATCCGGTCGACGATGAAGAGATAGCCGTCGTCGTCGAGATAGCCGACGTCGCCCGTCCGCAGCGCACCGTCGGCGAAGGCCGCGTCGGTTTCGGCAGGCTTGTGCCAATAGCCCTTCATGACCTGCGGCCCACGCGCGCAGATTTCGCCCTTCTCGCCCTTGGGCATGATCCGCGACGGGTCTTCGCGATCGCGGATCTCGATCGTCGTGCCGGGGAAGGGCAGGCCCGCCGAGCCTTCCTTGTTGACGCCGTCGAACGGGTTGCAGGTGATGATCGGCGAGGCTTCGGACAGGCCATAGCCCTCGACCAGCTTCGCGCCGGTGTTCGTCTCGAACGCATGGCGCACCTCGATCGGCAGCGGTGCGCCGCCCGAAATGCAGACCTTGATCGCGGACAGGTCGGGACGCTGCCCCTCCCCCAGATTGGCGAGTGCATTGTAGATCGTGGGCACCGCCGGGAAATAGGTCGGCCGGGTGCGCTTCAGCGTGCCAAGCAATTGCTTCATTTCAAAACGCGGCAGCAGGATCATCTCCGCACCGACCAACGTCGAGAAGGTCAGCACGTTGGTCAGCGCGAAGACGTGGAACAGCGGCAAGACACCGAGCACGCGATCCTGATCGGGCGTTTCGCCGCCGACATGGACCAGCATCGCGTCGGTGTTCGCGACGATATTCGCGTGGGAGAGCATCGCCGCCTTGGGCACGCCGGTGGTGCCGCCGGTATATTGCAGCACCGCCACCTCGTCCGGCGCGACCGCAACGGGAGCAGGCGTGGCGCGCTTCGCCATCAGGTCGGCGAAGAACAGATGACGCGCGTCTCGGGGGGCGCGGCCGATCTCCTTACGCTTGACCAGCTTATAGGCATATTTCTTGATCGTCGGCAGGGCGTCGGCGATCGGGCAGGTAATGACGTGGCGCATGCCCGTTTCACCTGCGACCTTCAGCACCCGCGCCTGAATTTCGGCGACGTCGGGCGTCGCGATGATCTCCGCGCCCGAATCGTGGATTAGGTGCGCAAGCTCGCGCTCGACGTAGAGCGGGTTGACGTTGACGACGATGCCGCCCGCCTTCAGCGTCGCGAAGAACAGGATCGGATAATAGGGCGTATTCGGCAGACAGAGCGCGACGCGCGTGCCCTTCACCACGCCCAGCGCCTGCAACCCCGCCGCGGCTCGGTCGACCGCCTTGCCGAGGTCGCCCCAGCTGGTGACGGAACCCATGAAGTCGATCGCCGCGCGGCCGGGAAAGCGTGCGACGGTATGGTCGAGCAGGTCGCCGAGCAGGCGCGGCCGACTCGGCAGCGGCACGCCCTGCTTGATCGCCAGCGGCGCTGCACCCTGCGCCGTCGTTCCGGCGGTGGCGGTGTCGCTCATTCCCTCATCCTCTCATGCGCATCATCGAGCATATTGTCGGCTCGATCCACTTGACGTAATGGGAAGGTATCGCACCTATACGGCATCACGCAAGTCTGCGCTTGCATCCCGATGCCTGCCAAAGAGAGGATTTCATGACCAACGTCGTCATCGCCGGTTATGCGCGCTCGCCGTTCCACCTCGCCGGCAAGGGCGCCCTCGCCCGCGTCCGTCCCGACGATCTTGCCGCGCAGACGATTCGCGGCCTGATCGAAAAGACCGGCGTCGACGCCGCCGAGATCGAGGACATCATCCTGGGCTGCGCCTTCCCCGAAGGCGAACAGGGCCTTAACGTTGCACGGATGATCGGGTTGCTCGCGGACCTGCCGTTGTCGGTCGGCGGCATGACGGTGAACCGCTTCTGCGGATCGTCGATGAGCGCGATCCACATCGCGATGGGCCAGATACAGATCGGTGCGGGCGAGGCGTTCATCTGCGCCGGCCTGGAATCGATGAGCCGCGTGCCGATGGGCGGCTACAACCCCCTGCCCAACCCCGTTCTCGCGAAGAAGAATGCCGGCGCGTACATGGGCATGGGCAACACGGCGGAGAATGTCGCGACCAAATATCAGATCACGCGCGGCGAACAGGATGCGTTCGCGGTCAAGAGCCAGCAGAAGGCCGCTGCCGCGCGCGCCGATGGCCGGCTGAGCGATGAGATCGTGCCGATCCAGACGAAGGCCGGCACGGTCAGCGAAGACGGCACGATCCGCCCCGACACCACCGTCGAAGCGCTCGGCGGCCTGAAGCCCGCGTTCAGCCAGGACGGATCGGTCACCGCCGGCACCTCGTCGCCGCTGACCGATGGCGCGAGCGCGGTCCTCGTCACCTCGGAAGAGTTCGCCAACAAGCACGGCCTGAAGATCCTCGCCCGCATCAAGGCGGTCGGCGTGTCGGGCATCGAGCCGGAGACGATGGGTCTGGGTCCGATCAGCGCCTCGCAGAAGGCGCTGGCACGCGCCGGCGTGTCGGTCGGCGACCTCGACGTCGTCGAGATCAACGAGGCGTTTGCTAGCCAGGCGATCGCCTGCATTCGCGACCTCGGCCTGAAGGACGAAACGATCAATCTCGACGGCGGCGCGATCGCGATCGGCCATCCGCTCGGCGCGACCGGTGCGCGCATCGTCGGCAAGGCGGCGGCGCTGCTGGAGCGCGAGGGCGGTCGCTACGCACTGGCGACCCAGTGCATCGGCGGCGGTCAGGGCATCGCCACGGTGCTGGAGCGCGCATAACATGAGCGAATCCATCAAAAAGGTGTGCGTGATCGGTGCGGGCGTCATGGGCGCCGGCATCGCCGCACAGGTCGCCAACGCCGGCATCCCGGTGCTGCTGCTCGATATCGTCCCCAAGGAGGGTGACGATCGTGACGCGGTGGCCAAGAATGCGATCGCCAAGATGCTCAAGACCGAACCCGCGCCCTTCATGTCGAAAGGTGCGGCGAAGCTGGTCGAGACGGGCAATATCGACGACCATCTCGATCGCGTCGCTGAGTGCGACTGGATCGTCGAGGCGATCGTCGAACGGCTCGACATCAAGCAGGCGCTCTACGCCAAGCTCGAGGCGCTCAAGCGCCCCGGAACCGCGGTCAGCTCGAACACGTCGACCATTCCGCTCGGCCATCTGGTCGACGGGCGCTCGGACCAGTTCAAGGCCGACTTCCTCATCACGCACTTCTTCAATCCGCCGCGCTACATGCGGCTGATCGAGATCGTGCGCGGCGAACACACCGACGCGGCGGTGGCCGAAAAGGTCGAGAACTTCGTCGATCGCTTCATGGGCAAGCGGATCGTCCGCGCCAAGGACACGCCGGGCTTCATCGCCAATCGCATCGGCACCTATTGGCTCGCCGTTGCGATCAATGCGGCGATGGACCAGGGCCTGACCGTCGAGGAGGCCGACCAGATCGGCGGCCGCCCGATGGGCGTGCCCAAGACGGGCATCTTCGGCCTCGTCGACCTGGTCGGCGTCGACCTGATGCCGCTGCTGTCGAAGAGCCTGTCATCCACGCTGCCGCAGGGCGACCCCTATTTCGACACCGTCCGTCCGATGCCGCTGGTCGATAAAATGATCGCCGAGGGCTTCACGGGGCGCAAGGGCAAGGGCGGCTTCTATCGCTTCGACAAGGCGACGAAGACCAAGCTCGCGCTCGACCTCGCGACCGGCGAGTATCGCGGTGGGCAGAAGCCCGCGCCGCTGCCGCCCAAGGCGGAAAAGGATCTGGGCGCGCTGATCGCGACGCCCGGCAAGGTCGGTGACTATGCCTGGGAGATCTTGGGCAAGACCTTGTCCTATGCGGCGATGCTGGTCGGCGAAGCCGCGGACGATATCGTCGCGATCGATGACGCGATGAAGCTCGGCTACAATTGGAAGTTCGGCCCGTTCGAGCTGCTCGACCGGATCGGTGCCGCCGCCTTCGCGCAACGGCTGCGCGACGAAGGCCGCAGCGTTCCGGCGATCCTCGAGACGGCTGGTGACCGCAGCTTCTATCGCGTCGTCGAGGGCAAGCGCCAGTTCCTGGGCACGGACGGCGACTATCATGACGTCGTCCGCGGCGATGGCGTGCTGCTGCTCGAAGACATCAAGCTGCGCTCCGAGCCGTTGCTCAAGAATGCGTCGGCCGCTCTGTGGGATGTCGGCGACGGCGTCGCGGCGCTCGAGTTCACCACCAAGATGAACGCGCTCGACGGCGAGATCATGAGCCTGATCCAGCAGGCCATTCCGCTGGTGCAGGATCGCTTCAAGGCGCTGGTGATCTACAACGAAGGCTCGAACTTCTCGGCCGGCGCCAACCTGGGCATGGCGATGTTCGCCGTCGCAGCGGGGATGTGGGGCGAGATCGAAAAGCTGATCGCGGGCGGGCAGCAGGCGCTGAAGGCGCTGAAATACGCCCCCTTCCCCGTCGTGGCGGCACCGGCCGGCATGGCGCTGGGTGGCGGTTGCGAGGTCGTGCTCCACGCCGATGCGGTGCAGGCGCATGCCGAAAGCTATATCGGTCTGGTCGAGTGCGGCGTCGGCCTGCTGCCCGGCTGGGGCGGCAACGGCGAGCTGCTCGATCGCCTCGCCAAGGCGCCGATGATGCCGCGCGGGCCGATGCCCGCCGTCGCCAAGGCGTTCGAGACGATCTCGACCGCTCAGGTGTCGAAGTCGGCCGCGCTGGCGAAGGAAATGATGTTCCTGAAAGCCAGCGACGGCATCACGATGAATCGCGACCGCCTGCTCGCCGACGCCAAGGCCAAGGCGCTGAGCCTGGTCGACGGCTATAAGGCGCCGGAAAAGCCGACCTTCCGCCTGCCGGGCGAAAGCGGCCGCACCGGCATCGCCGGCGTCGTCGAGGGCTTCCGCAAGAAGGGCATGGCGACAGAGTATGACGAGGTCGTCTCGGGCCGGCTCGCGACCGTGCTGACCGGCGGCGAGGCCGATCTGGTCGATACCGTGCAGGAGGATGACCTGCTGACGCTGGAGCGTGCGGCGTTCATGGAGGCCGTGCGCGATCCGCGGACACAGGCGCGCGTACAGCAGATGCTGACCACGGGGAAGCCGCTGCGCAACTGACGCTGCCCCGGGCGGGGTTCAGGGCTTGCGAATGCGAGGCCTGGAACCGCCCGGGCGCATGGTGGTTGGCGCGATCCGATGCCGTCCGCGCGAAAAGATGCTTTGAGCACCGCGGTTTACGTCATCACACTTGACACACCGCGCCCCGGGATTAGGCGGGCATCAGATTGCCGTAAACGGCATCTGGCTCGCCAATAGGTCATGGCCCGGCATCGGGCGGCCTCCGCGGCGCCACAATGCGACCGTACAGATACGGCGCAAGGCTTGAACGGCTTGTTCGATGGGCGCGGCCGTTCGCGTCCATCCGGGAGAGGAGAAGTAACCATGTCCCTGATGTTGATTGGCGCGCTGCTGGCCGCCGCCCCTGCGCCCGCGCCCACCCCCGACGTCGCGCTGGGCCGGTGGAAGACCGAGACGCGCAACGGCATCGTCGAAATCCAGCGCTGCGGCGCGTCGATCTGCGGCCGGCTGATCTCGTCCGAACTGCTCCGCCAGCAGCCCGACCTGAAGGACGTCAACAATCAGGATCCGGCGCAGCGCGGCCGCCTGCTGAAGGGGCTGCTGCTGATCAGCGGCTTCACCGCCGATGGCGATGCCTGGAGCGGCGGCAAAATCTACAACCCCGACGACGGCAAGACGTACAAGGCGAAGGTGACGCCCGTCGACGCCAACACGCTGAAGGTGCGTGGCTGCGTGTTCGTGCCGCTCTGCAAGACACAGACCTGGACGCGCGTGCGCTGATCCGACTCGTTTCGACCTACCAGTAAGCTTAAGGAAGACCGCTCATGTCCCTGCGTATCAAGACTTCGTTGCTCGCCACTGCCGTCCTCGGCTCGTTCGGTTTCGCCTCGGCGGCCCACGCCCAGGCCTTCTACCTGCAGGAGCAGTCGGCGCGTGGCGCCGGCCGCGCCTTCTCGGGTGAAGTCGCCGACACCGGCCCGCAGTCGCTGTGGTGGAACCCGGCATCGATCGCAGGGATGGAGCGTGGCGAGGCGGCGATCAACGCGTCGGGCATCCTGCCGCGCGGCCGCGTCGTCAACAACGGCACCGTGGTGTGCCGCCCGGCCGGCGTGTCGTGCGCCAACCCCGCCAACTACCAGCCGGTCGGCGGTGCGCAGGAAGCACGCAACCCGATCGACAAGGGCCTGCTGCCCTCGGGCGCGATCGCCCTGCCGTTCGGCCCGGTCGCGTTCGGCCTCGCGGTGACGTCGCCCTACAGCTTCACCACCGACTACGATAACAACAGCTGGACCCGCTACAGCGCGACCCGCACCAAGTTGATGACGATCGACATCCAGCCGTCGATCGCCGTAGCGCTGACCGACTGGCTGCGCGTCGGCGGCGGTGCCAACGTCGAGCACGTCTACGCCAGCCTGGGCAACGCGCTGCCCAACCTGACCACCAGCGCCGACGGCTCGCAGAAGCTGGAAGGCAAGGGCTGGGACATCGGCTGGACCGCGGGCGTCCAGATGCACAACGACTGGGCCACCGTCGGCATCAGCTACAAGTCGCGCATCGAGCATACGCTGACGGGTGACCTGACCGTCGCCGGCCTGGTCGGCCCGCTGGCCGGCCAGAACCGCACGCTGACCGGCGTGCAGGCGAGCTTCTACACGCCCGCGCAGACGATCGTCGGTGCGCGCATCAAGGTGACGCCGGCGCTGACGCTGAACGGCCAGGCGGTGCGCTACAACTGGAGCAAGTTCGACGCGATCCGCCTCGGCGCGCCGCTGAACACCGCGCTGCCCGAAAACTATCGCGACAGCTACAGCCTGGCCGGCGGCGTCGACTATGCCGTCTCGCCCAGCCTGACGGTCCGCGCCGGCGTACAGCGCGCGCTGACCCCGACGCAGGACGGCCTGCGCGATGCGCGCGTGCCGGATTCGAACCGTTGGAATTATGGCGTCGGCGGCACCTTCCAGGTGACTCCGAAGTTCGGCTTCGATCTCGCTGCAAACTATGTCGATTTCGAAGACACGACGATCGACCGTCAGACTGCGGCCTATGTCGGCACCGCGGCGCAGACCAACGTCCTCACCCGCGGCACCCTGCGCGATGCCCATGCGGTCGTTCTGTCGGCGGGCGCGCATATCGGCTTCTGATCCCGCCACCTATCCGCATCAAAACGTTGCGGGTCCGGGTTCCATTGGAACCTGGGCCCGTTTCTTTGCGTACTGATAACAAGGGTTTGCTTTGCGCTGCGTCAAAACGATAAGGCCTACCCCGTCAGTGGCGTACACCGCGTCGAAAACGTCGGTATGTCAGATGCATCAAGGGGCCTTTGATGAGCGATTACGAACTGTCCATGTCTCGCCGCGGCGTGCTCGCGAGCGGGGCGATCGGTGCGGCGGCGACCGCCATGCCCACTGAGGCGGCAGCCGTGCCGCTCGACGAACGGCCGGCCCCGCCGACGATGCCGGTGACGCTGAAGGTCAATGGCCGTACCAGCCAGGTCGCGCTCGACACGCGGACGACGCTGCTCGATGCGCTGCGCGAACATTGGAAGCTGACCGGCACGAAGAAGGGCTGCGACCATGGCCAGTGCGGCGCCTGCACGGTGCTGGTCGACGGGCGGCGCATCAACAGCTGCCTCAGCCTCGCCGTGATGCACGATGGCGACGAGATCACCACGATCGAGGGGCTCGGCACGCCCGACAAGCTGCATCCGATGCAGGCGGCCTTCGTCAAGCACGACGGCTATCAGTGCGGCTATTGCACCCCCGGCCAGATCTGCTCGGCGGTCGCGGTGCTCGACGAGATCAAGCGTGGCGTCCCCAGCCATGTGCAGGACGATGTCGCCGGCGCGCCTGCGCTGACTGCGGAAGAAATGCGCGAACGGATGAGCGGCAACATCTGCCGCTGCGGCGCCTATTCGAACATCATCGACGCGATGCGGGACGTCGCGGGAGCCAAAGCATGAAGGCCTTCACCTACGAACGCGCCGACACGCCCGCCGCCGCTGCCCAGGCCGTGGCCGCGCGCCCCGGCGCCAAGTTCATCGCGGGCGGCACCAACCTGCTCGACCTGATGAAGCTGCAGATCGAAGAGCCGGTGCATCTGGTGGACGTCAACCGGCTGAAGCTCGACCGGATCGAGCCGACCGACACTGGCGGCCTGCGCATCGGCGCACTGGTGCGCAACACCGATCTCGCGGCGGACGCGCGCGTACGCCGCGACTATGGCGTCCTGACCCGCGCGATCGTCGCGGGCGCCAGCGGGCAGCTGCGCAACAAGGCGACCACCGCCGGCAACCTGTTGCAGCGCACGCGTTGCCCCTATTTCTACGACACCAACCAGCCCTGCAACAAACGTAAGCCCGGATCGGGCTGTGCGGCGATCGGCGGCTACAGCCGGCAGCTCGGCATCATCGGCACGAGCGATGCATGCATCGCGACCTATCCCGGTGACATGGCGGTGGCGATGCGGCTGCTCGACGCGAGCGTGGAGACGGTGCAGCCGTCGGGCACGACGCGCTCGATCCCGATCGCCGACTTCCACCGCCTATGGGGCGACACGCCGCATATCGAAACGGTGCTGCAGCCGGGCGAGCTGATCACGGCGGTGACGCTGCCCAAGCCGCTCGGCGGGACGCACATCTATCATAAGGTGCGTGACCGTGCGTCCTACGCCTATGCGCTGGTGTCGGTGGCCGCGGTGATCCAGCCCGACGGCACCGGTCGCGCCGCGATCGGCGGCATTGCGCCCAAGCCGTGGCGTACGCCCGAGGCGGATGCCGCCATGCCGCAGGGGGCGAAAGCGGTGGCGAGCCGCTTGCTCGCCGGCGCTCGCCCCACCGCTGACAACGCCTTTAAGGTGCCGCTGGTCGAGCGCACGCTCGCCGGTGTGATGGCCCAAGCCAAGAGCAGGAGCGCCGCGTGAAGTTCGATCAGCCTGCGGGCACCAACCCGATCGACCAGCTGAAGGTCATCGGCAAGCCGACCGATCGTATCGACGGCAAGTACAAGACCACCGGCACGGCGCGATACGCCTATGAGCGTCATGACGTCGCCCCGAACGCCGCCTATGGCTATGTCGTCGGCGCCGGCATCGGCAAGGGCCGGATCAGCAGCATGGATCTCAGCGCCGCCAAGGCCGCGCCGGGCGTGCTGGCGATCGTCACCGCCGACACCGCCGGTCCGCTCGGTAAGGGCGACATGAACACCGCCAAGCTGCTCGGCGGTCCGGCGGTCGACCATTATCATCAGGCGATCGCGCTCGTCGTTGCCGAGACGTTCGAACAGGCGCGCGCCGCCGCGGGCCTGATCCGCGTCGATTATGCGCGTGGCAAGGGCCGCTTCGACCTCGACAGCGCGCTCAAGACGGCACCGCTGAAGGGTGACAGCAGCGGTGAAGGCAGCGCCGCGCCGCCCGTCGACCGTGTCGGCGATTTCGACAAGGCGTTCGCCGCAGCCCCCGTGACGCTCGATGCGCGCTACGAGACGCCCGATCAGAGCCATATGATGATGGAGCCGCATGCCAGCACCGCGGCATGGAATGGCAACAGGCTGACGCTGTGGACGTCGAACCAGATGATCGCCTGGGGCAAGGGCGACGTCGCCAAGACGCTGGGTATTCCGAAACAGAACGTCCGGCTGATCTCGCCCTACATCGGCGGCGGGTTCGGCGGAAAGCTGTTCGTGCGCGCCGATGCGATCCTTGCGGCGCTGGGTGCCAAGGCGGCTGGCCGGCCGGTGAAGGTCGCGCTGCAACGGCCGTTGATGGCGAACAACACCACGCACCGCCCGGCGACGCGCCAGCGCATTCGACTGGGCGCGGGCAAGGACGGCAAGCTCGTCGCGATCGCGCACGAAAGCGGTTCGGGCGATTTGCCCGGTGGTGGGCCGGAAACGGCGGTGGCGCAGACCAAGCTGCTCTATGCCGGCGCTAACCGGCTGACGTCGATGCGCCTCGCGGTGCTCGACCTGCCCGAAGGCAATGCGATGCGCGCACCGGGCGAAGCACCGGGGCTGATGGCGCTCGAGGTCGCGATGGACGAAATGGCGGAAAAACTGGGCATGGACCCGGTCGCCTTCCGCATTGCGAACGACACGCAGGTCGATCCCGAAAAGCCGGAACGTAAATTTTCACAGCGCCAGCTGGTGCAGTGCCTTCAGATGGGGGCCGATCGCTTCGGCTGGAGCCGGCGCCAAGCCAAGCCGCGCGCGGTGCGGGACGGCCGCTGGCTGGTCGGCATGGGGGTCGCGTCGGGCTTCCGCAACAACATCAACATGAAGTCGGGCGCGCGCGTCGGCATCGATGCCAAGGGCATCGTCACGGTCGCGACCGACATGACCGACATCGGCACCGGCAGCTATACGATCATCGCGCAGACGGCCGCCGAGATGATGGGCGTCCCCCTCGACAAGGTTCGCGTGCTGCTCGGCGACAGCGACTTCCCTGCCGCCGCCGGATCGGGCGGACAGTGGGGCGCGAACAGCGCGACCGCGGGCGTCTATGCCGCCTGCGTCAAGCTGCGCGAGGCGGTCGCGCAGAAGCTCGGCTTCAATTCGGCGGACGTCGTCTTCGCGGATGGCAAGGTCCGCTCGGGCAATCGCAGCGTGCCGCTGGGTCAGGCCGCGGGCGACGCGGGCCTGTCCGCCGAAGACAGTATCGAGTTCGGTGACCTCGCCAAGAAGGTGCAGCAATCGACCTTCGCGGGGCATTTCGTCGAGGTCGGCGTCGACGCCTATACCGGCGAAATCCGGGTCCGCCGTATGCTCGCGGTGTGCGCCGCCGGGCGTATCCTCAACCCCAAGTCCGCGCGCAGCCAGGTGATCGGCGCGATGACGATGGGCGTGGGCGCGGCGCTGATGGAGGAACTCGCGGTCGACAAACGGTTCGGCTTCTTCGTCAACCACGACCTCGCGAGCTACGAGGTGCCCGTTCACGCGGACATCCCGCACCAGGAGGTGGTGTTCCTCGACGAGACCGATCCGACGACGTCGCCGATGAAGGCCAAGGGCGTCGGCGAGCTCGGCCTGTGCGGCGTCGGCGCGGCGATCGCCAATGCGATCTACAATGCGACCGGCGTGCGCGTTCGCGAATATCCGATCACGCTCGACAAGATCATCGGCGGCATGGCGAAGGTGGCGTAAGGGGTGATGCGAGGGCCGGGATGAGCGGCCTTCGCATCGCCTGAGGGTCGCGCATCCACCTCACCCGTCTCCCCCGTCACCCCGGAACACATCTGGGGTGACGGGGTGGGGTGGAGCAAGCGGTTGCTCCACCAAACGCCTTATACGCTCAAGCGATAGTAGCTCGCTTACTTCCCCGACTTCAGCCACGTCTCCACCGCCGGGCGCAGGCGCTCTGCCGCCGCCTTGCGCACCGCGATGCCCGAGATCACGCGACGCGCCGGTGCACGCGAGGTTTCGGGCAGTGTCTGCGCGAAGCTTTCGATCTTGCCCGGCATCTTGGGATCGGACGAGCCACCGCCCAGACCGACGATGAAGCCCGACCGGCTGCTTTCCTCGATGAAGCCATCGACCAGCGTGTGGTTCGCCACCGCCCAGTCGAACGCCATATCGGGATGCCTGCCCGAGATCGCCCGCAGCAGCGCCGCCTTCTGCGGGGCGGTGAACGTGTCGGTCTTGAGCAGCGCCAGCGCGCGGGTCGCGACCGCATCGTCCTCTGCCGCGCCGAGCAGCGAGACATACCGGTTCTTGGTGACCGGATTGGTTTCCGCCTGGGTCAGCGCCAGCAGCGCATCCCAGTCGGCGGGCGTCGCATAGGTGGCGAAGGTCGACAGCACCGGCGCGCGGATGGCGGGCGGGATCGCGGTCGGGTTGGTCTTGAGCTGCGCGACATAGCTGCGCGCCTGCGCCAGCACCTGGCCGTCGCCCGCCGCGCCCAGGCGATAGACGAGCGATTCGCGCAGGTTCGTCACCAGCGGCGACTCACCCGGCTGCGCCGTCATGCCGATGCGCCGCAACACGGGGCCCAGGATCGCGACTGTGCGATTGCGCAGCGCGGTCTCCAGCGGCGTGCCCTCGTACAGCCCGGCAAGGCTGCCGAGGCGTCCCGATACCAGCTGCCATTCGAGCGGATCGGCGCCCTCGCCCACCCGGCCCATCAGCGCGAAGAAGCGCGACAGGTCCTGATATCCCCCCGCCGCCAGCGCATAATCATCGGCGAGCGTGCCGAGGCGATCCTTCAGCTCCAGCCGCGTGTAGTCGCGCACCAGCGCATCGTGCGCGGGCTGATCGTACATCACGCGCGTATAGCTGCCCTTGCCTTGGTTCAGCACCAGCGTGCCGCAGCCCTTGACGCTGACCTTGGTCGCGGGGCCGGTGACGATGGTGCGCGTCTCGCCGCCGCCGAGCGTGCCGACGACCATCGGCACCTTCCACGTCTGCGGCTTTTTGGATGCCTCATCCAGGCCGAAACGGCCCTGCACCAGCGTCGCCTGCGTCATGCCTCCGACGCACTGCGCGTTCGACAGCGTCACCAGCGGCACGCCGCCCTGCAGCGTATAGCCGTGCGCGATCTCCGCGACGGGCTGCCCCGCCGCGGCGGACAGTTCCGCCCACAGCTGTTCGGTGACGGTGTTGCCGTATTTGTACTTCGCCATGTAGCGGCGGATGCCGTCGCGGAACTTGTCCGGGCCCAGCGTCGATTCGAGCATGCCGATCACGGCCTGCCCCTTCATGTAGGTGATGCCGTCGAAGGCTTCGCCGATCTGGTCGACCGTCTCGATCTTGCGGATGATCGGATGCGTGGCCGAGGTCGCGTCGATGCTCATCGCCGCCTCGCGGTCGCTCATGACCGCGCCGGCTTCCGCATTCCAGTCGGGGTTCAGATCGGCGGCGGACTTGTTCTCCATCCACGAGGCGAAGCCCTCGTTGAGCCACAGATCGTCCCACCAGCGCATGGTGACGAGGTCGCCGAACCATTGGTGCGCCATTTCGTGCGCGACGACGGTGAAGATGCGCTGGCGGCCGCTTTCGGTGGCGCGCTTGGGATCGAACAGGAGTTCGGGTTCGAAGTAGAAGATCGCGCCCCAATTTTCCATCGCGCCGAAGAACTGGCTGGAACCGGGACCGGCGATCATGTCCATCTTGGGCAGCGGATAGGGCGTGCCGAAATAGCTGTTGTAATAGCCGAGCAGCCGCTTGGCCTGCGCCAGCGCGTAATCGCCCTGGTCCGCGACGCCGCGACGCGTCACGACGCCGATCTCGACATTGCCCGCCTGCACCGTCTTGCGGTCCAGATCACCCATGCCGAGGTACAGGAGGTAGCTCGACATCACCGGCGTTTCGGCGAAGCTATACAGCTGCGTGCCGTTGGCCTGCTTCGTCACCGACGTTGCCGGCATGTTGGAAATGCCGAGCTGTCCCGCTGGCACCACCGCCTTCAGCTTGAACTTCGCCTTGAACGCCGGTTCGTCCCACATCGGCGCGAAGCGGCGGGCGTCGGGGGCCTCGAACTGCGTCGCGAGCATGCGCGCCTTCGACCCGTCCTGATTGGTGTAATCGATCGCGAACAGGCCGGCGGCGGACTGGTTGATCTTGCCGCTCCAGGCGAAGCCGACGGTGTGACGGCCGACGGTCGCGGCGGCGGGCAGCGTCAGCACGAGCTGCTGCTTGTCCTTGTCGAGGGCGAAGCGCACGGCCTTGCCGTCGACCGTCGCCGACGTGACGTCCAGATCGGCGGCGTTGAGCGTGATCGTACGGGTCGCCGCCTTCACGTCCACGGTGACCGTCTCGGTGCCGGTGAAGGTCATCGCCTGCGCATTCGGCGTCACGGCGATATCGTACAACACGGGCACGACATCGGTCGGCAGGCTGCCCGCGGCGAGCGCAGGCGCGGAGACGGTCATCGCGAGAGCGGCGGCGACGGCGAGTTTCATGGACTGGTAACTCCGGATACAATGTTACGTCCCGTCTGACGCCTTTGCACGCGCGCCGCAAGCGCCGTCGTGCTGGACAGGCGGATAGGTTTCGCTAAACAACCGATCATAAGAAGAGGAGCCGCCCGACCATGACGACGCCCACGCTGTTCGACCGCCTGCGCCTGCCCGTGATCGGTTCGCCGTTGTTCATCATTTCCGGGCCGGAACTCGTGATCGCGCAGTGCAAGGCGGGCATCGTCGGTTCCTTTCCGGCGCTCAATGCCCGGCCGCAGGCGTTGCTCGACGAATGGCTGCACCAGATCACCGAAGAGCTCGCCGCGTATAATCGGGCGCACCCGGATCGTCCCGCCGCGCCGTTCGCGGTCAACCAGATCGTCCACAAATCGAACGACCGGCTGGAAGCGGACCTTGCCACCTGCGCCAAGTGGCAGGTGCCGATCGTCATCACCTCGCTGGGCGCGCGCGAGGACCTGAATACCGCGGTCCATGGCTGGGGCGGCATCACGCTGCACGACGTCATCGACGATCGCTTCGCGCGCAAGGCGATCGAAAAGGGCGCGGACGGGCTGATCGCGGTGGCGGCCGGGGCCGGCGGCCATGCGGGACGCCTGTCCCCCTTCGCGATCATCCAGGAAATTCGCCAGTGGTTCGATGGACCGCTGGCCTTGTCGGGGTCGATTGCGACCGGCGGTGCGATCCTGGCGGCGCAGGCGATGGGCGCCGACTTCGCCTATATCGGCTCACCCTTCATCGCCACGACCGAGGCGAATGCCGCGCCCGATTACAAAGCGTCGATCGTCGCGAGCAAGGCGGCCGACATCGTCTATTCGAACCTGTTCACCGGCGTGCATGGCAATTACCTGCGCAGTTCGATCGAGGCGGCGGGGCTGGACCCCAATCATTTGCCCGAGGGCGACCTCAAGACGATGAACTTCGGCGGCAACAACGGATCGAAGGCGAAGGCCTGGCGCGACATCTGGGGATCGGGCCAGGGCATCGGCGTGGTCGATGCGGTGGAAAGCGTCGCCGACCGCGTCGATCGCTTCGCGCGCGAATATGCGGCGGCAAAGGCGCGGATCGCCGGCTAACCCGCCGCCGCGTTGCAGTCAGAAGGCCAGCGCCAGCCGATCGTGCAGGCGCTGGACCGGGCTGGGGGCGACCGCATCGACTTGGGCCGCATCCAGCAGACCGACGCGGCGGTGCAGGTTCGCGCTCGCCTCTACCAAGGCGCGGGCACGCTGCGGCAGCGCCGCGACCAAGTCCGCGTCGAATTGCGGTGCGTGGCCCAGCCGCCGGTTCCCGTCGAGCGCGTCGCGCGGCTGCATCTCGCCTGCATCGATCGCACGCTGCGTCAGCAGCCAGGCGATGACGTGCATCAGCCGCGTCGTCACCTTCAGCGACTCGCACGAAAAGCCGACGCGGATCAGCGGGTCGAGCGCTTCCCGCTCCAGCCGTCCCGCCTCGTCGAAATAGCTGCGCGCCTCGTCCGCCAGCAGCATCGCCTCCGTATAGAGCGAATCGATCAGGCGGCGATGGATGCGTGATTCGGAACGGCTGCCGGTCATGCGTTCACCGGTGGCATAGCGTGCGCCGCCTGCCCAGCGGCCGTTGCTGTCGATCCTGTGCCAAAACGGAAAAACACCACCGGCGGCTTAGGCGATGATGTCCGGGATCAGCTGGTCTTCGCATAAGGCGATCTCGTCGCGCAGCCGCAGCTTGCGCTTCTTCAGCCGGGCGAGCTGCAATTGGTCGGGCGTCGCGCTGGCGCCCAAGGCCGTGATCGCCGCGTCGAGGTCGCGATGCTCGGTGCGCAGCTGTTCCAGGCGGGCGATGATCTGCGCGTCGTCCATGGTAAAACCCCCTGCCACCACCCTGCGGCTCGCTTTGCCCCTAGCGCAGCCGGACGACCAACCCAAGTCGTCGCATCATGCCCCTCGGCTAATCGCGTTCAACCATTTTCGGTGACGACTTTTAGGATGTTCGGTGGTTTACTCAGTCCCCCAACACGCATGCATCAGGAGGTACACCGAAATGCAGACGACGCATCAACAGGCACTGGAAACCAAGCATGCCGCGCTCGACCGCCGCATCGCCGACGAATCCCATCGCCCGATGCCCAACTCCGCGATCCTCACCGACCTGAAGCGCCAAAAGCTGAAATTGAAGGAAGAGCTTACGGGCCTGTAGAGCCTGACGCCATTCAGCCCCTCCCCAACCCGGAGGGGCTTTTTGCAGGGGCGGCACGTCGAAGGGCAACGCCCGCCGCGAACCTTAGACCGCAGTGACCTCGTCGCGCACCAGCGCCGGATCGATCGGGGCGTCGAACGCGATCCCCATCCGTCCCGCGGTACACCAGGCGACCTTCCCCGCGACGGTGCCCAGCCCCGGCATCTCGAGCCGCACCAGCGATCCCGGCTCCCTTAGCACACCGCAATCGACCATCACCCCGCCCGGCGACAGGTTGCGCATGCGAACCTCGCGATCGCAATGATCGCCGTGCAGCCACAGCCGCGCCGCCAGCAGCAGGCTTTCGCGCGGTGGCTGGCGCGGCGTCACGACGCCGTCGTTGACAGGCCCGGCATCGTCGGATGCCGTAAGAGACGCGTGGAAGAGGCTGTCCATATCCGGTGCCCTCGTCATGATCGGCCGGGAAACTCCCACCGCATGCCGCCCCGAATCTTACCAGAACGTAAACGCCGACGCATCGCAGCGCGACGGCCGGCGTACGATCAATCCTCGCGTGAAATCTTTTCGTTACGCTCGTGGCGCTCCTGCGCCTCCAGCGTCATCGTCGCGATCGGGCGCGCCTCCAGCCGGCCGAGGCTGATCGGCTCGCCGGTGACTTCGCAATAGCCGTATTCGCCCTCGTCGATGCGGCGGATCGCTGCTTCGATCTTCGACACCAACTTCCGCTGGCGATCGCGGGTGCGCAGTTCGATCGACCAATCCGTCTCGCTCGAGGCGCGGTCGGTCAGGTCGGCTTCGCGCAGCGAGTCGAGCTGCAGCTGGTTGAGCGTTCCGGCCGCGTCCTGCAGGATCGCGTCCTTCCAGCGGAGCAGCTTGTTGCGGAAATAGGTCTGCTGGCGAAGATTCATGAACGGCTCATCGGGGCTGGGCCGATAACCATCGTCGCTCCAGTCGCCGGCGTCGTTCGCGGGCAACATGTCGGCATTCCTGTCGTGTACGCGGCTTACGTGCGTTGCCATGCCACTCTCCCTCCGGTCCCTGAACTTGAACCCGGGACCGCCCCCATATTGGTGAGGCGCCTATAATCGCGGCTGAACGGAACCACAAGCGATGCGAGTTACCGAATCGATCGCCAGCACGAACTTTTATTGCGAATGGGACCAGAACGGTTGCAAGTCAGCGACTAAGCTGCGTTACGGTCGGAACGCGATTGCGAAACCCACCGCTGTTTCACTCTGGTACGTTAACCGCGAATCAGATGGTGCAATCTCGGTGAAGCACTGCAAAAGCAGCGAATTGCTGGTTAACAAACTTGCACTTAACGGTTTGTTTTGCGTTGAATGGCATAGGCGGCACTCCGTTGCTGCGACACGACGATCCGGGCCGCAGGGACCGGCAATGAAAGAGAGACCCGATGTCCGTACGGATGGCTTTGGCGAAATTGTGCGCATGCGCCTGTGGCGGTGCGTTGATCGGCGGTGGCGCCGTCCACGTCGCCGAACGTCCCAGCCGCCCCGTCTACACGAAACAGGTCAAGAAGCGCGTGGTCGCGCATCGGCAGGTCGCCGCGGTCCAGCGTAAGGCCGTGCGCCGTCGCGTGGTGACCACGACGACCACCGCGTCCTGCGCGCCCGCCGTGGTGACGGTCGCCAGCCAGGCTGCACCGGTGCCGGTGCCCCTGCCCGCGTCCGAAGGCTTCGTAGCCGGCGGCGGTGGCGGTGTGCCGGTGGTCGTCGGCGGCAGCGGCGGCTGGGGTGGCGGCGGCGGTGGCTTCTTCGGGGGCGGCTTCTTCGGCGGCGGATCGTCCGGGTCGTCGGGCAGCATCGTGATTTCGTCGACGTCCAGCGGCGGGTCGAGCTCGACCAGTTCGTCCAGCAGTTCCTCGTCGTCCGGCAACGTGTCGAGCAGTTCGTCGGGTAACGTATCGAGCAGTTCGTCGACCAGCAGCTCCACGGGCGGCGCGAACGTCGTCGTCGACAATCAAAACAATAATAATAACAACAACCAGAACAATAACACGAACCAGAATTACAACGAAAACAACAACAATAATAACAATAACCAGAGCCAGAATCAGGGCCAAGGCCAGAACCAGGGTCAGGGGCAGAACCAAGGCCAGGGGCAAGGCCAAGGTCAGGGCCAGGGACAGGGCCAGTATGGTTCGAGCTCGAAGGGCTGGAGCTCCACCGGCGGACCGCCGCCGCCCCCGCCGCCACCGGGTTCGACCGGATCGTCGGGCGGCCCGCCCGCGCCGGTGCCCGCGCCGCCGATGGTGCTGCTGTTCGGCGCCGCTGCCGCCGCTCTGGTCGCCCGCAAGCGCTTCGCCAAGCCGCAAGCGGCCTGATCCGAAGCCCGGTTCCGGAATTAAAAAAGGGGGGCTGCCGAGTGATCGCTCGGCAGCCCCTTTTTTGTTAGGCCGTGCGTCAGGCGGACCGCAGCGCCTGTTCGATATCCGGCACCGGATGGCCGGTCAGGTCCTTGGCCAGCTCGCCCGCAAGCCGGTTGCTGACCTCCTTGTGATAATGTTTGCGCAGCTCGCCCAGCGTCTTGGGCGGGGCAACGATGATCAGCGATTCGAAATCGTTGGCCAGCGCGCGGCGCTTCAGCATATCGGCCGTCTCGGCAGCAAAGCGATCCTCCTCCTGCTGGTGAAAGTCCGTCTCGCCCATCGTGCCGCCTTGCGTCGAGGAGGCCTGGCCGGCGGCATCGGTCTTCTGGTCGTGATCGGCCGGGTTCACCTTTTCCTCGGCATGCTCGACCTGAAGATTGGGATAGTCCGCATCGCCCTCGTTACGGAAGAACAGCGCCTTGCGGCCGTCGGCGACGAGCACGAAGGCATTGTGGGGGACCTGCATCGGGGCTTCTCCTGATCGTTGCTATCCCCTGCTCAACGCAGCCGAGGCGGGCGGGTTGCCGCCTGACGCGCGGCGGGGCATAGCCGCGCCATGCACGATATCCGCGCCATCCGGGACGATCCCGCCGCCTTCGACGCCGCCCTCGCCCGCCGGGGCGCCGCCCCCCATTCCGCCGAGCTTATCGCGCTGGACGACGCGCGCCGCGCTGCGATTGCCGCCGCCCAGGACGCGCAGACCCGCCGGAACGAGTTGTCGAAGGGCATCGGCCAGGCCAAGGCGCAGAAGGACGAAGCACGCGCGCAGGCGCTGATGGCCGAAGTCGCGGCGCTGAAAGAGGCGCTGCCCGGTCTCGAAGCCGCCGATGCCGAAGCGGGGCTGGCGCTTGAACGTGCGCTAGCCACCATTCCCAACCTGCCCGCCGCGGACGTCCCCGACGGCGAGGACGAGGCCGGCAATGTCGAACAGACCCGCTGGGGAACCCCGCGCGCGTTCGATTTCACGCCGCGCGAACATGCCGACATCGGTCCGGCGCTGGGCATGGACTTCAAGACGGGCGCCGATCTGTCGGGCGCGCGCTTCACGTTCCTGCGCGGGCCAATGGCGCGGCTGCACCGGGCGCTCGCTCAGTTCATGCTCGACCACCAGACCGCCGACAATGGCTACGTCGAGTGCAACCCGCCCGTGCTGGTCAACGACCCGGCGATGTACGGTACGGACAAGCTGCCCAAGTTCGCCGAGGATTCGTTCCGCACCACCGATGGCCGCTGGCTGATCCCGACTGCGGAGGTCAGCCTGACCGCATCGGTGATGGGCCAGATCCTCGACACGCTCGCCGAACCGATGCGGCTCACCGCCCATACGCTCTGCTTCCGCAGCGAGGCTGGCGCCGCCGGACGCGACACGCGTGGGTTCATCCGTCAGCACCAGTTCGAGAAGGTCGAGCTGGTGAGCATCTGCCGCCCCGAGGACAGCGACGCCGAGCATGAGCGTATGACGCGCTGTGCGGAAAGCGTGCTGGAGGCACTGGACCTGCCCTATCGGCGCATCCTGCTCTGCACGGGCGACATGGGCTTCGGCGCGCGCAAGACCTTCGACCTCGAAGTATGGCTGCCGGGCCAGCAGGCGTGGCGCGAGATTTCGTCCTGTTCGAACACCGGCGATTTCCAGGCGCGGCGGATGAACACGCGCTACCGGGCGGAGGGCGAGAAGGCACCCCGCTTCGTTCACACGCTGAACGGGTCCGGCCTTGCGGTCGGACGTACGCTGGTCGCGGTGCTGGAAAACTATCAGCAGGCGGACGGATCGGTCGTCGTGCCCGCGGTGCTGCGACCCTATCTACGCGGGCTCGACCGGCTCGAACCGCAGGGCTGATCGGATGGCGCGGGGTCGGACCGTCACGGGGGTAGCGCTGGCCGGGCTGATGCTGTCGGCGTGTATTCCGAGCGTCGACGACATCTCGACCGAGGCCCCGCCCCCGCCCCGCCCCGCTTATCCCCCGGCCGCCGCTTACCCGCCGCCCGAACCCGCCGCGCGCTATCCCGAGCAGGACGCCCCGCAGCCTTTGCGTGAGGAAATGCCCCCTCCCTCGCGGCAGGTGACCATGCCCACCACCGCGCGCCCCGCATGGGAGGCGCGGCCCGTGACGCCCGACGCGCAGGTGGTCGCGACCCAGAGCTATACCGTCGCCCCGGGCGACACGTTGCGCCGGATCGCCGAGCGCACCGGCGCCAGTGCGGAGGCGATCGCGCGCGCGAACGCGCTCGAACCGCCCTTTGCGGTGCAGACGGGGCAGACGCTCACCATTCCGGGCGGCCGCTATCATCTGGTGCGGCAGGGCGAGACGGGCATCGCCATCGCCCGCGCCTATGGCATCGAATGGTCGCGGATCGTCGCCGCCAATGCGCTGGAGGAACCCTATATCCTGCGGGCCGGCCAGCGTATCCTGATCCCCGGCGATCCGACGCAGGCGCCCAGCCTGGCCGAGCGCGCCGCCGCCTTCCGCCTCGACATCGACGACATCCTGACCGGCGGCGAGCCGACGCCCGCCCCCCGTCAAGCGCCCGCGCGGCCGGTCGCGAACCCGCGGCGCGTGTTGCCACCGACGGAGGTCGTCGCGGCGCCGGCGCGCCTTCAAGGTGGTTTCGTCTGGCCGGTCGACGGTCAGGTCGTCCGCCGCTTCGGCCCCGGCCGCAGCGGAGAGCGCAACGACGGGATCAAGATCGCAGTCCCGGTGGGCAGTGCGATCCGCGCCAGTGCCGACGGCGTCGTCGCTTATGCCGGCGACGGGATCGCGGCGCTGGGCGGCCTGATCATCATCAAGCACGGCGGCGGCTGGACCAGCGTCTATGGCCACGCCAGCAAGCTGCTCGTCCAGCGGGGCCAGAGCGTGAAGCGGGGACAGACGATCGCGCTGTCGGGCGACACCGGCCTTGCCGACCGGCCAGAGGTACATTTCGAGCTGCGCAAGGGGCGTACGCCCGTCGATCCGCTGA
Source organism: Sphingomonas sp. DC4900 (assembly GCF_049896485.1). Classification (NCBI taxonomy): domain Bacteria; kingdom Pseudomonadati; phylum Pseudomonadota; class Alphaproteobacteria; order Sphingomonadales; family Sphingomonadaceae; genus Sphingomonas; species Sphingomonas sp. DC4900. The sequence continues at coordinate 156,532 of NZ_JAFCUK010000005.1, forward strand.
GCCAGCTGTCGGGGCGGTAACGCGCAATTCCGTCGGCCGCGCAGGACAGGTGACGTGCGGCGTTCGGCTTGCTAACCGCGCGCCATGACCTACCAGTCCGATCTGCTGAACACGCTCGCGACGCGCGGCTACCTCCACCAGCTCACCGATGCGGCCGCGCTGGATGCGCTCGCGGCGAAGCAGGTCGTGCCCGGCTATATCGGCTTCGATCCTACCGCACCGTCGCTGCACGTCGGCAGCCTGGTGCAGATCATGCTGCTGCGCCGGCTGCAACAAACCGGGCACAAGCCCGTCGTGCTGATGGGCGGCGGCACCGGCAAGATCGGCGACCCCAGCTTCAAGGACGAAGCGCGCAAGCTGCTCGCCGAGGACGGGATCCAGGCCAATGTCGCCTCGATCAAGCGGATCTTCGAACGCTTCCTGACCTTCGGGGACGGCCCGACGGACGCGATCATGCTCGACAATGCCGAATGGCTCGATGCGCTGGAATACATTCCGTTCCTGCGCGACGTCGGCCAGCATTTCTCGGTCAACCGTATGCTCAGCTTCGATTCGGTGAAGCTGCGGCTGGATCGCGAACAGTCGCTGTCCTTCCTCGAATTCAACTACATGATCCTGCAAGCCTATGACTTCATGGAGCTATCGCGCCGCTGCGGCGTGCGGCTGCAGATGGGCGGCAGCGATCAATGGGGCAATATCGTCAACGGGATCGAGCTTGCCCGCCGCATGGACGGCACCGAGGTGTTCGGTGTCACCACCCCGCTGCTGACGACCGCATCGGGCGAGAAGATGGGCAAAACGGTCGCGGGTGCGGTGTGGCTGCACGAGGATCAGCTGCCGCATTTCGATTACTGGCAATTCTGGCGCAACACCGACGATCGCGACGTGGGCCGCTTCCTGCGCCTGTTCACCGATCTGCCGCTGGACGAGATCGCGCGGCTGGAGGCGCTGGAAGGCGCCGAGATCAACGAGGCCAAGAAGGTGCTCGCCAACGAAGCGACGGCGATGTGCCGCGGTCGCGCCGCTGCCGAGGAGGCGGCCGAGACCGCCCGCCGCACGTTCGAGGAAGGCGCCAGCGGCGCGGCGCTGCCCAGCGTCACGGTCGCGGGCGGATCGATCAACGTCGTCGATGCGCTGATCGCGCTCGGCTTCGCCAAGTCGAAGGGCGAGGCGCGCCGTCTGATCGCCGGCGGCGGCGCCCGCATCGGCACCGACAAGGTGAGCGACGAGGCACTCGTGATCGCGGTCGGCGAAGAGCCGGTTCGGCTGTCCGCGGGCAAGAAGAACCACGGCCTGCTCGTTCGGGAACAGTAAGCAAGCGTAAACGGTTACTCTTCTATCGCTTCAGTCCGGAATGGTCACAGCCACGTCCGGGGCGTGAGGAGTATCGGCCATGTCGCAAGCCCTGTCCCACCCGATCGACGGCCGTGCCGAGCCGCGCGACGAGGTGCATCATCGATGCCGTGCCGTGCTGACCGATCGTCGGACGCTGTCGGTGCTGGCGGTGAACCTGTCACCGCAGGGCGTGATGATCCGCAGCGATGCCGAGGTAAGCGTGGGCGAATGGCTGCGCGTGACGCTGCCCGGGGTCGGTGAGATGCAGGCGGCCGTGCGCTGGGCGCTTGGCGGCCGAATCGGCTGCCAGTTCGAAAAGGCGATACCGGCGAACCAATATCACGCGGTCCTGGGCGCGATGCAGGGCTGACCTGCTCACCCCTTACCCCGATCGCAGGAGCGCCACGCCAGCGTCGCGATCGAACAGATACAGGCCGATCCGCGCGGCCTGTCCGCGCGGTCCCTCCAGCCCGCCATCGCGATCGATCAGCAACCGGGCATCGTCCTGCGCGCAGTGGAGCAGGTCGCTGAGCATGTCCGGCAGCGCCAGACGAAACGTTACCTCGCCCGACTGACGCGTACCGAGCAGTTCGCCGCCGCCGCGCAGGCGCAGATCCTCTTCGGCGATGCGGAAGCCGTCGTTGGTTTCGCGCATCAGCGCCAGCCGCGCGCGCGACGTCTCGCTGAGCGACGCGCCACGCAGCAGCAGGCAGCGCGACAGGCCGCCGCCACGCCCCACCCGGCCGCGCAGCTGGTGGAGCTGGGCAAGGCCGAAGCGATCGGCATGTTCGATCACGATCAGCGTGGCATTGGGCACGTCGACCCCCACCTCGATCACCGTGGTCGCGACGAGAACGGAAAGGCGGTTGCCGGCAAACGCCTCCATCACCGCATCCTTCTCGGGCGGCTTCATCCGGCCATGGACGACGCCGATCTTGTCGCCGAAGCGGGCACGCAGCGATTCGGCGCGCATCTCGGCGGCGGCGAGGTCGCTCTTCTCGCTTTCCTCGACCAAGGGGCAAACCCAATAGGCCTGGCCACCGTCGGAGATATGGCGGCCGATCGCGTTGACCACCTCGTCCAGCCGATCCTCGGACACGACACGCGTTTCGATCGGTTCGCGGCCGGGCGGCATTTCGTCGAGGCGGCTGACGTCCATCTCGCCATATTGGGCCAGCGTCAGCGTGCGCGGGATCGGGGTGGCGGTCATCGCCAGCAGGTGCGGCGGTGCCTTGCCCTTGGCTTGCAGCATCATACGCTCGGCGACGCCGAACCGGTGCTGCTCGTCGACCACGACCAGTGCCAGGTCGCGATAGCCGACCGCTTCCTGGAAGATCGCGTGCGTGCCGACGAGGATATCGATATCGCCGCTCGCCAGCGCCATCAGCGTCGCCTCGCGCGCGCGGCCCTTGTCGCGCCCGGTGAGCACGGCGATGTTGACGTCGACGCCCGACAGCAATTTGCGCAGCGTCTCGTAATGCTGGCGTGCGAGGATTTCGGTTGGCGCGAGCATCGCGCCCTGAGCGCCGGCCTCGACCGCGATCAGCAGGCTCATTGCCGCGACCAGCGTCTTGCCCGACCCGACGTCGCCTTGCAGCAGGCGCAGCATCGGCGCGGTCTGCGCGAGGTCGCCCTCGATCTCGGCGATGCTGCGCGATTGCGCGCCGGTGGGACTGTAGGGCAGCCGCACTTGGTCACGCAAACGGTGGTCACCGACCAGCGCCCTGCCCCGCCGCTTGCGCGTGTCCGCCCGCACCAATGTCATCGCCAGCTGGTTGGCGAAGATCTCGTCATAGGCCAGGCGCTCGCGCGCCATCTTGTCGGCCGGGTCGGCGTGGATGCGGGCGAGCGCGTCGCGCCAGTCGGGCCAGCCGCGCTTAGCCTTCAGGCTGGGGTCGATCCATTCGGGTAGATCGGGCGCCCGCTCGATCGCCTGCGCGGCGAATCCGGCAAGGCGGCGGGACGTCATGCCTTCCGACAGCGGATAGATCGCCTCGCGTTCGCGGAACGGTTCGTCGGGCTCGCCCAGATCGGGGTGGATGATCTGCAGCGTCTCGCCATAGCTTTCCAGCTTGCCCGACACGCGGCGCGGCTCGTTCAGCGGCAGCAGCTTCTTCACCCAGCCCGACGACCCGCCGAAATAGACGAGGGAGACGTAATTGCCCTTCGCATCGGTCGCCTGCACGCGCGTCGGGCCGCGACCGGTGCTGGTGCGATAGTCGCGCGGGGTCACCGTGATCGCAATGATGCGACCGGCGTCGGCGACGTCCAGCTCTTCGCGGGGCAAGCGATCGATCCAGCCGCTCGGCAGATGAAAGGCGACGTCGACCACGCGCGCCAGCCCCAGCCGGTCGAGCGGCTTGGCGAGCGCAGGCCCCACGCCTTTCAGCGCGGTGACCTCGGCGAACAGCGGATTGAGGATGGCGGGACGCATGACTACATGCCCCCTCTAGCCTACCCGACCGATGCCGTCAGCATCCGCCGGGCTATTCGTATTGGATGACCTATGGATCACGCCACCCGCTTGAAGCGCCTGAAATTCCGCGCCTGGCATCGCGGCACGAAAGAGGCGGATCTGATGATCGGCGGCTTCTTCGATGCGCATGGCGCGGGGTGGACGCCCGAACAGCTCGACTGGTTCGAGGCGCTGTTGGAGGAACAGGATGTCGATATCATGGCCTGGGCGATCGGATCGATGCCCTGCCCGCCGGAATGGGAGGGCGACATGATGATGCAGATGCGCTCGCTGAGCTACGTGCCGGTGGCGGAGTGAGAGCGGACTGAGCTCGCCCCACACCCTTCGTCACCCCGGACTCGTTCCGGGGTCCACTCCGCGGCGAGGGGAATAGCCTGAGCCTCTTGCCTTTCCCTAGCGGCCCGGTGGACCCCGGAACAAGTCCGGGGTGACGGAGTGTTTGGAGCACACGTCTGCCTCTCATCTTACCGTCTTCCAAGGACCATGATGCCCGACCTCAAGACGATCCTGTCCGCCAAGACGCCGCTGACGCTGTCGGGCGTGCCCACCGGGTTTCAGCCGTCGCTGCTCGCCGACCTTGCCCGCGCAGCGAAGGGGCGTGCGGTGTTCATCGCGCCGGACGATGCCGCGATGCGCGCCGTCGCGGCGACGGCGCCGTTCTTCGCGCCCGAACTGGAGGTGATCGTCTTCCCGGCCTGGGACTGCCTGCCCTATGACCGCGCCTCGCCGACGCTGCGGATCATGGCGGAGCGGATCGCGGCGCTCTACCGGTTGCAGCGCCCGGCCAAGGGTCCGCAGCTCGTCCTGACGACCGCCAATGCGGCGACGCAGCGTGTGCTGACGCCGTTCCGGATACGCCAGCTGGTGGCGACGCTGGAGCCGGGCGCGCGGATCGATCGCGACGATCTCGCCAAGCTGCTCCAGGCGAACGGCTATGTCCGTACCGAAACCGTCCACGACCAGGGCGAATATGCCGTGCGTGGCGGCATCGTCGACCTGTATCCGAGCGGGGAAGAGCAGGCGCTGCGCCTCGACTTCTTCGGCGACGAGATCGAGACGGTGCGGACCTTCAGCCCCGAAGATCAGCGCACCACCGGCCGGATCGACGGCTTCACGCTGCTGCCCGCGTCCGAGGCGTTGCTCGACGAGGAATCGATCAAGCGCTTCCGTACGCGCTATCGCGACAAGTTCGGTGCGACCGCGACCGGCGATCCGCTGTATCAGGCGATCAGCGATGGGCGCCGCCTTGCCGGCATGGAGCATTGGCTGCCGCTGTTCGAGGACAAATTGGCGACGTTGTTCGACCATCTGTCCGCCGACGACGTCATCGTGCGCGACTTCGGCGTCCCCGGCGCAGCCGAGGCGCGGATGGAGGCGGTCGCCGATTATTACGAGAATCGCCAGCGCGCCGAGGCCGCACAGCCCGGCAGCTACCGGCCGCTCGCCGCGAAGACCCTGTACCTGGACGCCAAGGAATGGGCGGCAGGGCTGGAGGCGTGCCACGCGCATCTGACCACGCCCTTCCACGAGCCGGAGAGTGCGAGCGTGCTCGATTTCGGCGTCGACGGCGCGCGGGATTTCGCGCCCGAGCGGTCGGGCGGCGCGAACGTCTACGAAGCCGTCGTCAAGCACCTCGGCGCGCTACGCAAACAGGGCAGGAAGCCGGTCCTCGCCAGCTATTCGGTCGGCGCGCGCGAGCGGCTGGGCAATCTGCTGAAGGATCACGGCCTCAACGGCGCCAAGGCGGCGGACAGCTGGCACGAGGCACTTGGCGTCGCGGATACGTCGAAGAGCGCGGGCGTCGCGCTCGTCGTGCTGCCGCTCGACCATGGCTTCACCGCCCCCGACGTGGCGGTGCTGACCGAGCAGGACATGCTCGGCGACCGCCTCGTCCGCCGGGCGAAGCGCAAGAAGTCGGCGGATGCCTTCCTCGCCGAACTAGCGACGCTGACGCCGGGCGATCTCGTCGTCCACGCCGATCACGGCATCGGCAAATATCTGGGGCTCACCTCGATCCCGGTCGGCCAGTCGCCGCATGATTGCGTCGCGGTCGAATATGCCGGCGGCGACAAATTGTTCGTGCCGGTCGAGAATCTCGAGGTCCTGTCGCGCTACGGCTCGTCGGAAGAGGGCGCGAGCCTGGACCGGCTCGGCGGCGAGGCGTGGCAGCGGCGCAAGTCGAAGATGAAGGAGCGCATCCGCGAGATCGCGGGTGAGCTCATTAAGACCGCCGCCGAACGCGCGCTGCATCCGGGTGACGTGCTCGAACCCGATCCTGCCGGTTATCCGAGCTTCGTCGATCGCTTCCCCTATGCCGAAACCGACGACCAGGATCGCGCGATCGAGGACGTGCTGGGCGACCTCGGCGCCGGCCGTCCGATGGACCGGCTGATTGTCGGCGACGTCGGTTTCGGCAAGACCGAGATCGCGCTGCGTGCCGCCTTCGTCGCGGCGATGGCGGGCAAGCAGGTCGCGGTCGTCTGCCCGACGACCTTGCTCGCGCGCCAGCATTTCAACAATTTCAGCGCGCGATTCGAAGGCTTTCCGATGAACATCGGCCGCCTGTCGCGCCTAGTTCCCGCGGCGGAAGCCAAGCGGGTCAAAGAGGGCCTGGCGGACGGCAGCATCGACGTCGTCATCGGCACGCACGCGCTGCTGGCGAAGGCCATCGATTTCAAGCGCCTGGGCCTCGTTATCGTCGACGAGGAACAGCGGTTTGGCGTCACGCACAAGGAGCGGCTGAAGGCGCTGCGGGCGGACGTGCATATGCTTACCCTCACCGCAACACCGATCCCGCGGACCTTGCAGATGGCGATGAGCGGCATCCGCGAACTATCGGTCATCCAGACGCCGCCGGTCGACCGCCTCGCGGTCCGCACCTATGTCATCCCCTGGGACCCGGTGGTACTGCGCGAGGCGTTGCTGCGCGAACATTATCGCGGCGGGCAGAGCTTCATCGTCACGCCGCGCGTCGCCGACCTGCCCGATCTGGAAGAGTATCTTCGCAACGAAGTGCCGGAGGTCCGCTATGTCATCGCGCACGGACAGATGAGCGCGACCGAGGTCGAGGAGCGGATGAGCGCCTTCTACGACAAGAAGTTCGAGGTGCTCGTCTCGACCACGATCATCGAAAGCGGCATCGACATCGCCTCGGCGAACACGATGATCGTCAACCGCGCCGACCGCTTCGGCCTCGCCCAGCTGTACCAGCTACGCGGCCGCGTCGGCCGGTCGAAGACGCGCGCCTATGCCTATCTGGTGACGCCGCCCGAACGGATGATGACCGACACGGCCGAGAAGCGGCTGAAGGTCCTGTCCGATCTCGACAGCCTGGGCGCAGGGTTCCAGCTCGCCAGCCACGACCTCGACATTCGCGGCGCCGGCAATCTGCTTGGCGACGAACAATCGGGGCATATCAAGGAGGTTGGCTACGAACTCTACCAATCGATGTTGGAAGAGGCGATCATGGACGCCAAGGCCGGCGGGCTGAAGAGCGACCGTCCGCGCGACTTCTCGCCGCAGATCACGGTCGACGCGCCGATCCTGATCCCCGACGATTACGTGCCCGACCTTGACCTGCGGATGGGCCTGTACCGCCGCCTCAACGAGCTGGAGGACAATCGCGAAATCGAAGCCTTTGCCGCCGAGATGATCGACCGCTTCGGTCCGCTGCCGGATGCGACCGAGAACCTCATCAAGGTGATCGAGATCAAGCTCAATGCGCGCAAGGCCTGCATCGCCAAGATGGATGTGGGGCCGCGGGGCGTGCTGGTCGGCTTCCACGACGATACGCCGCCGAACGTCGCTGGGCTGCTCGCCTATGTCGAGCGGCTCAACGGCGTCGCCAAGCTGCGCCCCGACAGCAAGCTGGTGCTGCAGCGCGCGTGGCCGGATGCCAAGTCGCGCCTGCATGGGGCGTTGCAACTGTCGAAGGGGCTGGCGAAAGCGGCGGGGTGATGGCGGCTTAAGCGGGTTTCGGGCTCAGCTGCTGTGGTCGGCGATGACCTTCCAGCCGCGGGCCTGCTTTTCGAACAGCAGCGACGTCACGCCCTTGTCGCTGCGGCCATCGGGATAGGCCAGCTGCCATTCCGCCCAGAGCATGCGGTGGGTCGTATCCACCGCCCGCGCGCCGAGGATCCGGAACGATAACGCACCGCGCTTGCTCGCGTCGGCGCCATAGCTTTTGTCATAGCGCGCCGCGATCGCCGCCTTGCCGCGGACGAGGCCATTCTTTGTCACGAACACGGCATCGTCGGCGTAGATCGCGAGGAAGCGGGCCATGTCCCCGGCGCTCCAGCCTGCCGCGCTGTCCGCCAACGCCGCCTCGATCGCCGCCTGCGCATCCTGCACCGGGGCCGGCAATGCCAGCGCCGCCACGATCGTCAGCATGTCCCGTCTCCCACCATCGCTGCCAGTGCCGCGTCATCCAGTGCGGGCGCGAGCAGGAAGCCCTGGTAGAAGGCGCAGCCCTCCGCCGCCAGCAGCTGCCGCTGGGTATCGGTTTCGATCCCCTCTGCCACGACGGCGAGGCCCAGCGAGCGCGCCAGCGTCATCACCGCGCGTACCACGCCGCGGTGGCGCCGCGTCCGTTCGATCCCCAGCGCCAGCGCCTTGTCGAGCTTGAGGTAATCGAGCGGCAGCGTGGTGAGATAGGCGAGGCTGGAATAGCCCGTGCCGAAATCGTCGAGCGCCACGCGCAGCCCCGCCGCGCGCAGATCGGTGAGGATCGCCGCCGCGCGATCGAGATTGTGGATCGCGCCACTCTCCGTCACCTCGACGGTCAGCCGGTCGCACGCCACGCCGCTGGCACCGACGCGCCGCAGGAAGGAATAGGCGAAACCGGGCCGGCCGAGGTCGCCGGCGGTAATGTTGAGCGCGACACGCACATGCGACAGCGTCTCTGGCCACGCGGCGATCCGCGCCAGCACCAGCCCCTGGATATGATCAGACAGGACGAGGCCGAGATCGGCACGCTCCGCCGCGGCAAACAACACGTCAGCGCCGAGCGGTCCCAGCCGCCCATGCCGCCAGCGTGCCAGCGCCTCGACCCCGGTGATTCGCCGCGAATCGATTCGCGCCTGCGGCTGGAACAGGATGTCGATCTCGTCGCGCTCGATCGCGAAGTGGAGGTCGATGGCGAGCGAATCGATCGGCGCGGTGTGCTCGGGCCCCGCGACGCGGATCGTCGGCCCGTCGCTGGCCTTCGCCGACACCAATGCCTCCGCAGCGCGGTGGAGCAGGCTGGCGGCATCGTCGCCCGGTGCGCTCTCCGCCAGGCTCCAGCGACTGCCCAGCACCGCCTGTCGCCCCCCGACCGCAATCGGACGCGACAGGGCGCCGTCCAGCGCACGCGCGAGGCCGACCAGCGCGCCTTGCTCCGCCACCGCCGCGACGACGATATCGCCGCCGCGCGGCGCGCCGACCACCGCATCGTCGCCCAGCAGCTCGGCGGCCATCGTACGGACCTGCCGATGCGCCTCGGCGATCAGCGCATCGCCCACCGCACGGCCTCGCGCGGCATTCAGGATATCGAGCCGCGACAGTGCGATTCTGACGATGCCGACATGCCGCCCGGCTTCGAGCCAGGCCGAAATCGGTTCGCTGACGTCTTCCGGATCGGCGCGCAGCCCGAACGCCGGGCCGCGCCGCTCGCCCTGATGGCGGGTCGCGTGCCGCGCCGCAAAGCGCAGCGCGAGCTGGATATCGGCCGGATCGCCCGTCTCGCGCAGGAAATGCGTCGCGCCCGCGGCGTAGAGCTGGTCGAGCGTATCGCCGTCGTCGGTCAGCACCAGCAGCGCCGCGCCGGTCGCGGCGATCAGGCCGCCCAGCGCGCGGACCGCCGCCAGACCGGCCGCCGGCGCCTTTCGTCCATCGACCAGGATCACCGCCGCGCCACTCGCCAGCGCCCGCGCGACCAGTTCACGCCCGCCGGTATCGACGACCGGCGCCCAGCCGTCGTCCTGCGCCAGCGCCGCGAGCGCTGCCGCATCATCGTCCTGCGCGACGATGAACAATCGTGTGCTGTCGGTAACGGTCCCCATTCCATTCCTGCCTAGGCGCCCGGGGGTTAACCGACAATGCTGTGTCACGGTGAAGCGGGCTTAACGGAACGGACTTGTCGGCGGATGGTTGTCGGCCTAGCCCCATGTCATGACCAGCGCCCTTGCCCCCTCCGCCGACCCGCTGGTCGATCCGCAGGGACGGACGATCCGCTACCTGCGCATCTCCGTCACCGATCGGTGCGACCTGCGCTGCCGCTACTGCATGGCGGAGCAGATGACCTTTCTGCCCCGTGCCAAGCTGCTGACCCTCGACGAAATCGCGATCATCGCCGAACGCTTCATCGCGCGCGGGGTGACGAAGATCCGCCTGTCGGGCGGCGAGCCGCTGGTGCGCCGCGACGTCGCCGATCTGGTGCAGCGGCTGGGACGGCACGTGGGGGCGGGGCTCGACGAGCTGACGATGACGACCAACGGCACGCGGCTCGCGCAGTACGCCGATGCGCTGGTCGATGCCGGGATTCGGCGGATCAACGTCAGTCTCGACAGCCTCGACCCCGATCGCTTCCGCTACATCACGCGGCACGGCGACCTGGCGCAGGTGCTGGACGGCATCGCCGCCGCAAAGCGCGCCGGGCTGGCGGTGAAGATCAACGCCGTCGCGCTCGCCGGCCTCAATGAAGACGAAATTCCCGCGATGCTGCAATGGTGCATCGACGAAGGCCACGACCTGTCGCTGATCGAGACGATGCCGCTGGGCGCGGTGGATGAGGATCGCACCGACCGCTTCGTGCCGCTGACGCGCGTGTTCGAGGCGTTGTCGGCGCGCTTCCTCTTGTATCGCGCCACGCATCGCACCGGCGGCCCGGCGCGCTATTGGCAGGTCGAGGGCAATGCGACCCGCCTGGGCCTCATCTCGCCGCTCACCGCCAATTTTTGCGACGGTTGTAACCGCGTACGGCTGACGACCGAGGGCAAACTCTATATGTGCCTGGGGCATGACGATCAGGTCGACCTCAAGGCAGCGCTGCGCGACGGCGGGATCGATGGCCTGGATGCCGCGATCGATCGCGGTTTGCTGCGCAAGCCCGCCCGGCACGATTTCCGCATCGCGGCGGGCGCTGCACCGGCGGTGGCGCGCCATATGAGCGTGACCGGGGGATGACCGACTATCAGCGGCGGGCGCTGGTCGCATCGCCCACGGCCCCTGCCCGCGCCGCGGCCGCCGAGCTGGCGGACGCCGCCGACTGGGTCGATCCGGCTGAGGCCGACGTCATCATCGCGCTGGGCGGCGATGGCTTCATGCTCCAGACGCTGCATGGCCTCCTCGACCGGCGCCGCCCGCCCGTGCCCGTCTTCGGGATGAACCTCGGCACGGTCGGCTTCATGATGAACGAGTGGCGCCGCCACGGCATCGACGAGCGGCTGGCACGCGCCAAGCCGTTCAAGGTGTCGCCGCTCGCCGCGACCGTCACCGGCATTGACGGCCGCGTCCATCAGGCGCCTGCGATCAACGAAGTCTCGCTATTGCGTGAAACCCGCCAGACCGCGAAGCTTGAGGTCACCGTCAACGAGCGCGTCGTCATGCCGGAACTGGCGTGCGACGGCATCCTCGTCGCCACGCCGGCGGGATCGACCGCCTACAACCTGTCCGCGCAGGGCCCCATCCTGCCGCTGGGGTCGAACATGCTGGCGCTGACGCCGATCAGCCCGTTCCGCCCGCGGCGCTGGCGCGGTGCGATCCTGCCCGACAAGGCGCGTATCTCGCTGCGCGTGCTCGATGCCGCCAAGCGCCCGGTGTCCGCCGTCGCCGACCAGCGCGAATTCCGCGATGTCGCCGAAGTCAGCGTCGCGATCGACCGCGCGCGCGAGCTGACCCTGTTGTTCGACCCCGAACATGCGCTCGACGACCGTATCACGATGGAGCAATTCATCGCCTGAGCCGCCGATGCCGCACGAAGCTGTGGAAAACTCGCTTTAACGGGTTGCGCCGCAAAAATTCGTGGGTATAGACGCCCTCCACGACGCAGCGTTCCCTGATAGCTCAGCGGTAGAGCTCTCGACTGTTAATCGAGCGGCCGTAGGTTCGAATCCTACTCAGGGAGCCATTTTCGCCCACATCGTCAGCGTCTTGTGCGCAGCCGGGCAGCGAAAACGCTTGCACCGGCTTCGACTCGTCCGCATCATGCCCCAATGCGAGAAGCGATCAACGCTTCCGCTGGAGAGGCTTTGCTAAGATCTTTCTGGAAGTGGCGATCGGCGCCATGGCTGCCGCCCTGTTGACCGTCCCCGTGCTGATGGCCGTCACCGCCAAGAAGCCCGTCGACAGCGAATAACTTTCCGACGGACAGGGATCGGCCGCGACGCCGCGCTTGCTCCGTCCCGCGCCCGTCGTCCCCGCTCCATTGCAAACGTCCGGTGCGTGGCGCCCCCTTGGCGGCGTTCGTGCGCATTAGGAGGCTACTCGGCAGCCACGGCTTGCCCGAGTTCCCGCGATCGTCGCGATGAAAGTCAGCATCCGTGTCGCGGCGCGACGCTGAAGTCTGCGATGCAGCGGTTTTGCGCGGGCATCGTCTATGTCCTTTGACGCAGTCAGGGTCCGAACGTGGCGGCAGCGCGTTGGCAAGGCGCCTCAACCGCGAAAAGGAGCCAACATGCATCAGTCGGTCGGCACGCTGACGATCCAGACGCGCCGCAAAGGATTGGTCGACATCACCGCACCCGTCTGCGAATGGCTGGCGGCGCAGGGGATCGGCGAAGGCCTGCTCACGCTCTTTTGCCAGCATACCTCGGCCTCGCTCGTCATCCAGGAGAATGCCGCACCGGCCGTCCGCCGCGACATGGAGGCCTATTTCGATCGACTCGCGCCCGAAAGTGGCGCGTACGAACATGACGACGAAGGGCCGGACGATATGCCCGCGCATCTGAAGGCGGCGCTGACCGGCGTTCAGCTGTCGATACCGGTCGCAGACGGCGAACCGATGCTGGGGACGTGGCAGGGTATCTATCTGTTCGAGCACCGGATTGCGCCGCATCGGCGCAGCGTCGCTTTGCATGTCATCGGCGCGTGATCGCGACGAAACGTTGCCGGACGGAGCCAAGTCGTTCATCGCTCGTTCGGACGGAAGTGGATATACGCGCGGGGTTCGCCGCACCCGCGCGCGAATGGAGTATTGGTGTCATGATGCATCTTGGCCGCAAGGCTATGGTCGCGGCGCTCGCCGCCTCCACGTTGATGGTCGCGGGTTGCGCGACCGAAACCACCTATCGTCCCGCCACCGGGCAGGGTTTCAACCGCACGGGCTATAGCGACCGTCAGATCGAACCAGGTCGCTTCCTGGTCAATTTCGCCGGCAACAGCGTGACGTCGCGCGACACGGTCGAACGCTATCTGCTGTTCCGTGCCGCCGAGCTGACGTTGCAGAACGGCTATGACTATTTCGTCATGGCCAACCGCGACACCGATCTGCAGTCGCGCACCTATACGACGCCGGGCATCGGCGGCGGCTGGGGTTATGGTGGCTTCGGCGGCTATTGGGGTCCGTCGTGGCGCTATTACGGCCGCGGGTTCGGCTGGCGCACCTGGGATCCGTGGTTCGGAGGAGGGTTCGGCCCCTGGGGTAACGACTTCGATATCCGCACGATCGATCGCTACGAAGCGAGCGCGGAGATCGTGATGCGCAAGGGCCCCATCCCGCGTGACAACCTGCGCGCCTTCGACGCCCGCGCGGTGGTCAACAGCATCGGCCCGAGCGTGGTGCTGCCGAAGTAAGACTGCTTCAGATGTAACGAAAAGGCCGGGTCACCGCAGGGTGGCCCGGCCTTTTCGTGTGTAGCGGCTGCGGTATTACCGCCGTCACTCGGGACATGTTCCGGGGTCTACTGGGCCGCGGGGGCAGCGCTGGAATCTCCAACGCCCCCTTGCCGCACGGTGGACCCCGGAACGAGTCCGGGGTGACGGGGCTTTTAAAGCGTCCCCGCCCCTTACACCGTCACCGCGCCGTGGCAGTGCTTGTACTTGCGCCCCGAACCGCACGGGCACGGCGCGTTGCGGTTCACGCGGCCGTCCCACAGCTCCGGATTGTCGCCCAGCTCGGTCGGCACATCCGGCTGCATCATCTGCATCGGCGGGATTTGCGCGGTGATGCGGCCCATCGTGCCGGCATCGATGTCGTTCGAATCGTCCTCGCCCGTGAACGGGTCGAAATGCGTGGTGATGAAGTCGGGCAGTTCAGGCAGGTCGGTCGGCAGCGGCTGCAGCTGGAATTGCGCGTGCGCGATCGTCTTCGTCACGTCCTCGCGGATCGCGTCGAGCATGCGCTGGAACAGGCTGAAGGCCTCCTGCTTATACTCGTTGATCGGCGTCTTTTGCGCATAAGCGCGCAGGTGGACGACCTGGCGCAGCGCGTCGAGCGTCGCCAGATGCTCCTTCCAGTGATGGTCCAGGTTCTGGAGTAGGATCGACTTTTCGACCTGCGTCCACGTCTCCGGCTCCAGCTCCGCCGACTTGGCGGCGATGGCGGCGTCGGCGGCTTCCTGCACGCGCTCTTCGACGATCTCGGGGTCGATCGCCTCTTCCTTCAGCCAGTTGTCGATCGGCAGGTCGAGGTTGAGCACGTCGACCAGACCCGCCTTCATGCCCTCGATATCCCATTGTTCGGGATAACTGTTGGGCGGGCACGCACCGCCGACGATCACGTTGACCGTCTCGGCACGCATATCGGTGACGACGTCGCCCACCGCATCGGCATCCATGATGTCGGCGCGCTGTTCGTAGATGACCTTGCGCTGGTCGTTCATCACGTCGTCATATTCGACGACCTGCTTGCGGATGTCGTAGTTGCGCGCCTCGACCTTCTTCTGCGCGGTCTCGATCGCCTTCGACAGCCACTTGCTGCCGATCGCCTCGCCATCCTCGATGTTCGAGCGCATCATGCGGGCGAACAACGTGTCCGGCCCGAAGATGCGCAGCAGATCGTCGTCGAGGCTGAGGTAGAAACGCGACAGGCCGGGATCGCCCTGACGACCCGAACGACCGCGCAACTGGTTATCGATGCGGCGCGATTCGTGGCGTTCGGTGCCGAGCACGAACAGGCCGCCCGCGGCGAGCACTTCCTGCTTCTCGACCTCGATCTCGGCGCGAATGCGCGTCGCCTCGGCTTCATATTCGGGCGTGCCCTCGACCAGGTCCGGATGCTCGTCGAGCATACGGAATTCGAGGTTGCCGCCGAGTTTGATGTCGGTGCCGCGGCCGGCCATGTTGGTTGCGATCGTGACGGCGGCCTTGCGGCCCGCCTGCGCCACGATATGCGCCTCCATCTCGTGGTAGCGCGCGTTCAGCACCTTATGCTCGACGCCCTCCTGGACCAGGAATTCGCTGAGCAGTTCGGACTTTTCGATCGACACCGTGCCGACCAGCACCGGCTGGCCCAGCGCGGCATGTTCGCGGATCTTCTTGGCGATCGCGCGGAACTTGTCGTTGGTATCCTTGTAGAATTCGTCTTCCTCGTCGATCCGCTGCACCGGCACGTTGGTGGGGATCGTCACGACGTTCATCTTGTAGATGTCGTAGAATTCGGCCGCCTCGGTTGCCGCGGTGCCGGTCATGCCGGCGAGCTTCGGGTACATGCGGAAATAATTCTGGAAGGTGATCGAGGCCATCGTCTGGTTCTCGGGCTCGATCGTGACGCCCTCCTTCGCCTCGACCGCCTGGTGCAGGCCGTCGGACCAGCGGCGCCCGTCCATCATGCGACCGGTGAATTCGTCGATGATGACGACCTTGCCGTCCTTGACAATATAATCGGTGTCCGCCTTGAACATCATGTTGGCGCGCAGCGACTGATTGAGGTGGTGGACGACCTGCGTGTTCTCGAAATCGTACAGGTTCGCGCCCTGCAGCAGGCCGGCCGCTTCCAGCAGACGCTCGGCGCGTTCGGTGCCGTCTTCGGTCAGGATGATCGTCTTCTGCTTCTCATCCTTCTCGTAATCGTCGGGGGTCAGCTGCTTCACGATCGCGTCGACGCTCATGTACAGCTCCGACTTGTCGTCGGTCGGCCCCGAGATGATCAGCGGCGTGCGGGCTTCGTCGATCAGCACCGAATCGACCTCGTCGACGATCGCCATGGCGAAGGCGCGCTGCACCATGCTGCTGCGCTCATACTTCATGTTGTCGCGCAGATAGTCGAAGCCGAACTCGTTGTTCGTGCCGTAGGTGATGTCGCTGTTATAGGCGGCGCGGCGTTGTTCGTCGGTCAGGTTCGGGATGATGACGCCGACCGTCAGGCCAAGGAAGCGGTATACCTGCCCCATCCACTCCGCGTCGCGTGCGGCGAGATAGTCGTTGACGGTGATGACGTGGACGCCATCGCCCGGCAGCGCGTTGAGATAGGTGGCGAGCGTCGCGACCAGCGTCTTGCCCTCACCCGTGCGCATCTCGGCGATCTCGCCGCGATGGAGCACGATGCCGCCGATCATCTGCACGTCGAAGTGACGCATGCCGAGCACACGCACCGCCGCCTCGCGCACCGTGGCGAAGGCTTCGGGCAACAGGTCGTCGAGCTTGGTGCCGTTCGCCAGCTGCTCGCGGAACTTGGCGGTCTGGCCCGCCAGTTCCTCGTCGGACAGCGCCTGAAGCTGCGGTTCGAACGCAGCGATCTTCTGGACGACGCTGCCCAGCGACTTCACGTAACGATCGTTGGAGGACCCGAAAATGGACTTGGCAAGGCCGCCGAACATAGGCTGATTCCTGATGATTGTGCGCGCGCGCACGGACGAAGGGCGCGCAGCGTCGAGTGCATGAAAAGATGGGGTCGGCCGTAGCCGAAGCAACGCACGCGCGCGCTATTCGCGCCGGCGGCTCGCAAAAAGAGGCTCGACCGCGGGCAGCGCGAGCACGGTCGTGACGCCCAGATCGGCCAGCGCGGCCAGGCCCGGCACCCGCTGTTGCGGCCGGCTGGCCGCGCGAGCAGCCCGCACCTCGGCCTGCACGCTCGCCACGATCCCCGCCGCGGCATGCGCCGCCACCGGCGCACGCACCGCAGAGGCACCGCCGGTCAGGGCGGACAGCAGCGCGGAAAGGAGCAGCAGCAGGTTCACGGGGGCAGTCCCTATTGCAGATGCGGTCCGTCGTCCATCCGCATCCGTCCGTCGCATCTCATTCGAAACTCACGCTCGACGTCATTCGGCGATGAATGATCGCCTTGATGGGTTTGCCGGCGCGAACATACCCGACGCCCATGGGCGTACCTGGAGGGTTCTGTGCGCAGGGGTCTGTGGGCATGTACGTCGGCTTTGCCTCGATCACGCGACAACTTTCCACCCTACCATCGAACCCCACGGTGATCGCTACGTCGGCAACGTAATCTTCCATGGTGGTCGTCGCGACATCAATCGGCTTCGTGGGCGTGAAGGGCTGGCCGATCGAAACGGCGGAATCACCCTCTGGGATCGTCCAGACGATTCGACGCTCGAATGTCCGGCCGGATGGACCGGGAACGAATTGCGCGCGAGCGACCAAAGTGGCGCATGTGCCCTCATCAAGACGTGCGTACCCGCTCGATCCCACGATCTGGCAGGCCGTCACGCGGCCCGTCGAACCGACGACGAGCCGAACGGCGACCGTACCGGCTTCGCGCGCCCGCAGGGATGCCGGCGGATAATCAGCGTAGCCGATCCAGTCGACCGGATTGTTTGCCGGTTCCGCATTCGCGCCCGCCGCAGCATTATCTTGGCCCGGCAGAGCCGCGCCGGTCAGCGTGAGAGATGCTACCAGCGCCATCGCTTTCGAAACCATCGTCCCTCCCCTTTTCAACTGTCATCGTTCCGTCGTTGAAGCCGCCACGCGAGCTTCTATAGGCTTGAGACATGACAGATCATGCCCGTTCGCCGCTAGCCCCCGCCTCCTTCCCCGCCCTGCCCGCCATCGCCGGGGTCACCCCGCATGTCGCCCGTGCGCGGTACAAGACGTGGGATCGCTGCGACCTCACCTTCGTGACGCTGACCGAGGGCACCAGCGTGGCGGGCGTGCTGACGCAAAGCAAATGCCCCTCTCCCGAAGTCGAATGGTGCCGGCAGGCGCTGCCCTTGGGCCAGGCGCGTGCGCTGGTGGTCAATGCCGGCAACTCCAACGCCTTCACCGGCAATCGCGGCCGCGCGGCGGTGGAGGCGATCGCGGCGCGCACCGCGCAGCATGTCGGCTGCCAGCCGTCGGACGTGTTCGTCGCCTCGACCGGGGTCATTGGCGTGCCGCTGCCGATCGACAAGGCAGAAGCGGGCCTCGACGCCGCCTTCACCGCGACCCCGTGCGATTGGCTGGCGGTGGCGGAGACGATCGGCACGACCGACACCTATCCGAAAGGCGCGATGACGACCGCGATCGTCGATGGCCGGACCGTCACGCTGGTCGGCATCATCAAGGGATCGGGCATGATCGCGCCGGACATGGCGACGATGCTCGGCTTCATCTTCACCGATGCGGCGGTCGCGCCCGGCTTCCTGCAAGGCGCGCTGGCAGCGGCGAATGGCAAGACCTTCTCGTGCATCACGGTGGATGGGGATACGTCGACCAGCGACACGGTCCTCGCCTTCGCGACGGGCGCGGCGGGCAATGACCCGATCGAGAGCAGCGACAGCGCGGGCGCCGATGCCTTCGCCGCTGCGCTCGCCGACCTCTGCCGCCAGCTCGCGATGCTGGTCGTCCGCGACGGCGAGGGCGCAACCAAGCTCATCGAAATCGCGGTCGAGGGCGCGGACAGCGACCGTTCGGCGCACCGCATCGCCATGTCGATCGCCAATTCACCGCTGGTGAAGACTGCGATCGCGGGCGAGGACGCCAATTGGGGTCGCGTCGTGATGGCGGTGGGCAAGGCCGGCGAACCCGCCGAACGCGACCGTCTGTCGATCCGCTTCGGCGACACGCAGGTGGCGCAGGCCGGCCTTGCGGTCGAGGGCTATGACGAGGCGCCGGTCGCCGCGCATCTCAAGGGCCAGCATATCGAAATCGGAGTCGACATCGGCCTGGGCGATGGCACCGCCACGGTTTGGACCTGCGACCTGACCCACGGCTACATCTCGATCAACGCCGATTACAGGAGCTGACATGCACCACCCGCACCATGACGCCGTCGTCCAGCTGATGCGGCGTGTCGCGGCCGACATCGTCCTGCCGCGCTTCCGCAACCTTGCCGCCGACGAGGTGGAGGAAAAAGCCGCGGACGACATGGTGACGATCGCCGATCGGCTGAGCGAGGAAACGCTGACCGCCGGCCTCGTCGCGATCGACGCATCGGCGCGGGTGGTAGGTGAAGAAGCGGTGGCGGCGGATGCGACGTTGCTCGACGGCATCGATCAGGGCCGGGTGTGGATCGTCGATCCGATCGACGGCACCAACAATTACGCCAGCGGCAAGACCCCGTTCGGCATCATGATCGCGCTCGCCAAGGAGGGCGAAGTGCTTGCCGGCTGGATCCTCGATCCCGTCGCAGACCGGCTGTGCCACACCGTCGCCGGCGGCGGCGCGTTCATCGACGATGTTGCGGTGACGACACGTCCCCGTACGGACGAACGCCCCGTGTTGGGCGTGCCGACCTATTTCCTCGACGGTACGGAGCAGGCCGACCTTGCGGCTCGGGCGGGCGACGACTGGACGCTCCACCCGATGCCGCGCTGTGCGGCGGAGCAATATCCGCGGCTGGTGCTGGGGGTGGACGATTCCGCCATTTTCCAGCGCTCGCTGCCCTGGGATCATGCCGCCGGCGCGCTGTTCCTCACTGAAGCGGGCGGTGTGGTGCGTCAGCTGAATGGCAGCCCCTACCGCATCGGCGATCCCCGCGACGTGATGATCGCGGCGGCGAGCGAGGCGATGTGGGAGCGGGCGGTGGGGCTGGTCCGCGAGGACGCCTGAGGCCACCCTCCCAACCCGTTCGCCCTGAGCCGGTCGAAGGGTGGCTTTCCGCAAGCGTCGCGCTCGTGGCACGCGCCCTTCGACAGGCTCAGGGGGAACGGTAAGAGAAGAAAGGGCGGACCATCGGGCCCGCCCCTCGCCCTCTTACGCCAGCTCGCCCTCGAGCCAGGCCTTCAGTCGACCCTTGGGCTCGGCCCCGACCTTGGTGGCCGCGGGCGCGCCGCCCTTGAACAGGATCATCGTCGGGATGCCGCGCACGCCATAACGGCCCGGCGCATCGGGATTGTCGTCGATGTTGAGCTTGGCGATCGTCACCTTCTCGCCCAGCTCTTCCGATAGTTCTTCGAGGCTCGGCCCGATCATCTTGCACGGGCCGCACCATTCGGCCCAGAAATCAACGAGCACGGGGCCATCGGCCTTGAGGACGTCGGCGTCGAAGCTGGCGTCGGTGATCTGTTTGGTAGCCATGGGTATCTCCTTTGCTGTCCATCTAGGATGGCGTGCCGCCCGGCTCAACCGTCAGGCCCCTAGCTTTGCTCCGGAAGGCGAAAGCGCGGCTTGTGCGCGGCGAGCGTGTCGGCGGGCAATTCGAACAGGCGCGGCCCGCCGGTGTAGAGCAGCGCCGCCTCGGTCGTGCGATCGGGGAAGATCACGCGCAGCGCCGCGACATAGGCCGCCATCTGATCGAGGTGATAGGGCGGGATATCGTCGAGGCTGTCCGGCACCCGGCGCCCCGTCTTGAAATCGACGAGGCGAATCGCGTCCGGCGCGATCAGCAGCCGGTCGACGGTGCCCGACACGACCATGCCGTTGGCGAGCGTCGCGGCGATCGGCGCCTCGGCAAGGCTGTCGGGGCCGAACAGCGGCGCATAGGCGGGGTTCTCGATCACCGCGAGCACGCCCGCGACGATCCGCTGCCGCTCGGCCGCATCGGCGACACCGCCCGCGGTGGCCAGCCAGCGTTCCGCGCAGCTGGCGCGATGCTGCGGCTCGACTGGCGGCAGGCGTTCGAACAGCGCGTGGTACAACCGCCCGCGTTCGGCGGCGGCGCGCATCGCGGGGCCGGGCGGCGGATCGCTCACCTCATCCTCACCAAGTGCGGACGGGGTCAGCGGGCGCGACGGACGGCTCTCGGGCGGCGCGGGCACATGTGCCCAATCGGGCAGCACGACCCGTTCGGGCGGGCGTTCCAGGGCGGCGCCGCGCGGCTTGACCGGCGGCTGGGGATCGGAGCCACGGAACACGCGCGGCCCCTCGTCCGGCACACCCAGCTCGGTCAGGGCGCGTGCCGCCGCGGCATACCAGCTCGCGACCGGCGGCTCGCCCTGCGCACGTGGCCCCAGCGCGCCGCCGATCACCAGCCGTTCCTCGGCCCGCGTCGCAGCAACGTAGAACAGCCGCCAATGCTCCTCCAACTCGCGGCGCTCGACCTCGCCGATCGCTACATCCAGCGGCCCGCCACGCTCGCCCGATCGCGGTCGGAAGATCGGGATGGGCTGCGCCCCCGGCTCCGGCACCCAGCGCACCAGCGCGCGCGGCGCGGCGGTGGGATCGACCGTCGCGTCTGCCAGGATCACGAGCGGCGCCTGCAACCCCTTTGCGCCATGCGCCGTCATCACGCGCACGGCGTCGAGCGGCGCTGACGGGTCGCGTACGATCTCGACATCGCCGCGATCGAACCAGTCGAGGAAGCGTTGCAGCGACGGCGTCGAGGTCGTCTCGAAGGCGAGCGCGGCGTTGAGCAGTTCCTCGATCGGATCGCGCGCTTCCGCCCCCAGCCGCAGCAACAGCTTGCGCCGCCCGTCGAGCGGTCCCGACAGGATCTCTTCGAGGAACTGGTACGGCGTCGCGATATCGGCGCGCGACAGCATCGCGCGCAGCGGCGCCAAGCGCTCCTCCGACAGCGTCTGCGTCAGGTGCCGCCACAGGCTGCCGTGCTCCCGCGGCGCGGCATGCATCAGCTCGTCCTGCGTCCAGCCGATCAGCGGCGACACGAGCAGCGCGGCGAGCGACAGGTCGTCCTCCGGCTGCAAGACGAAGCGCACTGCGGCGAGCAGGTCCTGCACCGCCAGCGGTGCGTTCAGCCGCAACCGGTCGACGCCCGCGACCGGCACACCCTCGGCATACAAGCGCGCGACGATCAGCGAGGCGAGGTCGCCGCGCCGCTTGACGAGGATCATCACGTCCTCGGGCCTGAGCGCCCGCCCCTTGCTCTCCAGCATCAGGCCGCCGTTCAGCCAGTCGCGCACCGCACGTGCGATGCGCACCGCCTGTTCGCGGACGGCATCGTCGATCCACGCTTCCTCGTCGGCATCGCTGCCGCCCGCGATCACCGGCGGCCACAGCTCGACCGTGCCGGGGCCGGGCACCTCGCTCGCGTGCGCCTGCATCGCGTCGATCGCACCGAGGCCCGGCTCCCCCGCCGCGGCCACGGCGGCATCAACGAATTCCAGGATCGGCCGCGTCGACCGGAACGAATGCGTCAGCGACAAGCGCTGGAACGGCAGGCCGCGTTCCTCTTCCGGCCAGTCGTCCGCCCCCTCCACCTCCGCCGCGCGACCGGCGAAATGCCCCTCCGCCCAGCGGAAGTTGATCGGGTCCGTGCCCTGAAAGCCGAAGATCGCCTGCTTGAAATCGCCGACCGTGAAGAGCGTGCGGGTCGACGGCGCATGCACACCGCGCCCGACGAAAAACTCCCCCGCCAGCGCGGTGACGATCCGCCACTGGTTGAGGTTGGTGTCCTGCGCCTCGTCGATCAGCACATGCTCGGTGCCCTGGTCGAGCTTGTAGCGCACCCATTCGCCGATGCCCGGTTGTTCGAGCAGCCGCACCGTCACGCCGATCAGATCGTCGAAATCGACCGCCCCGGTCCGCCGCTTCGCCGCGGCATAGGCGCGTGCATAGTCGCGGCCCACCTCCAACGCGGCGACCAGCAGATCGGCATAAGCGGCCCGCGCGGTGAGCGACAGCAGGTCGAGGCAATGCTGCCCCAGCGCGGCCGCCAGCTCGGCATAATCGGGTTCGGCATCGATCAGCTTCTTGGACGCCTTACGCGGTTCGTTCTTCCCCGTCAGCACCACGCTTGCAAGGTCGCCAAGCGTCGCGGCCCGCTCCGCCGGTGCCGCCGCGAGCCAGCGGTTGAGCGTTTCGGCATGCCCTACCCCCGTCGCCGCACCCCAGGCGGTGTTCGCCGCTGCCAGCCGCTCGACCAGATCGGTGTCGATACAGTCGCAGCCCTCGGCCAAGGCCTCGCCGATATCCCCCTGCGGCAGGTCGAGCGCGCGCCGCAACCATGGGCCGATCCCAATCGGCAGCGCCTCCAGCGCGTGCAGCGCGCGTGCGCAGGCGAGCAGGAAGCTCTCCGCCCCGCCCTCACCCAGCCGCAGCGACAGCGCGCCGATCGTTTCGATCGGCCGTTCGCGGCCCTCGCGCTCGGCATCGGTCAGCAGGGTCGCCAGCGTCTCGCGCGCCAGCACAGCCTCTTCGCGTGCCTCCAGCGGACGGAAGCCGGGGGTCAGCCCCGCCTCGACCGGAAATGCGGCGAGCAGGCTCTGGCAGAACCCATGGATCGTCTGGATGCGCAGGCCGCCACCCGGCGCATCGAGCACACCCGCAAACAGCGTGCGCGCCCGCGCCTGCAGGTCCGGCGTGCCCTTCTCGCCCAGCGCTTCCAGATCGGCGTACAGCTGCGGCGCCGGCATGCGCACCCAGGCGGCCAGCCGGTTGTTGATCCGCTGCGCCATCTCCGCCGCGCCCGCCTTGGTGAAGGTCAGGCATAGGATCGCCGACGGATCGGTGCCACGCAGCAACAGGCGGAATACGCGCGCGGCGAGCACCTGCGTCTTGCCGGTGCCGGCCGATGCGGACAGCCAGACGTGCGCGTGCGGATCGCTCGCCGCCGCCTGCGCGCCCTTCAGCCGCGGCAGGGTCGCTAACTCAGTCCCGGCCATACCATTCGTCCCGGCGCATCAGTTGGTCATATTCGGCATAAGGCGCATATTCCGGCACCAGCTTCGCGGTGAACGGCGCATCGCCGGTCAACCACGTGCCGGCAGCGTCCACGAAATTGCTGACCGCGATCGTCGTGAATTCGGTCGTGACGATCTTGTCGCGCTTGCCCTCGGCATCCACCGGCGTCTCGATATAGCCGAACTGATCCTTCTTCTTGCCGAGCGACCAATATTCGAAGCCGCCGGCCTTGCCCTTCACCTCCTGAAAGCCGCCCCGCTCCGCGATCGCGCCAAGCAGCCCGAGTTGCAGGCTATACCCCGCGCGCACCGCGGCGGCGGAGGGCGGCTTGCCGGTCTTGTAATCGACGATCGCGAGCGTGCCGTCCGCCAGCCGATCGACGCGGTCGTACCGGCCCGATAGCGTGACGCCGGCGATCGTCACATGGCCCTTGCCTTCCGCCGAGGCGACCGTGCGTCCTTCAGCGTCCAGCGCCGTCACGGTGTCGGCGATCCAGCGCACCGCCTCCATCAGCCGCGGTCGCCACAAGGCGCGCATCATCGGGTGCGTCCGCTCGTCCTCCAGCATCGCGGTGGCGCGCGCGACGAGCGCGTCCGGCGCGCAACCGTCCTGCTTCCACCATTGCTCGAGGATATCGTGGACGGCGGTGCCGCGCCACGCCGCGCTGGGATCGGCATCGACCGGGTCGAGCGGCATCAGCCCCAGCACCCGGCGCGCGTAAAAGGCGTAAGGGTCCGCCTTTAGCCGGTCGATCTCGGTGACGGAGATCGCCTTGGGCCGCAGCGCCGGTCCCGGCATCGGCGCCGGCCGGTCGGCGGGCACATGCTCGCGCGGGTCGTCCAGCGCGAGCGCCCACCCTTCCAGATCGTGGGCTCGAACGAAGCGATCCCCCGCCATCGCCTGCAACCGCAGCCACAGCCGCGACGCGAGCGCGGGCGACGCCGCATCGCGCCGCGCCCGCGTCACCAGCGCGCGCGGCGCGCCCAGCGCATGGCCGAAATCGTGCGCCGCGATACCGACGCTCCGCTCCAGCCCGGCCAGCCCCAGCGCCGCCCGGATGCGCGGTGCCAGCCACGGATCGGGCGCCGGCCGCCCCGGCCACACGCCCTCGTTCAGCCCGCCGAGCACCATCAGGTCGGCGGTCTGCAATCGCGCCTCGATCGGGCCATAGATGGCGATGCGCGGATGGCCGACGCCCGAACCCGGCCGCACCGCCACCTCGTTGAGCAACCCGCGCAGCAACGGCGGGAAGCCATCGGGCGCGACGCGGGGCGGCCCGACCGCCGCCTCCGCCTCCAGCGCGTCGAGGAACTCCGCCGCGGCCCGTCCCGCCGGTCCCGACCACAGATTGTCGCCGCATAGCGCCTGCGCCGTCTCACGCAGCACCGCCAGCAGCGCCGACAACGGCTGCGGCCCCTGATCGCATACCAGTTCGATCGGTTTCAACAGGCCGACCGGCTCGGCGAACCACGTCGCCGCCCGATCCCGCCGGTTGGCCAGCAGATGGCCCATGATCCCGTCGAGTCCCGCCGCCGGCCTCGGCCCCCGCAACGCGCGATCCAGCGTGCGCGTCCCGTCCAGCCAGGCGCCCCGCAGGGCACGGTCACTGGGGTCGACCTTCACCAGCGGATGCTTGAGCAGCGCCAGCAGTGCCAGCGGCGCGAACCGCTGCGCCGCCGCCTCGGCGAGCGCGAGCAGCAGCGTGCCGGGCGGCAGGATCGACAGCGGCCGGCCCGCCGTATCGTTCGCCTCGATCTGCCACCGCCGCAGATGCGCGCTGACCCGGCGGGCGAGCGCGCGATCAGGCGTCACCAGCGCGGCGGTCTTGCCCGGTTCCTCGATCGCACCGCGCAGCGCCAGCGCAATCGCCTGCGCCTCTTCCGCCGGTGTCGCGAGCTCCACGGCGGCGACCCCGGTCAGGCGCCGGTCCTCGGCCTTCAGCTCGGTCCATTTGCCCGTGAAGGCGGCCGGCGCCAGAGCGTTGGCGATCGCGTGCCCGCGCAACGCCCCTGCGTCCGGCCCGGCGCTGCCCGGCCAATGCGCCACCTCGCCGCGGCCGACGCCCATGCGGTCGAGGATCAGCTTCAGGTGGAATTGCGGATGCGTCTCGATCGACCGGCGGATGCGCCCCGTCACCGGATCGGGCGCGTGCGGCCCCAGCGCATCCCACTCGCCCTCGGGCATCTGGAGATCGAGCCCGGCGAACACCGTCAACCCCTGCGGCGCCTCCGCAACGCAGCGCAGCAGCCGCGCCACCGCGGGCGCGGGATCGGTCACGCCGGCCGCACAGACGAAGCCCGCGGGCGGCCGCGTCCGCCAGCGCGTCACCAACCGGTCGAGCAGCATCCGCCGCCGCGTCGCCGCGTCGATCCGACCCAGTCGTGCAAGCTCACCCGGCCAGCGCTCCAGCACGATCCGGAAGGTCGAGAGCGCACGCTGCCAATGATCGGTCAGCTCGGGCGCGAGATCGAGATCGCGCAAACGCTCGGGTTCGACCTCCTCGACCAGCAACTGATCGAGCGTATGGCAGAGTTCGCCCGCCAGCCGCACCGCCTCCGCGGCATCGACGGGCACGCCCGCGGCGGCGCGCTCCTCGAACACCAGTCGCGCCAGGATCATCCGGCGCTGCATCGGCGCGATTGCCGGCGGCGGCGGATCGGCATCGTCGACCGGGTCGAGCGCCGCGCCCACCGCCTCGCCCAGATCGGGACTGCCCAGCGTCACCAGTCGCGGCAGCAGCAGGCCACTGCCGCTCGCCCGCACGAACGCCGCCGATACCGCGCGGGC
This sequence comes from Sphingomonas sp. DC4900, assembly GCF_049896485.1. Taxonomy (NCBI): domain Bacteria; kingdom Pseudomonadati; phylum Pseudomonadota; class Alphaproteobacteria; order Sphingomonadales; family Sphingomonadaceae; genus Sphingomonas; species Sphingomonas sp. DC4900. The sequence continues at coordinate 182,999 of NZ_JAFCUK010000005.1, forward strand.
GGCACGGTTGTTGGGCAGCAGGATCAGACCGCGCGCCAGCGCCATCGCGTCGCCACCGGTCCGCTTCATGAGCCCCGCGACCAGCGTGTCGGCGAACGCGCGGTGCGCCGGAATGGTGAAGAGTTGCGGGCGCTTTCTATGCTCGACGGTTCCGGCCCGCTCCCCCTCCCGGCCACCCATCAGGATACCGTGTGGGCGGCCGGGAGGGGGAGCGGGCTGGCACCGCCATCAGGACGCGCCTCAGCCATTGGCGATGATCGCCTCCGTCTTGGGGATCGCGGCGGGGGTGCCGACGTCGAACCACAGGCCCTGATGGACCTGCGCATAGGCCCGGCCCTGTTCGATCGCGCGGCTCCAGAAGAGGTTGGTCGAGAACGGCCCTTCCGGCCAGTCGCGGATCAGGCGCGGGTGCAGGATCTGGATGCCGGTGTAGACGAAGGGCGCGGTCGCCCCCGCCTTGCGCCGCCCGACGATCCGGCCGTCGGCCGCGACGCGGAAATCGCCCTGCCCCTTGTGATTATGCGCGCGTGCATAGGGCACAACGAGCAGCAGCGCGTCCATCGTGGCATCGTCCCAGCGATGGCTCAACAGCTTGATCGCGTCGACGGGCCCGTCGATCCACAAATTGTCGCTGTTGACGACGAGGATCGGGTCGTCGCCCAGCTGGCCGCGGGCCTGCACCAGCCCGCCGCCCGTCTCCATCAGCTGCGCGCGCTCGTCGCTGATCGCCACCTCGATCCCGTCGAACCGGTTGGTGACATGCGCCTCCAGCGTATCCGCCAGATAATGGACGTTGACGACGGCCTTGGCCACGCCCGCGTCGATCAGTCGGTCGAAGACGTGATCGATCAGCGGCTTGCCCGCCACCTCAACCAGCGGCTTGGGCCGCGTCGCGGTGAGCGGGCGCATGCGCTTGCCGATTCCGGCCGCCATCACCATCGCGGTGTGCGGCACGGCGCCGCCTGGGTCGGGGCGGAGCGAACGCTGACGGGTCATGCGGACAGCACCTTCGGATCGCCGCGCAATTCGGGCGGCACGTTCTCGTCGAACCAGCGCGCGACCGGCGCCAGTGCCGGCTGCGACAGGTCCCGTTCCAGATAGCTCCACACGCGCGGGCACAGCGCGGCGTAGCGCGGCTTGCCGTCGCGGCGCCACAGGCGGGTGAAGATGCCGATGATCTTCGCATTCCGCTGCGCGCCCAGCACATGATAGGCGTCCATGAAACTCTCGCCCACGCCCGTCGCTGCGCGATAGCGATCCAGCATCACGCGCTCGACCTCCGGATCGACGTCGCGTCGCGCATCCTGCAACAGCGATACGAGATCATAGGCGGGGTGGCCCGCCAACGCGTCCTGAAAATCGAGCAGGCCGAGCCCCTTCCCCGACCCGACGAGCATCAGGTTTTCGGCATGATAGTCGCGCAGCACGGTAACCGGAGCATCGGTCAGCGCGTGATCGAACACCGCATCCCAGGCCGCATGATAGCCCGCGACGTCGACATCCAGCCCGACCGCCGGGGCATACCATTCGGGCAGCAGCGCCGCCTCGCGATGCAGCACGTCATGATCGTACGGCGCGATCTCGGCCGGAGCATGCCCCCGCAGCGCAACAAGTAGGTCGATCGCCGCCTCGTACAGCGGCAGCGCCGCCGCGGCGTCGGCATCCGCCGCCTCGCGCAGCCGCGCATCGCCAAAATCCTCGAGCAGGACGAGGCCCTGGTCGAGGTCCGCGGCATGGATCGCAGGCGCCGCAAAGCCGCGTTCGCGAAGCCATTGCGCGATCGCGATAAAGGGCCGCGGGTCCTCGTGCGGCGGCGGCGCATCCATCAGGATTGCGGTGCGATTCGCTTGGGTTACGCGGAAATACCGGCGGAACGACGCATCCCCCGCCACCGGGCTGATCGTGCCCGACCAGCCATGGATCGCAAGGAAGGCGGGCGCACCGGCGGGCGGGGTCATATCGGCCATCGCGGCTTCCATGACGCCGGGACGTCGGCTGTCAAGATTCGTCCGCCGTCCGGTGCCGGCGCCAGGGTCAGCCGCAACGCATACGGCCAATATCCCGGCGCCCGCTCCGGCCATTCGACCAACAGCACCGCATCGGACAGCGCCTCGTCGAGCCCCAGTTCCTCGAGTTCGTCCGGGTCCTCGATCCGGTACAGATCGACGTGCAGAACCGGCAGTCGCACCTCGGGCGGGTCATAGGGCTGCACAATCGCGAAACTGGGGCTGGGCGCCTCGCCCTGTAGCCCGAGCGCGGCGAGCAACCCGCGCGCGATGCTCGTCTTGCCCATGCCAAGGCCGCCGCTCAGCGCGATGACGTCGCCGGGCTGGACGCGGGCCGCGAGGCTTGCCCCGAACGCTTCCGTCGCCACCGCATCCGCGAGGTACACCGCCGTCACCACCAACACTCCGTCACCCCGGACTTGGTCCGGGGTCCACCGATCCGCAAGGGGACGGCCCACGCCTCAAACCACCCCCCTCGCCGCGGAGTGGACCCCGGAACCAGTCCGGGGTGACGGAAAGCAAATGGCATCCGCACACGCACCATCACCGCCGCGGCAGCTCGACCGTCACCAGCGTCCCTTCGCCAGGCTGCGACACCAGGTCGATCCGCCCACCATGCGCCTCGACGAACTGCTTCGCCAGCGGCAGGCCCAGCCCCAGCGCGCGTTCGCCGGTCGGCTGCATACCGGGCTCGCCGAACCGGTCGAACGCCTTGGCGACGCTTTCCGCATCCATGCCGAAGCCATCGTCCGACACGACGATCCGCGCGCCCGTCGCGCTGCCATCGGCGTGCAGCAAGATCCGCCCGCCCTCGGGCGTCGCCGCGACGGCATGGCGCAACAGATGCTCGATGACTTCCTTCAGCCGCTTCGGATCGCCCGTCACCCGCCCCGCCGAGCGCGCGACCTCCACCGCGAAGTCGAGCTTGCGTCGCTTCGCCGCGGGCATGATCGTATCCGCCGCAGCTCGCGCGACCACCGCAAGATCGACGTCGACCCGTTCGATCTCGGCGTCGTCGCCCCCCTGCGTCAGGTCGAGCACGTCGTCGATCAGCAGCCCCAGCCGCTCGACCGATTGCAGGATCGCCTCGACATAGGTGTCCGCATCCTTGCTGAGCTTCCCTGCATAGCCGCCGTGCAGCATCTCGGCGAACCCGCTGATCGAGGTCAGCGGCGTCCGCAATTCGTAGCTCATATTGGCGACGAACTGCGTCTTCACCCGGTCCGCCGCCTCCAGCGCATTGGCGCGCTCGCGCAACGCCTGTTCGGCGCGGCGGCTGTCGGTGATGTCGAGCATCGTCAGCAACGCATTGCCGTCGGGCAGCGGCACCGCGGCAAATTCGAAATGCCGTCCGTCGGCGAAGGCGACGCGGCCGCCACGCTGCTGCCGCTCGACCGTCGCCGATCGCACCAGTTCGGGGATCAGCGCGGCGCGATTGGGCGTCGCGAGCTTGGGCGCCGCAGCCTCGGCAAAGGTATCGACGCGCGGATGGCCGGCGAGGAATTCCTCCTCGAACCCCCAAACCGCGCGCATCCGGTTGTTCCACAATTGCAGCTTGCCGTCGCCCGCGAACACCGCCAGCGCCTCGAACAGATTGTCGAACGTCGCGGTCCGCACTCGCAGCAGCGTGTCACGCGCGGAGGCGAGCTGCACCTGCTCGGTCCGATCCTCGAAAATGACCAGCAAGCCACCATCGGGCAGCGGCTGCGCCACCACCCGCAGATGCGTGCCGCCGGGCAGATGCCAGTTTTCCTCCGCCGCATCCTCGCCCGGTACGAACCAGGTACGCCGCTCCGCCTTCCACGACGGGAAGTCGCGCACTTCGGGCAATCGGTTCGCCTCGCGCATCCGCTCCAGCACGCGGTCGAATTCGGGCCGGTCGGACAGCCATTCGGTGCGCATCGCGAACATGCGGCGGAACGGCTGGTTGCAGAAGACGAGGCCGCGGTCCGCGCCGAATTGCGCAACGCCAGCGGACAGGCGATCGAGCATCGCGCGCTGCGCCTCGGCGAAGCGCTTGGCCCCGGCCCGCGACTGCTCCAAATCTTCGACATCGACTGCGAAGCTCGCGACACCGCCTGTCGGTAGCGGCACGTCATGCACTTCCAGGCTGCGACGTTCGCCATCGATCGTGGCGGGCAGGATTTCGCGCTGCGGCTTGCCGCTGATCCGTGCCGCCTGCGCGCCCGCGCGCGGACCGCCCCGGCCCGAGCCCTCGACCAGTTCCAGCTCGCGCGCGATCACATCGGCGGCATCGGCGCCTTCGACAGCGCGAACGTAGGCGCTGTTGACCATGGCAAGCCGCAGGTCCGACCCGCGATACCACATCGGCAGCGGCGCCGCTTCGATCAGCCCGGACAGCGCGTCGAACGCGGTCGACAAATCGTCGACCTCGGTCTGCAACCGCCCGATCTCGCTCTCGCTGTCGGTCGCGTCCATCATCCACAGCACGACCGCGCCCGTCGCGCCCAATTCGCCCGGCGCGCGGCTGCCCCGCACGGTGATCGCACGTCCCGACCCCTGCGGGTGGAGCGCTCGCACGAACGCCCGCCCGGACCGCTGCGCAGCCTTCACCTCATTCGCCAGCGCCGTCGCCTCGTCGGTGGGCAGGCCCGCGCCATCGGCGGACAGATCCTGCAGAAAACGAGGCGCAACGGAAAGGCCCAGCCAATCGACCAGCCGCGGCGGCATCTCGACGCGGCCATCCGCGCGCACCAGCATGGGCAGCGCGGGTGAGACGCTACGCAACGCCTCGGCCTCGCGGACCCGCGCGCTCGCGTCGTCGGCCTCGGCCGCCAGCCGTCGGCCGACGAACAGCGCGTAGCCCGCACCGCCGACGAGCAGCGCGAGCACCGCGCCGCACACGACCGCCGTCATCACCGAAAGCTGGATCAACGCTCACCCCTCATCACGCCGCTCCAGCGGGCGTGGCGTCCGACGTGTAGAACGGAAAACGGGGCAGCGGCAATGTCATTGATCCGACGCACGATCCCATCGGGACCGCGCGGCGCGCATCACAACTTTTCGGGGATCGTATTCTCGTCGGCGATGCCGGCCTGGAAGGAGGCGGAGGCGTCCTCGCCATCCGGCGCATGCGCCTTCCGGCCCGCGTCCTTGTCCTTCGGCGTGCTGCCCCGCAGCGTCAGCAACGCGGCCGCCGCAGCGGCGCCCACGGCCGCGACACCGGCACCTACGGCGGCGACGCCCCATTTGCCGCCCAGCAGATCGCCGCTTTTGCCCGTCGTCTTCGTCGCGGGCTTCTTGGTCGCCGGACGCGGCGCGGCGCGCTTGGTCGACCGCGGCTTGACCGCCTTGGCGGCCGACGCGACGGCGCCTTCCGCCTTGGCCACCGCCGTGCGAGCGCGGCGCGTCGTCTTGGTGGCCGCATCGCTTATCGCGGTCTCGACCTTCTCGACAGTCGATGGCGCCGGAGCCTTCCGCGGCGCGCGCGGCTTTGTCGTGCCGGTCTTCGCAGCGGTAGAGCGCGTCGTGCTCGCCTTGCGCGGCGCGCGACGGCGCGGCGTGGCGGCGGGGGTGTCGGTCTTGGGCGTGTCGGTGTCGTCGGCCACGATACGGCTCCCTGATTGATTCGGAGGCGTAACGCACGTGCGGCGGATCGTTTCCCGCCCCGCCGCACGCGGACGTCATTTCAATAACTTAGCGGAAGGGTGGCTCATCGAAGGCGCGCAGCTTGCGGCTGTGCAGGCGGTCGCCCTCCAGCCGCAACTGCTCGCACGCCTCGATCCCGATCCGCATATGCTCGCTGATCGCCCGTTCGTAGAAGCGATTGGCCTGGCCCGGCAGCTTCAGTTCGCCATGCAGCGGCTTATCCGACACGCACAGCAACGTCCCGTACGGCACGCGGAAGCGATAGCCCTGCGCCGCGATCGTCGCCGATTCCATATCGATGCCGACCGCACGGCTGAGCGAAAAGCGCAGCGCCGACGCCGAATAGCGCAATTCCCAATTGCGATCGTCGGTGGTCACGATCGTGCCCGTTCGCAGGCGGCGCTTCAATTCCTCACCCGATTGGCCGGAAATGATCTCGGACGCCTTGGCCAGCGCCTGCTGCACTTCGGCGATGGCCGGCACCGGAATTTCGGGCGGCAGCACGTCGTCGAGCACATGGTCGTCGCGCAGATAGGCGTGCGCCAGCACATAGTCGCCGATCCGCTGGCTGGGGCGCAGGCCGCCGCAATGGCCGATCATCAGCCACGCCTCGGGCCGCATCACGGCGAGGTGGTCGCAGATCGTCTTCGCGTTCGACGGCCCGACACCGATGTTGACCAGGGTAATGCCCGTGCGATCGTCCGCCATCAGGTGATAGGCCGGCATCTGATGCCGCCGCCACGCGCTGTCGTTGACCAGCTTATCGACGTCGCCGGGCTTGTCGATCACGATATTGCCGGCGCCCGACAGCGCCGTGAAGCGCGAACCCTCACCCAGCTGCGACGCACCCCAGCGAACGAATTCATCGACATAGCGGTGATAGTTCGTAAACAATACGAAGCGCTGCGTATGCTCCGATGGCGTCCCCATATAGTGACGCAGGCGCGCCAGGCTGAAATCGGTGCGCAACGCGTCGAATAGCGCCAGCGGACGGCTGCCCCCTTCGGCGATCCACAGGCCGTCCGCGATCTCATCGCCGATATGCGCCAGTTCCGTCGCCGGGAAATGCCGCGCCAGCTCGGTCGCCGACACGGTGTCGAGGCTCAGCGCATGACCCGGATCGAGCACATAGGGGAACGGGATTTCCTGCCGCCCCGGCACCGCCTCGACCTCGACGTCGTAATCCTCGATCAGCAGCGTCAGCTGTTCGGTCAGATAATCCGCGAACAGCGCGGGCTTGGTGACGCTGATCGTATAGTCGCCGGGCGACACCAGCCGCCCGAACGACCGCGGCGGCGCGGGTCGGTCGCTCGTTGCGGCATAGCGCAGGCGGATGACGGGATAGGCGAACGAGCCGTCGAGGCGGCTTTGCGGCGACGGCGGCGTGCCATCGGTCAGATAGGCGTTGAGGGCCGCTTGCAGGCGGTCGACGGAAGCGCGGTAGAGGCGGTCGAGTTCGGAAACGATCTGGGAACCTTTGGTCATCCCCGATGGCTACGCAAAGCCCGTGACGGTGGCAAGTCGGGCGGGACACGCGACTGTGCGGCACGTTGCCGCCACGCCCTGCCCCGCCGCCGACCTCAGCGCATCTGCGCGGTAATCTTGGCGATCTCGCGCGCGACCATCGTCTCGACCATCTCGGGCAGATGCGTGTCGAGCCAGCTGCGCAGCATCGGGCGCAGCATCTCGCGGACCAGCCCTTCCAGCGTGCCGTCGCTCTCCGGCTCCGGCTTGACCAGCAGCTTGCTCAGCGTTTCGAGCGACCCCAGGCTCGCCGCGGCGGCGCGCTGGGACAAAATGGGTTCGTCCGACATTGCAGGCTCAACGGGCGCGGGCCGCGGAGGTTGCGCCGGCTGCGGCGCAGGTTCGGGCTCCGGTGCGTAGTGATGGGGCGCAGGTTGCGCGACAGGCTGGGGCGCGGGCTGCGCGACAGGCTGGGGCGGCGCGACGGGCTGGGGCGCCGGCTGGGCGACCGGCTGCGGCGCAGCGACGCGCGCCATGTCGCGCTCCACACGCGGCTGTTCCACCCGCGCCGGCTCCATCCGCGAATGCGGCATCGGATCGCTCAGCTCCAGCACCTCTTCGGGTTCCGGCTCGATCGGCTGCGGTGCGGCACGCGCCCGGCGGGCACGCGCCTGCGTCCCCTCGCCCTCTTCGGCGATGATCCGTTTGATCGACGAAAGGATCTCTTCCATCGACGGTTCGGCGCTCATGTCCCCCATTGCCCTCTTGTGTCCCTGCCCCGAGTTCTTACCGCCGTTACTGGCGGTTCGGCGAGGACGCACCTGTGGTTAACGCCGGGCTTCTGTCAACCGGCGTATCGAGCATCGGGTCGAAGTTCCGCGCGACGGTGGCGGTCTGCGCGGGCGTCTGCGCCGTCGAGGTGGCGACCGGTTCCGGCTCGCCGTCGCCCGCGAAGTCGTTGATCCGATTGCGCACGCGCTTGTAGTTGAGCACCGGGTCGTACAGCGCGCCGCCCTCCAGCCCCAGATCGCGCGCCTCGGCATGGCCCATCGCCGCCAGCAGCGCGAAGCCCGCGACATAGGCATCGCGCCGCGCGCTTACCAATGTCACCTGACTGTTGAGCAGTTCCTGCTCGGCGTTCAGGATCTCGAGCACGGTGCGCGTGCCGACGCTGTTTTCGGCGCGCACGCCCTCCAAACTCAGCTTGTTGGCGTTGACCGCGGTTTCGGACGAGGCGATCACCTGCTGCGAGGATTGCCACACCGCATAGGCCGATCGCGCCTGCGCGATGACGTTGCGCTCGGTCGCCGTCACCGCCTCCAGCGCCTGGCTGCGCTGCGCTTCCGCCTGCCGCACCTGTGCGGCGGGACGACCGCCCTGGAAGATCGGCAGCGAGAATTGCAGCCCGGCGGTCGCGGCGGTGCCGGAATTGGGCACGCCCTGCGCCACCGATGCCGGGGGCAGCGAACCCAGATAGGTGAAATAGGTCCCGCCCGTCACCGCCGACAGCTTGGGCAGGCGGTTCGCGCGCGCGACGTTGATGTCGTAGCGCGTCGCATCGGCCTGACGCCGCGCGGCGATCAGATTGGGGTTGAGGTTCAGCGCTTCGCTCACCGCCTCGTTCGGCGATGCGGGCAGCTTCGGCAGCGCCGGCGGCTGCTCCAGCGCGACCGGCGGAGTGCCCACCACCGCGACATAATTCTCGCGGCTGGAGATCAGCTGCGCCTCGGCCTGCTGCAATTGCGCCCGCGCCAGCGCCAGCCGCGCCTCGGATTGGGCGACGTCGGTGCGGGTCAGGTCGCCGACCTGAAAGCGATCCTTGCTCGCCTGCAGGTTCACCTCCAGCACGCGCACGTTCTGCTGATTGAGCGAGGTAATCGCCTCGTCGCGAATGACGTTCATGTACGCGGCGACCACGTTGGTGAAGGTCGACGCCTCCACGCCGCGCAACGTCGCCCGCCCCGCATCGACACGCGTTTCCGCCGCGCGCACCGCATTCTTCACCGCGCCGCCCTGGAACAGGGGTACGGACAGGTTGAGCGCGCCGTTGCCGCTGCGCTCGGGATTGAGGAAGTTGTTGTTCGCCTGCAGGATGTTGTCCGTCACGGAGCCGGTGGCGGCGACGCCCGGCAGCCCGCTCGCCCGTGCGATCGGCACGCTTTCGTCCGTCGCGCGCTGTGCGGCGCGTTGGCCGGTCAACGTGGGGTTCGACGCATAGGCCTTGGCGAGCGCATCGCGCAGTGTCTCTGCCTCCGCCGGCATTGCCGACATCGCCAGTCCGACCAGCGCCACGCTCCCCAGCAGCAATCCTCGCATCATCCCCCCACTAACTTATTCTAGAATGTAAATGCCTTAGGCTTTGCAAAGCCCGGCAGCACCACGCAATCGCAATCGAGGAACGGCGACAGGCCGAACCCGCCATCGGTCTTGCGACCCGTCGCCAGGCGCGTGACGCCGCGATCGACGATGCCGGTGACGACGCGGCCGCCGGTCGCGACCTGATCGACCAGCGCGTCGGGCAGATGCTCCACCGCGCCGTCGACGATCAGCACGTCATAGGGCGCGCCCGCTGCATGGCCCTGGGCCAGCGACTCCTCGATCAGCGTGACGTTCGGCGTGCCCGCCAGCGCGTCCTTCGCCAGCCCGACGAGGCCTGCATCCTCTTCGACCGCGACCACCTCGGCCACGATCTGCGCCAAGATCGCGGCGGTATAGCCACCCGCGGCGCCGATCAGCAGCACGCGGTCGCCCTTTTGCAGATAGGCTTCGGTCAGTAGCCGGCCGGTGACCATCGGCAGGTTGATCGCCCGGCCGCCGGCGACCGGCAGCGCCGTGTCGCGATAGGCGATGGCGCGCGCCTCGGCGGGCACGAAGGCCTCGCGCGGCAGCGTGTTCATCGCGACCAGCACGCGCTGATCGTTCACCGCATTGGTCCGCAACTGGCTGGCGACCATCGCATGGCGCATCGCCTCCGATGCCGCCGCGTTACCCAGACCGTTATCGATGCTGACGTTCATGATGACCCCTCTCGCACAACCGTATTAGCTGCGCAATACACTTCGTGACAGTCCGGCTTGTATCGCGCGCAATCCGTCGCGCCAAGCGGCGGATGCGTGTGTAGGGCGCAATCGTCCGCGGATGGTCAGCACGGCCGCAAGGCCGTATGGGCGCGCCATGATCCCGGAACTCTATCACAAATTCATCGACTGGATCGGCGACGGCACCGGCCTGCCCGACACCATCCTGCACATCCATGCCGGCATGGCGGTGCTGATGGTCGCGCGCATCGTCACGCGGCGATCGCTGGGCAGCTTCGTCCCCTGGTCGTTCGTCGCTGCGGCGGAGGCGTTCAACGAGATCATGGACCGACTGAATTTCGGGTCGTGGCGTTGGGCCGACACGACGTCGGACATCGCCAACACCCTGTTCTGGCCGACGGTGATCTGCCTGGGCATCCGCCTGCGCCCGATGCTGCTGGCGCGCGACGCCGCGCGCGTGAAGATGCCGGACGAGGGCTGAGGCCCCGTCCTGACATCTGGTCCCGGCATCTGGAGGCGCGACCGGGAATCGAACCCGGGTGCAAGGATTTGCAGTCCTCTGCGTCACCACTCCGCCATCGCGCCTAACGTCGCATTCCCGCGGGTTTCGGGGAGTTTGAACCTGTGGTTCGCAGTTCAATCCCCGGAGTTCGCAGTCGATCACGCCCCGTTCCTTTCTCGCCTAGCGACTGCTTCGCGGCTGCGCAAGCGCTGTGTCGCGTATTTCATCGCCATCGCGTAGGCATGGTGGCCAAGCACAGCCTGTATCTCGCCAAGCGTGCAGCCAGCTTCTTCCATGGCAGATCCAGCCGCATAGCGAAGGCCGTGGATTGACCGCGAAGACGGCATCTTTTCATTGTCGTTCACCGCTCGCCCGATGGCGGACGATAGCGCATTCGCATTGTACGGCTTGCCCGCCACGCTCAGAAGCAGCGGTGCCTCGATCGACGTGTCTGCTGTCCTGCGCCGCAGCGCATTGAGATGGCGCCGGAGCCGGTAATGGCAGGCGATATCCAGCGGTGCGCCGGTCTTTGCCTGCCGGACACGAATCAGCCGTGCGTCGCCCTGCACATCCCCCCAGGTCATGGCCGCGATATCCTTGGCGCGTTGGCCGGTATAGAGTGCCAGCAAGGCGGCAAGCCGCATCGGACGGCTGCCATCCTTCAGGAAAGCCTCAAACTCGTATTGCGACCAGACGATATATTCGCGCGCGCCACCCTTCCGCTTGATCTGCTTGATAGGTGCTGCGGGATTGAAGCCCTCGCGCACATGCCCTTCACCAGCCGCCCAGCTATAGAGCGCGGATGCCATCTGCTTGATCTTATGGGCCTTGCGTGCTTTGTCGGCGTGGCTGTCCCGCACCGCCTTAATCATGGCTGTCGTCGTCAGCCTGTAATTCCAGTCGCCCAGCTCTTCTTGAAGGATACCAAGAGTCCGCAGATAATCGCGCTGCGTGTCGTCGGACAGCGCGCGAAATTCGGCACTCCGCTGGTATGCGAGAATGAGCCAATGCCACGTCGTTTTCGCCGGATCGGCCTTCTTCTGTCGCTGCTCGACCGCAGCGCATAGCTCGGCATAGCGTGCATGAAACGCGGCATCGCCGGGCTGACCGGGAAGCTTTGTATCGCCGGTCAGCGGATGCCGGAAACGCCAGTATCGCCCCTTCGCTAGGTAGGTGTATCGTAGATCAGTGCGAACCACGAGCCGCGCGCCTTTCCATAAAGCGACGCTCTTCCTCGCCTGCTTCCTGCGCTTCCTCGGCCTGCGTCAGCGGCTGGTCGCCAAGACTATCCGCCCAGCGGTCAAGATCCCGGCGATCGTACAAAACCCGCTTGCCGTGCCGTTTCGGTGCCGGCCCCAGCTCGCGCAAAGTCGTGCTGCCCAGCGACAGATATGCCGACGCCTGATCAACGCTCATCAGACGTGGCCAATCGGGCAGGGATGCCCGCGCAGCAGCCGTCATCGCCCGCTCCCCTTCACCTTATCCAGCTCTGCCAGCAACCGTCGCTCCCATTCGGGATGATCGCGGGGCGGCTGCACCTTGGCTACGGCATCCGGCATGCGTGGCGCGTCATACTGCGGCATCATGGCTGCTGCTCCTTCAGGAGGCGGGCGGTCGATCTCAGCGTAATCCAGGCGGCGATACCTGTTGGTGTGAGACCGTGGCCGTCACCGTTTTCATCTGCATAGACGAGGCCCCGGTTAAGCAACGCGCGGATCGTCTGAAACGACGTGTTTCGGCGCTGGCCGCAAAGATCGGGCCACTGGCGAGGCCATGTACGGCCCGTGCCATCCCACCTTTCGACTTCCGAGCAGCGCAGCAGCACATGCTTCATCGTCGGCGACAAGCGCGCGGAGATCGCGGGCACGTCGGGGGTCATGGGCGTCATACCGATCGCTCCAAATTCTTGATGATGCGGGCGCGGCGGACTTGCTCCGGTCGCACGACTTTGCCGTTCGTCGCGTAATGCGAAAGCCGCCCCTTATCGATCCAATCAAGCGGCAGCTCATCGAAGCCGAAGCGAAGGAACGGTTCAATGTCTCGCGGATGGTCGAGCAGATAGGACACGATGTGCCCCACCGTCTCACACTCGCCTACGCCGGCACCGTCCGCCAGCGCTTCCGCCAGCTTGCCCAGCCGTTCGAAGATCAGCTCCGCCTGCGCGAAGTCGATGCCATCGACGCTCACAGCCCCACCCCCTTCTCATTGTCCATTGGGCGTGTCCCGGATGGAGGGGTCATGCGGCGAGACTTTCGGATGCGAGGATCGCGCGACCAATTTCGTACGGAATAGCCGGCACAACGGCGTTGCCGAGTTGCGCTAGGCGGTGTGGTTCGGCGGAAAGCCCATCAACCACTCGACCCACAGCGGGTTCGGTATCCCACCAAGCGCGGTGCTGAGACTGGTCCCACCCTGTGGAAATTTCGAGCGGCGGAAGCCCGTCTCGCTGGCCAGTGGGGTAGGCCACAATCCAGAGGCGATCCCGCCGGTGAGGTGCGCCAACGGCATTAGCGGGGATACAGTGCCACTCCGCATCATACCCGATCGAAGCGAACTCGCTGAGCATTGCTTCCAGTCCGCGAGAGCGAAGGACGGGGGAGTTTTCAATGATGACCCACGCGGGGCGGGTTTCCTCGATGAGGCGCCGGTAATGCTGCCACAGGCCGGACTTGGCACCGTCGATCCCTTCCATGCGGCCGGCGAGGCTGATGTTCTGGCAGGGGAATCCCCCGCAGATGGCGTCAACGGTAATTCCAGCTGCGGTAAGGTGCTGGGCGCTGAGGTCGCGCACGTCGTCATAGATCGGCACTCCCGGCCATGCCTTCGCCAGCGTGCGCCGGCACTTTCCGTCAGCCTCGCAGAAGGCAACGGTTTCGAAACGGCCGGTGCGTTCGAGCCCCAGGCTGAACCCGCCAATGCCGCTGAATAGGTCGAGCAAGCGATACGGATTGCCCATCACTTCCCCCCGTCCTGCTGGCCGATGGTGGCTGTAGCCTCACCGGTGTCGCGCCACAGATGGAAGCGCTTGCACAGCGGCTTGGGGCATTCGAACATGCCGAACCGATGACCGGCCGCATATACCCAGCCATTGCCGCGAAACGGCACGCCGTGCTTGGGGCAGCAGATCGGCTTGTGCCAACCCTTCATCAGCCTCAGGCGGCGCCGGTTGTGCGTGCGAAGACGGCTCACGCCCGCTCTCCCCCGATGGTGGCGGCAGTACCGCTGTCCGCAGGTTGAAGGGCAGCGCGCCCCTTGTCGGTGACGAAGAACAGGGCATGGGCAACCTTACCGGGCGCGGGGTCAAACCGGATAAGATCGCGGCGCAAGAGCGCGTCGTTCGTCCGGCCGTGCCACGACTTGCACCCGTCGGGGCCGGCGCGACTGATCGCGCTCAATCGCTCCAACATTGCGAAGGACAGTTTCATGCCTGTTCCTCCCGCACGCTCGCGGTCGCGGTGGCCTTGGCCTTGGCCTTCAACCGTTCGATGCGCCCCGCCAAGTCCGGCCACGATCCATCAGGATTTGCCGGGTCGGCGTGCATCGCCCTTTCAAGATCGGAGACGAGGTTACCGATGTGCGCCAGCTCTTGCCGCATACGGTCGTTCTGATTGATCGCCGCTTCCTCGACGGTCGCGGTGGCCTTGGGGAAAGCGGCGAGGGCGACCTGAGCCATTGCCTCAAAGAAGTCGCCAGGATGATCTGAGGCACGCCGCAACCATTCTTCGCGCATGGCAGCAGCTGCTCGCGCAATGCCCTCCCCACTCGTCAGCCCCTCCACCGGTGGGGAGGCGTTTCGCAAGCCAGGGTAGGCCCGGTCGATCAAGTCGTTCGCGATGTCAGCGAGGTTCCAACCCCAATAACCTTTGAGGCGCGGGTTGTCCTGCATCCACGAGAGAGGCTCGGATAGCGCCCGCCAGCCGGCTTCGTAATTGGGATCGGTCATGGCTCGACCACTCCCCAATCACGCGCCAGCACATCGGGGGTGGAGGCGTTCCATCCCGGCTGTTCCGTGCCCATCGCGGTATGCAGGTACATTGCCGGCTCGAAACCAGCGGCGCAGACAAGGTAGACGTACATACCCTTGCCATTCCAACCGGCGCGAGCAATCTTGCCGCCGTTGATCATAGCTTCGAGTGCTTCTCCGAAAGTCATTGATCATCTCCGCCCGTCGCGGGATTGGACCAAGGGAGCCAGCCGACAGGCTTGCCGCTTCCCTCGCAAAAGTGATCATAGATCCATGACCAGCCGGCGAACTGCCAGCGGTCCTCGCCCGTTTTGCCGAGGTTGTTGAACCCGATTGTCCATGACTGCGGGTGCTCATCTTCCAGCGGAGCGCCGCCATCAGTGTAATCGACCAGCAGACGGATCATTGTGCCGTCGACTGGTGCACTGCTCATCGGCCGCGCCCCCTCCCCACCGGCCATGTCGGTAGACGCGAGGGCGGACCGGAGAACCCAGCGCGCTTCCTGCTCTTCGCGCATCGAAGGAACATGATCGCGTCCATGAAGCGCACGCGCATCGGTGGCCCTCAAAAGGCGGTTGGCAGCATGTCGCAGTTCATCTCCCCCGCGTGCCGGGGTGGCGGAGGCAAGACGATGGCGGGCGAAGGCTTGGACAAAATAACTTCCGTCCGCGTGGCCAGCTTCCATGTTGTCCGCCGCTCGCAGCCAGCATTCCTGTCCGTCAGAGGCGCGACGCCGTAGCGCTGCCGCAGCCTCACGATCCGTCCTCGTGACCTCTGGCGTGCTTTGGTTAGCGGGCATGGGGATGGCTCCGAAAAAGACGGGAAAAGAAAGACTTGGGCGCATGCCGTGCCGGCACCGGGCTGGCGGGCTTCGCCCCAAGCCGCTGCGGCAGATAGTCGCGATACGTCATCGCCATCTCCTATCGAAGGTTCATCTGGGCGCGCTCGGTCGCCTTGTTGGTGCGCCACGCTTCGAAACGGAGCCGCTTGGCCTCCGCCTGGGCGCGCAGGGTTTCCGCCTCCATCGCGGCGGCTTCCCAATCAGTGCAGGCCAGCTCGTAAACCGGATCAGCTTCGGCCATCTGCTCACTGGCGCCTGCCGGGTGGCCATCACCCTTGTACTTGGTGAACAGGATAGCGCGGGTGCGTTTGCGGCGCAGGTCCATGCCTTCTGCCCGAATCTTGGCCTGCCCGGCGCGGACGAACAGGTCCTCCGCTTCGGCAATGGCGCGTTCGATGTCAGCCATGATCGGCCTCCCAACGGGCGCGGCCGGGCCACGCCTGCCAATATGCTTGCGCCAGCATCAGCCCCCGGCCCGGCGCGCCAAGAATGCGCTCGTCAAACCATTCCCAACCCTTGTCGTGCTGGAGGCGGTGGCAGGCTTCAGAGAGCGGGATGCAGTGGCGATCGGCCACCTTCGTCCCGATGCCCTTGCCGCCTGCGTAATCGACGTGTGCAGACTGGATGCGGCCTTCACAGTGCGGGTTACGCCCCTCACAGGCGCAGGCCCGACCCCGGATCCACTGCTTGAATGCCTCCGCGACCTTCCATGCCGGTCGCGGTGCATTCTGTTTGCGGGGCTTGATGTTGACGCGGGAGAGCATCAGAACGGCACGTCGTCATCGAGGTCGGGTGCGCTGGCGCCGCGGCTGTTGCTGCGCTCCTGTCGCTGTCCGCCCCCCTGCTCGCGCGGCTCGAACAGAGATACGGCTACCCGGCCTTCCGCATCCGGCAACGGCAGGCTGTCGAACACGATGTTAATGCCCTTGTCACCCTTCCAGGCGGTTCCCACGCGATGCCAGAAGGTGCTGCCATCCTTCTTCTTACGGGGCGTCATTGCGTCGAGACGATCGGCCATTATGCTGCTTTCTGCTTGAGTTCGTCCTTGCGGACCGTGAGGTACGGATGGTGCTGGGCGTCGATCGCGCCGATGTTGGATTTCCAATATTCGGCCATCGATTGCAGGCCGTTGGCTGCTGCCGCCTCCAGTCCGGCAAGAAACGCGGTGACGTTCGGAGGCGGAGAGTACGAGACGGCAGCAAGACGCGGGGCAGGCCCAACAGTCGCTGAGCGCAGCTTGCGCAAGCCGCTGTCAGTCCATTTCTTCCAGCGCTTCTTGCCGCCTGCCTCGTAGCTTTCGCAGTCGGCCCAGATCACCGGCAGATCGTAGAGGTATCGGCCGATCCCCCACTTGACCGCAGCGCGCTTGAGGGCATCGCTGATAGCGCCTTTCTCGCCTTCAACGTCTGTGTCGCCAGCGCCGTCCGACTTGCTGATCCACTCGTCCCCGACGCGAAGCGTAAGGGTGCAGATCAGACGTCCTTTCGGCGTTTCGGCGTAGCTGTCCTGCCAGTGCGCAGGCCCGCATACCGCGTCGAGACGGTCCATCACGTCGCGGGCGTCGATATATGCGAGCGCCATGGCTGACGTGCCTTCGCGGTTCATGCTTTGCGCGCGCCAGTGGACGGCATCGCCGGGGAATGGCGCTGCAAGGTCGGCTGGGTTGAAGGTCATGCCGCCTTCCTTTCGGTATGCACGAGGATGCCGGGGATCGTGGTGGTGGCACCGGTCGCACGGACCTCGCGCGCCGCCAGATCAGCAAGAAACTGAAGGTATTCCGTCCTCCGGTTGGCCCACGCCCACCGCGCGAATGCGGTCGCATCGGTCACTTCGGCGCGGTACAACGTGCGCAGGCCGGTCGGCGTGCGATCGACGCGATTGGCCACCGCTTGCAGCTTGGTCGCCTGCTTCAGAACGGCCTCGGCGGCAAAGCGGGTTTCCAGGTCATCGGACTGGCGCAGAGCCATCTGGGCTGCTGCCGTGCGTTCCTCTGCCCCGCGGCGAGCCTGAGCGGCTGCTGCTTCTGCCGCCCGCTTCTTGGCTTCGCGATATGGCGTCAGGAGGTTCTTGACCGCCGTCAGCCCCATATCGCAACGATCAATCAGCGGCTTCCACTTCGCCTGCACAGCCTTGGCTGCTTCGTCATGCGGCTTTTTCTCGGCTGCACGCTCGGCATCTGCGCCCTTCTTCGCGGTGCGCAGATCGTCCATCAGCGCGTCAAGCTGGGCCTCCTGATCATCATTCGTGACGCCGCCTGCCGCCGTAGTGTCCGACACCAGTGCAAACAGTTCCTCGACGTGAAGCGAGTGAGCCTCGAACGCTGGCGGGTTGTTGCTGAGGGTCATGCCTGCATACCCCGCAGACGGGCATGCGCTTCGGCGTGGCGACGCCGCCAGTTCGCCCGTGCCTCTGTCTCGGTATCGCCCGCAGCATGGAGGTGCGTGCCGTCATCAGGCTCGGCAATCCAGAAGCTGGGGCCGCAGCCATGCTCGGTGCGCATCCATTCGGGTGCGCGGACTTCGCGGACAATGAGTGTCACGCCTGCGGTCCTTTCGCATAGAGGGAGGTCCAGACCGTGCGACCAGCAGAGAGGGCGCGGGTCAGGTAATCGCTGGGGTTGCGCCACCAGCCGTGGCAGAGGGCGAGAGCGGTGATACCCACGGCGTAGAAGCAAAGGGCCGCGGTCATCCTGCAATCCACTTCGCAACAGCGATGATGATGCCGACGAAGCCACCGATCGCGCAGGCAATGAACGCCATGAGCACTACGCAACCGAAACCGCTAACGGTGATGACAGTCTTTTCGGCCATCACAGCCCCCTCGAAATAAGCTGGGCCGGGCGCGCTGCCGCGGCGTAGACCAGTTCGGTCAGGTCTTCCGGCGTGCGCCAGTTGAAGCCGGTGCGGCGAGCGGATGCGACACACATCTCAATCCGCGGGCCGATGCCGTTGCGGCCCAACATGCCGCGCCCAGTCTCGGGCAGCGATGCGTAGAACCGAACCTTGCGGATCAGATCACCAGCCTCGGCCATGCACGTAGGCATGTCGGTCAAATCATAAACCGTCTGAAGCTGGGCAATGAGGAAGTCGGCCAGATCGGCAAGCGGCACCTGCGCCGCACCGTCCGCCCTTATCGCGTCATGCTTCATGGGATTGCTCCTGCTGACGGGCTTCGGTGATGCTGGCGGCAACCCACTTGCGCATCCGCTGCCAGCGTTCTTCTGGCGTCTCGTGGCGCTGCTCTTTCCAGTTCCACCCTTCTTCGTCGTTGAGGTATTCGATCTCGCGGACCAGCGGTGAAGCGACATCGAAAGCGCTTGCGATCTGGCCGTATTCATCCGGATCCAGTGCTGCGAGGTCGATGCCGCGGCGAACACCCAGGCTGCCAATGGCGCAGACGTTACCGTCACGCTCCAGATCGCCGGTGATCAGCCTCTTCTCGGGCATGGCGTCTAAGGCGTCGGCCAGATCGCGCAGGAAGGCCTGACCGCGCTTGCCACGGATTGAGCTTGCAACTACGCCGCGCCACCTGATGTGTGCCCAGTTTTCTTCCTGGCTGCCATCGCCTTCCGAATAACCCGCGCGGCTCACTTCCCTTCCCCCTGCTGACGGGCGGCTGTGGCGGCTGAGCGGAGGGCTTCATGCAGCTGCGCGTAAATGGCGCGTGCGGCATCGCTGTCGATCGTGGCGATGAAGTCTTCGGCGGCAGCGCAGGCATCGCGCAGCGAAGGGGCCGCGGCGACTAGGGCTGCATTGTCGTCAAGCAGGGATTCATTCCAATTACCTAGATAGCCCGTGTCGATGACCGCGATGGCCATGCTAGGGTCTTCTGGGTTACCGACGACGATCCAGCCGTTGACGTGCTGGTCCTCAAACCAGCCTTCGCCATCTACGGAGATGTCGTGATCTTCGGTGATGACTGACCACGGCCCCGGCGTATGACCCACCTCTTCCCCGGTGATGGGGGTGCGGGGGGTCATGCGCTTTGCTCCGCGTCAGCCAGCGCCTTCATGTCGGCAAGCGCGGTAGCGTTGTCGGTGTAGAAGCTTGGCGTGCGCTCCAGTTTCGGGTCGCTCGCGGCGTAGATCATCGCGGCAGCAGCGGCAGTGCCATAGACACCTTCCAGCACGCGCCCGCCCTCGCCAGCCAGGACTACCACATGGCCGGCCCGACAGTGCGTAGTGCCGCAGTAGCCCGTGCGGTGCCATGTCGACATATCCAGCGCGCCCTCGCGGCTAGCTGCCTCGTAGACCTTGCTGTGGATCGACGGTATCTTCGGGAGCCAATCCGGCAGGACGGCACCGCGCAGGTCGGCATCGCTCAGGTTGGCACCGCGCAGGTCGGCACCGCTCAGGACGGCACCGCGCAGGTCGGCATCGCTCAGGTTGGCACCGCGCAGGTCGGCACCGCTCAGGACGGCACCGCTCAGGACGGCATCGCTCAGGTCGGCATCGCTCAGGTCGGCACCGCGCAGGTCGGCACCGCTCAGGACGGCACCGCGCAGGACGGCACCGCGCAGGTCGGCATCGCTCAGGTCGGCATCGCGCAGGTCGGCACCGCGCAGGTCGGCATCGCGCAGGTCGGCATCGCGCAGGTCGGCATCGTTATTGCGCGCCCAACGCACCGCGAGGCCGATCTTGACGCCGATCGTTGCGTCAGGTGTGCAGGTAATCTCGGCGGTGAACTGAACGCGGTTGGTCCAGCGGTTGCGAACCTCAAACTTTTCGGCCTGTGCCATGTCGTCGCTCCAATGCCGAAGCGGGAAGCCGCGGCGTTGGGGACGTATGTGCCGCATGAATGCGGCATCGTCAAGCGCATTAATGCGGCAGTGGCGATTTTATTTCTCGCGGCTTGCTCAGCGCAACAAAAAGCCCGCCGGTTAGGGCGGGCTGGTGGGTAACAGGAAGCGATCGTGGTGAGGCCCGCGACGCCCTAGCCGCAGCACGGGCGGGCTTGCCGCCGTATTCGGGCGTCGCAGGCCTCAAGCGTCACCAGCTCGGATGGTCTAACCCCATCTGCCGTATACTCACCGCCGCGGCATGAGATTGGCTGCCGGCCTTGCCCGTCCCTCCTAGATGTCTCTGCGAAAGGCCGCAATCATTCATGTGCGACTCGACTCACCGACCAATAATTAGCTAGCCCGTTCCCATGGCCATCATCGTTAGCGACATACCCCCAGCATCTTTGATCCCCATCTATGATATTTACTGCGACGAGAGCAGTCAGACCCGGCACCGGTATATGGCGATGGGTGGACTTATCATCCGGAGCGACAGGGTGCTGGCAGCTAACGATGCCTTCGCGCAGATCCGTTTGCCTGAGCTGCCAAGCGGTGAATTGAAGTGGGGAAGCGTGTCTAATCGCAAGCTGCACGCATACCGCCGTTTAGTGGATGCGTTCTTCGATCACCCGGCGTTTGCCGGCGTCGACTTCCATTCGACGGTTGTGGACACCCATGGTCAAGATCACCAACGCTTCGGCGATGGCGACCGCGACAAGACCTTTAACAAGGAACTGTACCAGCTGGCAGCGAAGTTCGCCAGACTGTACCCAGATCGCTATTTTCATCTGTATCCCGACGACCGGGAGACGGTCCACCGCCCTGGCGAGCTGCGGGACATCCTCAACTTCGGCCGTCGCAAGCAGGGCGATAAACGTGACTTCCCATTCCGTCGATCGCATTTTCGTAAATCGCACGAGACACCGATGATTCAGGTCGTGGACATTTTGCTCGGCGCCCTGGCCTATCGGGTGAACGGCCACGCGAACGCGATTGATGCGTCACCTTCCAAAGTCGATTTATCTCGACACGTCATGCAACGCGCAGCGGTTCGCGACGTGATGCGCGACACCTCTATGAGGGGAAAGTTCACGATCTGGCACCGCCAGCTTCAACCGCGTGGCGGCGGTGGCGTCCCTCGGGCTTAGGTTAGACGCCTCGTCTTACCACCGCCAGTTGGCGGCTCCCGCCACCTTGGTGGGGGGCATCACCCGAGGGAGTGATACAGATATAATCGCTGAGATGCAGAATTCCAGCTAATTCTGCCGCCTTAAATAACCATTCCGGTTCAAGAGAGATTTCGGCACGTACCACATTGACCCGCATCAAAAAGCAGAACATATTGAGAACATGGGAGAGCGAGTCGGCATTTTGCCTGCGGGCGATGTGTTCCGCGGTATGGCGGTTAGGCGTGTTGCCGACCGCGTGTCCTCACTGAAGCGCGAGCTAGCGCGTGCGCTACCTTCGGATCATCCGCATCTTCTGGCTCGTCTGCGAGATGCAGAAGCGTGTCTCGCAACGCTTCTGCAAGTGCCAGTGTCGTACCAGGATCGACCCGTTGTTCACCTAGCATGGTCTGATGCATCACATTCAGAATTGAAACGAGCGACGCGACACTAGGGACGCCGGCTGCTGCGCCCGGTGCGCGCTCATCCACCGCATCAGCCAGCTTCGCTATCGTGGTTGTGCTGGTCACGTGCTCATAGTCCTCGCGGATCGCACGAGAAACGGTGTCCTTACCTAGCTTAGCCCTTTCCGCCCAAGCTCGCGCCGAGATGGCTTTGCGAGCCATCACGTCCTTCATCCATTCGGCGATCGGTTTCTGACGTTCCTGCATAAACGTCCGAATAGAACCTGCCGCATAATTTCGTCGCGCATCATGAATGCGGCTTGCGTTGCCGCAGTAATGCGGCATATAAGATGGCATGCCCACGATTTATGACCCTGCTTGGCTTGATCGCGAGATGGCGGCGGCTGGCATTCGCACCGGTGAGTTGGCCGAAGCCAGCTCGGTAAGCCGATCCCAGATCCAGCGCATCCGCAAAGGAATGGCGCCCCGGATGAACACGCTGACCGCAATCAACGCGGGATTGGCCAAGCTGAAGGGCAAGCCCACCCGCCGCGCCCGCCCCACCGAGGGGGTTCGAGCATGAGCTGGCAACCCATCGCCGATGCGCGCGTGAACGAGGTGATGTTCGTTTGCGACGAGCGCGACGGTAAACCTTACACGGTCGCAAAGGCCTTCAAGTCGTTCGCCGGTATCTGGATGTATCCCGGAACGGTTGAGGAAATCGACTTCGAACCGGCCTTTCGCGCGGATTACGACGAGCCCGGCAACCCGTTCCATTGGCCGCTTCCCTCGCCAAGCGAAGCTAGTTCGGGCGCGGCTGGTCTGCTCCGGCTGCGGGCAGAAGCTGCTGAATTTGTTCAAATAGGAGGGCAAGATGCACCTCAGCACGGTTGACCACGTCTTCCATTTCGGCGGTCGGCGTCGGAACGTGTGTGCGCATCTGACGAACGATGCCTTTGTGCGCGGCATCGGCGGCAAATCGCGGCGCCGGATCGGTGATGAGCCGATTGGCGATAAGCTGCGAAAGCACCATGCGGAAAGCCAGGACTGCGCCAGCCATTTCGGTTTTCCAGTCGTCTTGCACGCGATTCTCCAGCCAAGCCATTGCGCGCCAGACGGTAGCGCTGAGCAGTTGCCGCGCAAGCGCTCCTTGTTCGGGGAGCAGGCAGCATGATCGCCCTCACCATCGCCGCCTGGTGCGCCGCCATCCCGCCCACGACCGACGACCGCCAGCACGGCGAGGGGGAGCGGGTCCGGGGTGACGTTCAATCTCATGGGAGTGTCAAGTAATGGCCACCCGCGCAAACATCTTGGGCCAAAAACCCGTTCTCGCGAAAGGTCGCGTCGCGGCCCTACTGTCGGCAGGCTGGGCACGCATCATCGCAACGCACGGTAAGGGAGCGCTGGCTGACGCGCTCGACGTTTCCGAAAACACCATCGGCAATGCCTTGGCACAGCGCACGACGCCTGAGCTGCATACGGCGCTGAACAGCCTGTCGGTCGATCCAACCGCCTTGGATGAATTGCTGGCAGGCTACGGCTTCCGGCTATGTCCGCTGCACAGCAAGGCCGCGAATGATCTGGCCACCGCGGCCGGCGTTATCGGCGCCATGGGGGAGCTGGTCGAAGCGCTGTCTGACGGCGTGCGCGATCACAGCGAGACGTTGGCCATCGCAACCCTGCTGCGCCCGCATCTGCCCGCAGTTCAGGCGATTGTTCACGAGGCGGATATGCTGCGAGGTGCCGCATGAGCCCTATCCGTCGCACTCTAGGCCTGTTCCGCATTCCGGAACCCATGAAGGTCGATCCCTACGGCATCGACGCGGCACTGGCTGAGCGCAAGGCCGCACGCCCTGCCCGTCAGGCTGCCGCCAAGCGTGGCCGCGAGGTGCGGGCATGACGCGCCAGCAATACGAGATCATCCGCGCCATGAAGAAGGCAGCTGGCTGGATCACGTCACGCCAGATCAATGAGGCGATCGGCGGCAAGGGGAGCCATCGGAATGTGATCGTGCAGATCCACTATCTGCGTGAAGAGCATCCCGAACACCTGATCGAGAGCGACCTGAGCGGCCCCGCATCCAAGGGATACCTCTATCATGGTGAGGTGGCCGCATGAGCTGGCAGAGCATTCATGATGAGCTTGACGCAATCAGCCGCACCCGGGCGCTGACACTGCCCGAAAGCCTGAAGCTGGAAGAGGCGATCAAGAACGTCGATGCCACGCGCCCGCCGCAGGTCCGCGACCGGTGGACTGCTCGCGAAGAGCGTAAGCTGATGACGCTGGTCAAATCGGGCGTCTCGATCAGCGAGGCAGGCCGCCGGCTCGGTAAGTCACGTTCGGCAGCACTTGGCAAATGGGGACGTCTTGCCGGCGCAGTGTCGTCATGAGCGCGCACACCACCGAAGCGCAGGCGAAGATCGTCCGAGATGCAGCCAAGGCCATTGCCGGCCTGACGACCAACCCGCGCGTCATGACGGCGCTGATGACGCTGACGATCGCTGACGACGATCTGCTTGCCAAATTCGCGAGGAAGATCCGATGACTTTTGACCTTCCCATGCCCCCAAGCGTGAACGCGTGCTTCGCCACGGACTTCCGCACCAAGCGCCGGTTCGCCAGCAAGGCCTACACGACGTGGAAGAAGGCCGCTGCCGAACGACTCGCGGCTCAGTATGCAGCCTACGGTGTGGATCGGCGTGGAAAAGGGACCCCGTTAGCGGGGTGATCGGCGTCGAAAAGGGACCCCTCATCCTGGTGTTCTAGGCTGTTCGCTTGGCGGTGTGTCAGGCGGCGAGATCGGGATG
>NZ_JAFCUK010000006.1:0-207080 GCF_049896485.1 Sphingomonas sp. DC4900
GGGCGGATCATCAACATCGCCTCGATGCTGACCTTCCAGGGCGGCATCCGCGTGCCGAGCTATACCGCGTCGAAGTCGGGGATCGGCGGCCTCACCAAGCTGCTCGCCAACGAATGGGCGAAGCATGGGCTGAGCGTGAACGCGATCGCACCGGGCTATATCGCGACCAACAACACCGCCGCGCTGCAAGCCGACGAAGCGCGCAACGCCGCGATCCTCGATCGCATCCCGGCGGGCCGCTGGGGCGATGCCGCCGACCTCGGCGGCGCGGCGGTGTTCCTCGCCTCCGATGCGGCGGCGTACGTCCAGGGCCATATCCTCGCCGTCGATGGCGGGTGGCTGGCGCGATGAGCCGGCTGCTCGCCTTCGGGGAGATCATGCTGCGCCTGTCGCCACCGGGGCGCGAGCTGTTGATGCAGACGCCGCGGCTCGACGTCTGGGTCGCGGGGGCGGAGGCCAATGTCGCGACCCAGCTCGCGCGGCTGGGACACGACGTGCGGTTCGCCAGCCGGGTGCCGGACAATGATCTGGGCCGCGCCGCGATCGCCACCCTGCGCGGGCATGGCGTCGATACGTCCGGCATCGCGTGCGGCGGCGACCGGATGGGGCTGTATTTCGTCACGTCGGGCGCGGGTCTGCGGGCGACCGAAGTGCTGTACGACCGCGCCGGCTCTGCCTTTGCCGAGGCGTCGGCGGCGGATTGGGACTGGGACAGGCTGCTCGCCGGTGTCACCCGGTTGCATCTGTCGGGCATCACCCCTGCGCTCGGCCCGGTCCCGGCGCAGAGCGCGCTTGCCGCGGTCGAGGCGGCGTCGGCACGCGGCATCGCGATTTCGTTCGACGGCAATTGGCGCGGCAAATTGTGGGCGCGCTGGGACGGCGATCCGCGCGCGATCCTGTCGGGCATCGTCGCGCACGCCGACCTGATGTTCGGCAACCATCGCGACATCGCGCTGCTGCTGGGCCGGGACGATTTTGCGGGTGAGGGCGAAGATCGTCGCCGCGCCGCGAGCGAGGCGGCCTTTGCCGCCTTCCCGCGCCTGCAGACGATCGCATCGACCGCGCGCGAGGTCGAGCATGTCGACCTGCATCACCTGTCGGCGCGCATCGACACGCGCGACGACACGGCGCAGACCGAGACGGTGGTGCTTGCCGGCATCGTCGACCGGATCGGCGGCGGCGACGCCTTTGCCGCCGGCGTGCTGCACGCGCTGGAGACGGGCGCGGGGATCGCTGACGCCGCGCGCACGGGACTGGCACTGGCCGCGCTCAAACACTCGCTGCCCGGGGACGCCGCGCTGTTCCGCCAGGCCGATCTCGACGCCTATCTGGCCGGCGGGCTCGATGTCCGGCGCTGAGGGCTGGACGCGGCGCGCGGCGATCGGCGGGGGCGCCGCTCTGCTCGCGAGCGCGGCGGCCGGGGCCGCGCCGCCGGGCGCGGTTCGCACGCGCGTAGGCAATTTCATCGGCACGCGCGACGGCGGGGTGCGTGCCTTTCGCGGCATCCGCTACGGCACCGCGCCGCGGTTTCGCGCCCCGATCGCCTTCGCGGCGCCGGGCCGGACCGTCGCGGCGGATGCCTTCGGCCCAGTCTGTCCGCAGCGCGGCCCCTATGGCCCGCAGGACGAAGACTGCCTGTTTCTCAACATCTGGACCGCAGAGGCCGATCCCCGAGCGCGCAAGCCGGTGATGCTCTACATCCACGGCGGGGCCTATTCGAACGGCAGCGTCACCGATCCGCTCAACGACGGGCAGGCGCTGGCGGCGCGCGGCGATGTGGTGGTCGTGACCGTCAACCACCGCCTCAACGCGCTGGGCTATCTCTACCTCGCGCGGTTCGACCCGCGCTTTGCCGATAGCGGGAATGCCGGGCAGCTCGACCTGATCCTGGCGCTGCAATGGGTGCGCGACAATATCGCCGCCTTCGGGGGCGATCCGGGGCGGGTGATGGTCTTCGGCCAGTCGGGTGGCGGCGCGAAGATCGCGACGCTGATGGGCATGCCCGCCGCACGCGGTCTGTTCCACCGCGCCGCGACGATGAGCGGACAGCAGGTGACCGCATCGGGGCCGCTGCATGCGACCGAGCGCGCCCGCGCCTATCTGGCCGCGCTGCGCGTGCCCGAGCGCGACCTGTCGGCGGTGCTGGCGGTGCCGACGCAGCGCCTGGTGGAGGCGCTCGACACGCGCGATCCGATCCTGGGCGGCGGGCTCTATTTCGGGCCGGTGCTCGACATGCACTGGCTTACCCGCCACCCGTTCTGGCCCGACGCCAATCCGATCGGCAACGTCATCCCGATGATGCTCGGCAACGTCCATGACGAAACGCGCGGCTTCCTGTCGCCCGATTCGCCAACGGTACGCGGGCTGAGCTGGGACAATCTCGCCGACCGGATGGCGCCCGAGCTGAAGATCGACATCCTGCCCGAATGGGTCGTCGCGCAATATCGTGCGCATTTTCCGACCTGGTCGCCGACGCAGGTCTTCTACGATGCGACGACCGCGGGGCGCAGCTGGCGCGGGCAGGTGATCGAGGCCGAGGCGCGGGCGGCGGCGGGGGTGCCGGGGTTCGTCTACCAGGTCGATTTCACCTCGCGGACCGATCCGCGTCGGGGTGCTTTCCATACGATGGATATCCCGCTGGTGTTCGGCACGTTGGGGGCGACCGGATCGCAGACGGGGCTGGCCGCCGACGCCCGTGCGGCGAGTGCGGCGATGCAGGAGCGCTTCGTCACCTTCGCGCGGACCGGCACGCCCAATCGCGCCGGCCTGGCGCCTTGGCCGGCCTATGACCTGGGTCGCCGCGCGACGATGATCTTCGATGCCGAATCGCGCGTCGAGAACGATCCCCGCCGCTGGCAGCGCGAGCTGTTCGCGCGCGTGCCCTACATCCAGCCCGGCACCTGAGGCGACCGCGCCACATCGGCGCAAGACTAACAGGCATCAGCCAAAAAGGCTGTTGACACCGGTTACCACAGGACGCACACACGACATGGATCAGCAGGCGAAGACCTGCGATGTCCGGGGAGGATCGACACGGCGCGCGGAAAATCCGCGGCAAAAGGCCCTCCTCATCATGAATTCGGTTCCGGTCGCACCGTTCGTGTCCGTAACCGGTGTCAGTGCGGTTTCGCCGCAGGGGAGAGCAAGATGGCGAACGGTGTTGCGATACGGAAGACGGTGCGCGCAGGGCAGCTGCGCGGGATTTCGGCGGGCGCGCTGATTCTGGCGCTGGCGATGCCGGGCGCCGCGCTGGCGCAGGCGGCGCAGATCCCGGCCACCGCGTCGCCGGGAACGCCGACCCACACCGATCCGTCCCCCGCCCAGACCGCCGTCGTGCCGACGACGACGGAAGCGACACCGCAGGCCGCGGACGGCGCGGCGGTGACCGCACCGCAGCAGGATGGCGATGCGACCGCGCCCGATATCGTCGTGACCGGTTTCCGCCGCAGCCTCGACGCCGCGCTCAACGTGAAGCGCCAGTCGGTCGCCGCGGTCGATGCGATCGTCGCCGAAGACATCGCGAAGTTCCCCGACCAGAACCTTGCCGAATCGCTGCAGCGCATCCCCGGCATCTCGATCCAGCGCGATGCGGGCGAAGGCCGGGCGATCACCGTTCGCGGCCTCGGTGCGCAGTTCACCCGCGTGCGCGTCAACGGCATGGAGACCGTCGCAACCTCGACCGACGGTGCCAACGCCAACCGCGACCGCGCCTTCGACTTCAACGTCTTCGCCTCGGAGCTGTTTAACTCGATCGTCGTCCACAAGACCGCCGAGGCGAGCCTCGACGAAGGTTCGCTCGGTGCGGTCGTCGACCTCAACACCGGTAACCCGCTGGGCGGCAAGACGGGCTTCACCGGCGTGCTGTCGGCGCAGGCGAGCTACAACGATCTAAGCAAGAACACGCGGCCGCGCCTTGCCGGGCTGCTGTCGTACAAATCGCCCGACGGCACGTTCGGCGCGTCGGTATCGGCGGCGTATCAGAAGACCGACAATCTCGAACTCGGCAACAACACGGTGCGCTGGGCGCAGGCGCGGTTCGATTCGGTCAACGGCACGCCGTGCTTCTACAACAGCAACACCGGCACGACTCCGGTCGCCAATGCGGGGGGCTTCTACCGCTCCAGCGCAGCGTGCGACCAGGCGGCGCTCGCCTTCCACCCGCGCATCCCGCGCTATGGCGAAGTATTCCACGGTCGCGAGCGTCTGGGGGTGACCGGCAGCATTCAATGGGCGCCGTCGGAGGCAACCAAGGTCTCGATCGATGGCCTTTATTCGCGCTTTAAGGAAACGCGCGAGGAGAAATGGGCGGAGGTGCTGCTGCGCTCTAACGAGCGTTCGATCGACCTCATCAATCCCGTGTACGATTCGAAGAACAACCTCGTCTCCGGCACGCTCAACGACGCGTGGGTGCGGACCGAGCACTACAAGCGTCAATCGGAAACGGAATTCTACCAGCTCGGCGGCAGCTGGGATCAGGACGTGACGGACACGTTCCGCTTCACGGTGCTTGGCGGCTTCTCGAAGTCGACCGCCGACATTCCGGTGGAAACCACCGTCGTGTTCGACGATCGCGACGCGCAGGGCTACAAGTTCGATTACACCAACAGCCGCACGCCGCTGCTCAGCTTCGGCACGAGCGTCACCGATCCGGCGAACTTCCAGCTCGCCGAAATCCGCGATCGCCCGTCCACCGTCACCAATAAGTTCCGCACCGCGCAGCTGCGGACCGAATGGGACGTCGCCGAAGGCTATACGCTGAAGCTCGGCGGCATGTACCGTCGTTTCGATTTCGACAGCGTCTCGTTCCAGCGCGACACGGCGATCTGCGGCAATGGCGGAACGGACCTGGTGCTGGGCACCATCACCTGTTCGCCGACCAGCGCGTTCGGTCCCAACGCCGTCTACGGCTATCAGGTTACGCCCGCACTCAGCGAGCTGTTCACGCTCGGCAATGCGGGCCAGCCGTCGGGCACGACGACGCAATGGCTGGTTCCCAACCTCGATGCCGCCACCGCCTACACCAAGCTCTACAGCCGTACGCCGACGCTGGTCGTCGGTGACAACCGCAGCGTGACCGAAGAGGTGAGCGGGGGCTATTTTCAGGTCGATGCGAAGGGCGAACTCGCCGGCCTCCGCTACGCGCTCAACGCGGGCATGCGCTACGCGCACACCGCCCAGGGATCGACGGGCATCAACTCGGGTGCGGTCGTGACGGTGAAGCGCGACTATGACGACTGGCTGCCGGCGGTGAACCTCGCGCTGTTCCCGACCGAGAAGCTGATCCTGCGCGCCTCCGCCGCCAAGGTGATGACGCGCCCGACGCTCGGCAACCTGACGCCCGGCGGTTCGGCGGACGGCTTCAACTATCGCGTGTCGTTCGGCAATCCGCAGCTCAATCCGTTCCGTGCCGCCGCCTACGACCTCGCAGCGGAGTGGTATTTCGCGCCGCAGTCGATCCTGTCGGTGGCGCTGTTTAAGAAAAACGTCGAAAGCTTCCCGGTCTCGCAGTCGATCACCAACGCGACCTTCACCTCGACCGGCCTGCCAACCTCGGTGCTCGCGGCGTCTTCGCCCGCGGCGCTCAACCCGGCGCAGCAAGCACAGCCGATCTGGACGATCACCACCACGGTGAACGGCACGGGCGCCTCGCTGAAGGGCGCGGAGATCGCGCTGCAGGCGACGTTCAAGTTCCTGCCGGGCTTCCTCAAGAATTTCGGCGTGCTCGCCAACGCGACCTTCGTCGATTCAAGCGCGAACTATCTGGTACAGGGTCCGGCGGTGTCGGCCTGCGTGCCGGGAGCCACGCCGGCGGCGGCCTGCTCGTTCGGGCCGCTCGTCAGCTCGACGCGCAACGCGACCTTGTTCGGTCTGTCAAAGCGGCAGTATAACGGCACGCTCTACTATGAGGATGCCAAGTTCTCGGCACGCGGGTCGATCAGCTATCGTGGGCCGTATATCGATGCCAACAGCGGCACCGGCAACATCTTCGAAGGCTATAATTCGACAATCAACGTCGATGCCTCGGTCCGCTACAAGCTTACTCCGAACGTCGAACTTTCGCTCGAGGGCACCAACCTGACCGACGAGTATCGCGATCGCTACACCGACCTCGATGCCAACCGGAACTATGAGTACAATCACTTCGGTCGAACGGTGCTGATCGGGGCGCGCTTCAAGATGTGAATGCGCGGGTGCGTCGGTCATGACGGCCGGCGCACGCCTTTTTTGGAGGATAGGCGGGTGGCTGGCATCGATCGTCGTCAGGCATTGCTCGGAACGCTTGCGGCGGCTGGCATGGCGGCATCGACGCGCGCGCGCAGCCCCGCGGCGGGGGCGGTCCCCGCCGATCCGTCCGAAACCATCCTGCTATGGCCGGGCGGCGCCCCCGGTATGCCCGCGACGCCGCCCAAAGAGGTGATCGACGAGCGCAGCACGGATCCGACGCTTCGCGACCGCGCGATGTACGGCATCACCCGGCCGCG
Source organism: Sphingomonas sp. DC4900 (assembly GCF_049896485.1). NCBI lineage: Bacteria > Pseudomonadati > Pseudomonadota > Alphaproteobacteria > Sphingomonadales > Sphingomonadaceae > Sphingomonas > Sphingomonas sp. DC4900. The sequence goes on from NZ_JAFCUK010000006.1 coordinate 6,483, forward strand.
GCTCGTCGTCTTCCGGCCCCGGGTGCCGAATGGCAGCGCGGTGCTGGTGATGCCCGGCGGCGGCTATCGCTGGGTCGTCGTAGACAAGGAAGGCTATGAGATCGGCCGCTGGCTCGCGGATCGAGGCTATACGGTCTTCGTCCTGTTCTATCGCCTGCCGGGCGAGGGGTGGGCGGCAGGCCCAGATGTCGCGCTGTCCGACGCGCAGCGCGCGATGCGCCTGATCCGCGCGCGGGCCGATACCTATGGCATCCGCCCGGATCGCGTCGCGGCGATGGGCTTTTCGGCGGGGGGCCACGTGTGCGGCGACCTGGCGACGCGCTTCGCCCGGTCGACCTATGCGCCGGTCGATGCGGCCGACCGGCTGTCCGCACGGCCCGACCTCGCCGCGCTCCTCTATGCCGTCCAGTCGATGACGCCGCCGCTGGCGCATGCGGGGTCGCGGACGCACCTGCTCGGGCCCGATCCCTCGCCCGCACTGGAGGCGGCGCACAGTCCGGCCGCGAACGTCCGTCGCGATACGCCGCCCTGTTTCCTGGTCCATGCCGAAGACGACGACGCGGTGGCCGTCGACAACACGCTGGCGATGCGCGCGGCGCTGAAGGCGGCGGGCGTCTCCGTGGAAACGCATTTGTTTGCGAAAGGCGGCCACGGCTTCGGCCTGCGCCGCGCGGCCGGAAAGCCGGCGGCGGCGTGGCCGGAGCTGTTCCGGCAATGGGCGATGTCGCAGGGACTGGGCTGACGGACGCCGTCAGCCCGGTGCCGGACGATCAGGCCGACACTTCCGCGCGGACGATCGCGGCGCCTGCCGCCAGCGCGTGCAGCTTGCCCTGGGCGACACTGCGCGCGAGGGGGGCCATGCCGCAATTCGTGGCGGGGTAGAGCTTGTCCGCATCGACGAAGCGCAGCGCGTTGCGCAGCGTGTCTGCGACCTCTTCGGGCGTTTCCACGCGATCCGTCGCGACGTCGATCGCGCCGACCATCACCGTCTTGCCGCGGATGAGCTCGATCAGGTCCATGGGCACGCGCGAATTCTGGCATTCCAATGAGACGATATCGATCGTCGAGGCCTGCAGATTGGGGAAGGTCTGCTCATATTGCCGCCATTCGGACCCGAGCGTCTTCTTCCAATCGGTGTTCGCCTTGATGCCGTAGCCATAGCAGATGTGGACGGCGGTTTTCGCCTTCAGCCCCTGTGCGGCGCGTTCCAGCGTGGCGATGCCCCAATCATTCGCTTCGTCGAAGAAGACGTTGAACGCAGGTTCGTCGAACTGGATGATATCGACGCCGACCGCTTCCAGCTCGCGGGCTTCCTCGTTGAGGATGCACGCGAATTCCCAGGCCAGCTTCTCGCGGCTGCGATAATGTGCGTCGTAGAGCGTATCGATCATCGTCATCGGCCCGGGCAGCGTCCATTTGATCGGCTGGCGGGTCTGAGCGCGCAGGAAGCGGGCATCGTCGACGAAGACCGGCGCGGGGCGCGACACCGCACCGACGACGGTCGGAACGCTGGCGTCGTAGCGGTTGCGGATGCGTACCGTCTCGCGCTGTTCGAAATCGACGCCGTCCAGATGTTCGATATAGGTGGTGACGAAATGCTGGCGCGTCTGCTCGCCGTCGCCGACGATGTCGATCCCCGCCTGTCGCTGGTCGTCGACCGCAAGGCGCAGCGCGTCCTGCTTGCCCGTGGTCAGGTCGTCGCCCTCCAGTCGCCACGGCGACCAGAGCGTTTCGGGTTGGGCGAGCCAGGCGGGTTTGGGCAGGCTGCCCGCGGTGGTCGTCGGCAGAAGTGTCGTCATGATCAGGATACCTTCGCGTTCGGGGCGATCACAGGCCGCAGGTTGCGGACCAGCGCTGCAGCGCGGGGCCATGCGGTTTGATGAGATGGGCTTCGGCAAATCGGCCCTGCTCGACGGCGAGGCGGCTGCGCTCTTCGCGATCGTAGACGATGCGGGTCAGCGAATAATCCTGCTCGTCCAGGCTGGGCTGATAGCGGGCCGCGGCCGCCGAATTGGCGTTGTAGATTTCGGGGCGATAGATTTTCTGGAAGGTCTCCATCACGCTGATCGTGCTGGCGAGTTCGAGGTTGGTGTAGCCGTCGACCAGATCGCCGATATGGTAGAAGGCGAGCGGCGCGACGCTGTGCGGCGGCATGAAGTAGCGCGCCGTCATCCCCATCTTCGCAAAGTACAGATCGGTGGGCGAACGCGTGTCGGCCGCATATTCCACCCCCAGGATGGGGTGGACGTTGGTCGTCCGGTGATAGACCTGCTTGCTGGACACGCTGAGGCAGATGACCGGCGGCTTGTCGAATTGCTCGCGATAGGCGTCCGACGACAGGAAATGCTTGAAGAGATTGCCGTGCAGGTCGCCGAACTGAGCGGGCGCACCGGTGTTGCCCGACTGGCGCAGGTGATCGGGCAGCACGACGCTGAAGTCGTAATCGCGGATGTAGGACGAGAAATTGTTGCCGACCATGCCGGCGATGCACGCGCCGCTGCGCGTGTCGGTGACGCGCGTGTGCAGGATTTCGATCAGCGGAAACGCCTCATCCTGCGCATCGGGGCCGATGCGCAGCGCGGCCGACACGATATCCAGCGCCACGGTGTAGCGGTCACCCGTCGGATTGTCCCAGTGCATCAGCGAATTGAAGCGCCGGTCGATCATCACCAGCGTGTTGCGCAGATTGTCCCGGCGGCTCTCCCCGCGTGCCAGGTTGGCGAAATTGGTGGTGATGCGCGTGGTGTCGGCGGGGCGATAGTCCTCGTCGAACGGGATGCTGCTTATGGTGAACGTAAAGCCGCTATTCGTCATGACTCACCTGCTGTTGACGAACAGGGGCATGGAAGAGCGCGCAAGGCGTGAGCGAGGCCCGGATGGCGTGCGCCGTGGACCGTCCGCGTCAAGCGCGATCCACCGGAGGAACCCCCGTCCGAGGAACGTTATGGCGTCGGAGGCAGGTCTCCTGGCTCACGGGTCAACGCGGTGGTTCCGGCCTTCCCGGGCGCGGGTGCAGCGCCCAGTGACACGAAATGGAACCGCCGCTCGCCGCTTACAGTTGCGGGGGCAGCGCCGGATTTTGCCCGCAGGGGGCATCACCGGCTTCCCGTCTTAGCCCCATCGCCATGCCTGGGATGAGGAACCTCGACCCGCGTCTTAGGCAGGATCGCGCGGCATTTGTCAAGCGCGATATAAAGATATCTTTATATCGTTATGTCAGGTTGGTGGGACATGCAGCCCATAGAAAGGCAGCGCCGATGGGTGCATCGGCGCTGCTGAGGACGGCGTGTTTGTGGCTGGGGGGGCGCCTCAATAGGCGGCCGACAGCGTCAGGAACCACTGGCGCGGCGGGATCGGGAAGCCCGAGTAATTGTTCGTCGCCGATCCGACGCCGAGGGTCGAAATGCCCTTCTTGTCGAACAGGTTGGTGACGTTGAGCGCCAGCTCCGCCTTGCGCAGCGGGATAACGCCCTCCGGCACCCGCGCCGCGACACGCAGCGAGGTGAGGAAGTAGGAGGGCACCTTCGCATCGTTGCTGAACGTCGCGTAGCGCGCGCCGACATAATCGCCGATAACTTGCACCTCGATCGGGTCGAGCGAGAGGGTCGCGACCGACTTGTTCATCCATTTGGGGATGCCGGGCAGCTGCTTGCCGCAGGTCGGCACGATGCCGCCGCTGACCAGATAGCCGCCGATGCAGGTGTCCGTCGCCGCGCCGATGCCGCTGGCGGTCGAGGTATAGTCGCGCTTGTACTTCGACAGATTGTACGACGCGGCATTGTACAGCGACAGGACGCGGCCGAAGCGCAGCGTGAAGGCGGCGTCGACGCCATCGGTCTTTACGTTGCCGACGTTGACCAGGATCGAGGTGCCGCCGGTGATCGCACCGCCGGCGATGCCGCCCGGATTGGTCGAGATCGCCAGCAGCCGGTCCTGGAAGTCGACGTGATAGTAATTGACCTGCGCGCTGAAGCCGATGCCGCCGAAGCTGCGGTTGCTGCGCAGGCCGGCTTCATAGGTCCAGCTGCTTTCCGGCCGGCCGCTCTGCGCGAAGGCGTCGAACGCCGCCTGGCTGCCCGTGAACCACGGGCCGCCGCCGCCCGCCAGATAGGCCTGGTATTGCCGCAGGTTCTTCTGCGCGTTGGCATAGAGCTGTTCGTGGCCGTTGACGTCATAGGTCGCGCCGACCGCGGGCAGGAACCAGCGCAGCGTATTGATCCGCCCCTGCGGCAGGTTGCCGGTCAAGCCGGACAGCGAGCCGACCACCGGCTGCACCGGGAAGCGGCCGGTCGCCCATTGCGCGCTCGTCTTGAAGCCCGCCTGGATCAGCAGACGGTCGAACGCCTGCCAGCTGTCCTGCAGGTGCAGCTGCAGCTGTTCGATCTTCGCATCGCCCTGATATTGCGTGAACAGCGGCTGCGCGACCGAGAGCGGGCGGATGTAGGGCGTGCTGTTGCCCGGCGTGTTGACGTCGACGCCATACCAACGACGCCACTGCGTCGTGCTATTGTGTTCGAACCAGCCGCCCAATTCGACCTTGTGTGCGCCGAGATCGAGGTCGAGCGCGGAGATGACGCCCCAGCGATCGATGCGATATTCGGTGGTGCGGGTGATCAGGCCCGACCCGCCCGTCGCGGCGACCAGCGCGGCCCCGGCCGCCGCCGCCTGCGCATCGGTGCGCGCGGTGCAGGTCGCCGGGAGGATACCGTTGGTATTGGCGGTGAAGCGGCAGTTGCTGGGCAAGGTCGCATACGCCGGATCGAGATAGGCCTGCGCGGTCGTGATCGACTGGCCAAGCGGTCCCGCGACGACACCGACGCCGTCATTGTGATGGTAATAGGCCGTGTTGGTCAGCGTGATGCTCTTGGCGAGGCGTGCCTCGTACCGGCCGTAGGCGAGGTAATCGGTGCGCTGCGCATCCGAGTAATAATTGCGGTAATTGCCGCCTTCCGCCGCGGGCGAGTTGCCGAGCGCGCTGAGGTAATTGGTGCGATAGCCGTTGAAGTCCGGGTAGAAGAACGGCTTCGTGTACGGCGTGTAGAGCTGCGTCGCGCTGGCGGTTTTGCCGGCCGAGGGCTTGAAGAAGACCGTCGAATCCTCGTTCGGCTGCGTCATGTCGTTATAGTCGAAGTACAGCGTCAGCTTGCCGAGGCTGTCATCGTGAACGAACTTGGCGTTCGCCTGCCAGCCGCCCTGAATGCCGTTGAAGTCCCAGGCGCGGGCCCGCTGGCGGACGCCCGACACATAGGCGCTGTTGGTGCCGCCGCCGAAGGTGCCGGTGTCGATCCGCACGAAGGTGCGCGACGTGTCGTAGCTGCCGACGGTCTGCGCGGCCTGAATGCCGAGCGTCGGCAGCGGGCTGGACGAATAGGTTTCGACCGTGCCGCCCAAATTGCTGTTCGACGCGGTGGCCAGATCGCCCGCGCCGGTCGCGACGACGACGCGGCCGACGTTTTCCGAAATCACCGCGCGCTGCGGCGACAGGCCGTTGTAATTGCCGTAGCTCTGATCGCCGAGCGGGATGCCGTCCATCGTATAGCCGAGCTGGTTGCCGGCAAAGCCATGGATGAAGATCTGGGCGTTCTGTTCGTTGTTCCCCCACGGGTCGGCGGTGACGTACAGCACGCCGGGCAGCGTCTGGATTGCTTTGAGCGGGCTGACGCCGGGCAGGATCTTCTGCATTTCGGTGCCGGGCAGCTCCACCGCGGTACGCGTGCGGCCACCGGTGACGACGATGGCGGCGGGCTCCCCGGCGGCATCCGCCGTGTCGTCCGCAGGGGCGGGGGCTGTCTGCGCCTGCTGCGCACGGACGGCGACGGGACTGACGGATGCGACGGCTACGGCCAGTAGCGACACGGACGGACGGATCATGTTCGGCTTTTCCCCCACGACCGCAAAGACGTATGCGGCTGAGCGGCGCGGTAGAGCGCTTTCGCGGCAGTTTTGCTGCACCGCGACAACAGATCGGTGACATGTCTGCGGCGGTTCGATGACGGCGTGGCGCAAGGCCCGAACAAGGGTGTGGGGTGTCACGAAACTGTCTTTGACGCGTCATGACGGGCATGCCGAATTGTAGCACAGCCGTAACGATCGCCGCCCAATGCCGCCCCGACAGGCCGAATGGGCCAAAGGGGACCTACATCATGATCGCTTGCAAATGGCTTCTGTGTGCCGCGCCGATGGCGCTCGTCGCAGGCAATGCCGCGGCGCAGACCGTGTCGGCGGATGCCGCCGCGACGGCGCAGGTCGAAACGCCCGCCGCCACGGATGCCACCGACGCTCCGTCGGGCGACATCGTCGTGCTCGGCTTCGGCCGGACGCGTCAGGTGCAGACCGTGTCGGCGATCGAAATGGAACGCCTGACCCCCGGCACGTCGCCGCTGAAGGCGATCGCCAAGCTGCCCGGCGTGAACTTCCAGTCCGCCGATGCCTTCGGGGCCTATGAATGGTCGACGCGCATATCGCTGCGCGGCTTCAACCAGAACCAGTTGGGCTTCACGCTCGACGGCGTGCCGCTGGGCGACATGAGTTACGGCAACGTCAACGGCCTGCACATCAGCCGCGCGGTGATTTCGGAAAACCTCGCCAGCACCACCGTGGCGCAGGGCGCGGGTGCGCTCGGCACCGCGTCGACCAGCAATCTGGGCGGTACGATCGAATTCGTCAGCCGCAAGCCGTCGGACACGTTCGACCTGGTCGGATCCGGCACCTATGGCAGCAACAACACGTGGCGCGGCTTCGCGCGGCTCGACACGGGTGATCTCGGCGGCGGGCTGAAGGGCTATATCAGCTACGGCTATCTCACCACCGACAAGTGGAAGGGCTTCGGTTCGCAGCGCCAGCATCAGGTCAATGCGAAGCTGATGGAGGATCTGGGATCGCGGGGCAGCATCACCGCCTTCGTCGATTATTCCGACCGTCGCGAGAACGACTATCAGGACCTCAGCCTCGACATCATCCGTCGCCGCGGGCTGAACAACGACAATATCTCGGACAACTACCCGCTCGCGCTGCAGATCGCGCGCGTCTACCAGAATCAGGCGACGCTGGCGGCCTATCAGGCGGCGAACAACGGATCGCCGGTGGGGTATGTCGCGCCCTGGACCGGCGCGGGCTTCACCCTGCCGAGCGGGTTCGGCACGGCCGACGATGCCTATTACGACGCGGCGGGCCTGCGTCGCGACTGGCTGGCCGGCGTCACGTTCGACGGCAAGCTGACCGACGCGCTGTCGATCGTCTCGACGACCTATTACCACCACAACAAGGGGCAGGGATCGTGGATCACGCCCTATTCGCCGACGCCGGCCGGCGCGCTCGGCGGCAATGGCCAGCCGCTGCCGCTCGCATCGACCGCGGCTTATAACCTCGCCTCGCCGCTCGGCTTCCGCACCACCGAATATGGCATTGATCGCGGCGGCAACATCACCCGCCTGACGCTGGAGACGGGCGCGAACCGGCTGGAGTTCGGCGGCTGGTACGAAAGCAACAGCTTTACCCAGGCGCGCCGCTTCTATGGGATGAGCAACACGACGCCCGATCGCAACGCGCGCGATTTCCAGTCGAACGCCTATCGCACGCAGTGGAACGGCAAGTACGACACCGAGACGCTGCAATATTTCGTGGCGGACACGCTGACGCTTGGCGACCTGACGCTGAACGGCGGCTGGAAGGGCATGCGCGTCAAGAACCAGGCGAACCTGCTGGTCGGCACGCTGGTCAACGGCAAGATCAAGGCGGAGGACTGGTTCCTGCCGCAGGTTGGCGCGGTCTATCGCCTGGGTGGCGGTGCGGAACTGTTCGCCAGCTATACCGAAAACATGCGCGCCTTCGTCTCGTCGGCGACGACCGGTCCGTTCGCGACGACGCAGGATGGCTTCAACGGCATCCGCAACACGCTGAAGCCCGAAACGTCGAAGACGGTCGAGGGCGGCGCGCGTGTGCGCAGCGGCGGTTTGCAGCTGTCGGCGGCGGGCTATTTCATCGACTTCTCGAACCGCCTGCTCACCTTCTCGAACGGCGCGGGTATCATTGGCAACCCGCCGACGCTGAACAATGCGGGCAGCGTCCACAGCTATGGCGCCGAAGTGTCGGCCTATTACCGCGTCGTCCAGCCGCTCTCGCTGTTCGCCAGCTATTCGTACAACCACGCGACCTATCAGAACGACGTGCGCAATGCGGCGGGCACCGTGCTGACCGCGACCGCGGGCAAGACGGTGGTGGATACGCCGGAGCATATGGTGAAGGGCGAGATCGTCTATGACGACGGCAGCGTCTTCGCCCGCGCCGGCGCGGACTATATGTCGAAGCGCTACTTCACCTATCTGAACGACCAGTCGGTGCCCGGCCGCGTGTTGGTGGATGCCAGCATCGGCTATCGCTTTGGCGAAGGCACGGGTATGTTCCATGGCATCGCGATCGAGGGCAGCGTGACCAACCTGACCGACAAGAAGTACATCTCCACGATCGGGACGAACGGCTTCACCGCGAGCGGGGACAATCAGACGCTGCTGGCGGGCGCGCCGCGCCAGTTCTTCGTCACGCTGCGTCGGGGCTTCTGATGCGGCGGCTCGCGACCCTCATCGCGCTGTTGCTGGCAAGCCCGGCAGCGGCATCGCCGGTGCTGCTGATCTCGCTCGACGGCCTGCGCCCCGGCGATATCAGCGACGCGAAGGCACGGGGCATGAACCTCCCCGTGCTCAGCGGCCTGCGGGCGGAGGGCGCGAGCGCACAAGGGGTGGTGGGCGTGCTGCCGACGCTCACCTACCCCAGCCACACCACGCTGGTGACGGGCGTGTCGCCCGGCCGGCATGGCGTGGTGAACAACCTGACGTTCGATCCCGAACAGAAAAACCAGGGCGGCTGGTATTGGTATACGTCGGACGTGAAGGTGCCGACGCTGTGGCAGGCGGCGCATGCCGCAGGCCTGTCGACCGCCAACGTCCACTGGCCGGTGACCGTCGGCGCGACCGGGATCGATGAGAATTTGCCGCAGATCTGGCGTGCCGGCACCGAGGACGATCGCAAGCTGCTGACCGCGCTGGCGACGCCCGGCCTCATCGCGCGGTTGGAACGCCGCGTCGGTGCCCGCTATCCGCAGGGGATCGACGAGACGGTGGAGGGCGATGCGCAGCGCGTCGCCTTTGCGGAGGCGCTGCTCGCCGACAAGCCGCAATTCACGACGGTGTACCTGGCCGGTATCGATCATACCGAACATCACGACGGCCCGGATTCGGCGGCGGCGAAGGCGGCGATCGAGGCGACCGATGCGCTGGTCGGGCGGCTGGTGCGCGCGGCCCGCGCGGCGATGCCGGACGTGACGGTGGTGGTTGTGTCCGACCATGGCTTCCTGCCGGTGAGCACGGACATCAACCTGTTCAAGCCGTTCATCGATGCGGGGCTCATCACGCTCGATGCCAAGGGGCAGGTGACGGGCTGGCAGGCGATGCCGTGGATTGCGGGCGGCACGGCGGCGATCCGCCTTGCCCGGCCCGACGACGCCGCGCTGCTCGCCAAGGTGCGCGGCGTGCTCGCGGCGATGGCCGCGAATCCGGCGTATAAGATCGCCAGCGTCCTCGATCGCAGCGCGATCGCCAAGGCGGGCGGGGATGGCGAGGCGAGCTTCGTCGTCGCGATGCAGCCGGGGGTGGAGACCGGGCGCGATCCGGCGGCGCCGATCGCGAAGCCGTCCGTCTATAAGGGCATGCACGGCTACGTCCCCTGGGACCCGGCGATGCGATCGACGCTGATCGTCGCCGGGCCGGGGATCGCCAAGGGCAAGGACCTGGGCGTCGTCGACATGCGCGCCATCGCGCCGTCGATCGCGCGGCGGCTGGGCGCGAGCCTGCCGTCGGCGGAGATGCCGGCGGTCTTCTGACGATCCGGGGCACCGTTCGACCGCATCCGCCCTGATATAGTGTAACATTCGGCTTGTGCCGGAGGCCGCGATCGACCAAAGGGCATCGGTCGTTGCGCCGCATCGTCGTGGTCGTGCGCACCGAGCGAACCCACGGAGACTGGCGACGATGACGGCTGCTTTGCCCGCCACGGCGACGATGGTGGCGGACACGGGGGAGCGGCGCGCCGCTCGTCCCACGACGCGCCTGCGATTGCAGGGAATCGACGCGCTGCGCGGCTTCGTCATGCTGGTGATGCTGCTCGATCACTTACGCGAAACATGGTTCCTGCACGTTCCCGTGCCCGATCCGGTCGATGCGCGGGTGATCTTGCCCGCTTTGTATCTGGGGCGGCTGGCGGCGAGCCTGTGCGCACCGGTGTTCGTCGTGCTGACCGGCCTGTCGGCCTATCTGTTCGCCACCCGGCATACTTTGGCGGAGACGAGGGCGTTTCTGGTGAAGCGCGGGCTGGTGCTGATGGCGCTCGACGTCTTCTACCTGTCCGAATTGTATTGGGGCGTCGCGAGCCCGACGATCTGGCTGCAGGTGATGTGGTGCATCGGTGTGTGCATGATCGTGCTCGCGGCGCTGATCGGCCTGCCGCGCCGGATGCTGCTGGCGGTGGGGCTGGGTATCGTGTGCGGGCACAATCTGCTCGATGCCATCCATCTGCGTGCCGGCGATCCGCCGTTCCCGCTGTGGGCGATGCTGCACCAGCGGGACGTGATCGCGCTGCCGTTCGGACTGGTCGCCAAGACGACCTATCCGGTGCTGCCGTGGATCGGCGTCATCCTGCTCGGCTGGTCCATCGGGCCGTGGTTCGACGGCGACGTACCCGCGGCCGCCCGTCGCCGGCGGCTGGTCCTGACCGGCGGCGCCATGCTGCTGCTGTTCGCCGCGCTGCGGCTGGCGAACGTCTATGGCGATGCGCCGTGGTTCGTCGTCGCGGGCGATGCGATGCGGACGTGGATGAGCGTCTTCGCGCTTACCAAATATCCGCCCTCGCTGTTGTTCCTGCTGCTGACGCTCGGCTGCGGTGCGCTGCTGCTCGCGGCGTTCGACCGGCTGGATGGCACCAGGCTGGTTGCGGCGTTGGCGGTGTTCGGGGCGGCGCCGATGTTCTTCTACCTGCTGCACCTCACCGTCCTGCGCCTGCTCTATCACAGCGCGTTTGCGATCTGGGGGGCGACGCATGACGCGACGTTCGGCGTCGATGACTACGGCTGGGTGCTGCTGTGGTATGTCGCGCTGATCGTGCCACTCTACCTGCCGACGGCCTGGTTCGCGCGGTTCAAGGCGCGGCGGCGGGACATCGCCTGGCTGAAATATCTGTAGCGGCGGCTATCGCGCCGCCGGCATCACGCGTTTGAGGAAGGCAGAGACGGGCCGTTCCCATACCGACGGATCGGCCTTGGCGAAGGTCTTGTGGCCATCGTCGCCGAAGGACGGCAGGCCGACGAAGGTGACCGGCGGCGTCGAAGCACCGGCATAGGCCGCGTACATGCGATGGGCGAGATCGCGGCGGAAGAAATGGTCGTTGGCGGCGTAGAGCCACACTTGCGGCACGCGATTGCCCGCGCCGAAATGGCCCTCGGCGGCGATCAGCCGGTCTTCGCTGCCGCAGATATGCTCCTTGCCGTCGCCGCCGCGCCCGCCGGCAAAGCTGATGACGCCGACCACACCCGGCGGCGGCGCATCGGCGAGCGCGACCGCGCCGAAGCCGCCAGCGGACTGGCCGACCACGACGATCCGGGTGGGATCAGCACCCGGCAGCGTTGCGGCGGCGGTGACGATGGCACGCTCGACCGCGGCGGTCTTCTCTCCTGCGGCGACGTAATTCTCGTCTTGGCATCGCCCGGCGGCCTCGAGATACGATCCGCTCGACGTGCCGAAACCGGGGCGGAGCGCGGTGACGACGATATAGCCATGGTCGACGAACCAGGCGGCGGCGCGGACGAAGCCGAGTTCGACGCCGGGGAACTTGCTCTTGTCGGGCGGCGTGCCGTGGTTGATCACGACCAGCGGGAAGGGCCCCGACCCCGCCGGTCGATAGACGCGCGCGGCAAGCTGATAGCCGGTGCCGTCGATCGTGATGGGCAGCGTGCCGTCGGCCACCGTCGCGCGGGGCGCCGCCATCGCGGGCGAAGCGATGGCGATGCCGCATGTCGTCAGTGCCGCGATCAGGACCTTGCGCATCCGAACTGCCCTCCAGCGTCGTATGCGGCGCAGGATGCGTCGCGGCGCGGGGCCGAGGCAAGTGAACTCGACGACAGGTTTCCGACATGTCCGGCGGCAATTGCGACAGGCCATCGACGGAAAGTGCGCGCTGCTGCATCTAGGGGTGTCGGGGAGAAGCCGTGCATTCGGATCAGCTAGTTGCCTGGGTCGGTCGTCACATCCTGCCGCATGAGCGGCGGTTGCGCGTCTGGCTGCGTGCGGCCTTCCCGACGGTGGACGTGGACGATGTGGTGCAGGAAACCTATTGCCGGATCAGCGGGCTGGACCGGTTCGATCATATCGACGATCCGCTGCGCTACGTCTTCCGCACCGCGCGCAACGTGGTGCTGGAACAGATTCGGCGCGAACGCGTGGTGAGCATCGAGGCGGCGAGCGGGCTGGCCGAGCTGGAACTGGTGCCCGAGCCCGCCGGATCGCCCGAAGAGATCGTCGCCGGCCGCCATGCGCTGGCCCGGATCGAGCGGCTGATCGACGCGCTGCCCGATCGCGCGCGCACCATCTTCCGACTGCGCAAGATCGAAGGCATCGGCCAGCGCGATATCGCCGCACGGCTACGGATATCGGAAACGGTGGTCGAGAATGACGTGGCGCGGGGCTTGCGCCGCATCCTCGAACAGCTGACCGAGGAAGAGAAAGCGGAACTGCCGATCCGTCGCCGTCGACCGGCGGCCGTGCCGCGCGCGCGCGGCCGCGACGGGGAGACGCGGCGATGATCGCGGAAGCCGCCAGCCGCTGGGCGGCCGCGCTCGACCGCGGGCTCGATGCGCCGGAGAAGGCCGAACTGGCCGCATGGTTGCAGGACGATCCGCGCCACCGCGGCGCGCTGCTTCGCGCGCAGGCGGCGCTGAGCCTGCTCGACCGTGGTCGCGCGCTGTCCGGGATCGAGCAGGCGGCGCAGGACGAGGCCCCCCTGCCGTCGCGCCGGCGATGGTGGCGCCTGGGCGGTGCGGCGGTCGCGGCGGCGCTGGTCGCCGGGGTCGGCATCGGCCTGTGGCCCGATCGGGCGGCGCGGATCGACACCGCGCTCGGCGAGATCCGGCGCATGCCGCTGGCCGACGGATCGGTCGCGGTGGTCAACAGCGGCACGGCGTTGCGCGTCGCCTTCACGCCTGCGCGCCGCAACGTCGAACTGGCGAGCGGCGAGGCGTGGTTCCAGGTCGCGCACAATCCCAAGCGGCCGTTCGTGGTGGCGAGCGGTCCGGTGCGGGTACAGGCCGTCGGCACCGCCTTCGACGTCCGGCGGCAGGGGGATGCGGCGCGGGTCGTGGTGACCAAGGGCGTCGTGCGCATCTGGACCGAGGGAAGCGGCGTCGCGCCGATCGACGTCAGTGCGGGCCATGCCGCGACGATCGACGCCAGCGAGCGGATCGCGGTTCGCACGGTGTCCGCCCAGACGTCGGACCAGCAACTGGCGTGGCGCGACGGGCGCATCGTGCTCGACGACATGACGCTGCGCGACGCCGTCGCGGAGTTCAACCGCTACAATAGCGATCGACTGGAGGTGGCGCCGGCGCTGGCCGGGCGGCGCGTAGTCGGCTGGTTCCGCACCTACGACATGGAAGGGTTCGCCAACGCCAGCGCGGCGATGGTCGGCGGACGCGTCGAACGGCACACCCTGTCCGGCGGGGGCGAGGTAACGCGGATCGTCCCCGCAAAATAATTCGTCCACCACTGACGGAAATAGGGCCGCAATACATCCTTGAGGGCACGCGCCATGCGAAGCGCGGACACAGCTTCAGGGAGGGGTTCCATGCGCACCGGTCATATCTTCAGTCTGCCTCTGGTTTCGGTCGCGGCGATCGCCGCAGGGATCGCGACGCCTGCCGTCGCTGCCCAGCCCGCGGTCCGCACGTTCAACGTGCCGCGCCAGCCCGCCGCCACGGGCCTCGTCCGCTTCGCGCAGCAGGCCGGCATCCAGATCCTTGCGCCTAGCGACGTCACCCGCGGCCAGACGGTCGAGGCGGTGAAGGGCCAGCTGAGCATCCAGGAAGGCCTGCGTCGCCTGATCGCGACCAGCCGCCTGCGCCTCGTCTCGTTCGATGGCCGTACCGCGGTGATCGCCGCGGGCGCGCAGGGTGCCGCCCCGCGCACCGTCAGCTATGGCGCGCCGCAGGACACGACCGCCGCGCCGACCGGCACGGACCCCACGCAGGTTGCCGACACCGCCACCGCGGACGACAACCCGCAGAACGACATCATCGTCACCGGCAACACCTCCGACAAGCGGACGCTGTTCAACTCGTCGTCGAACGTGACGCTGGTCAATGCCGCCGACCTGCTGCGTAAGGCACCGCGTTCCACCGCCGACACGCTCGAACTGGTGCCGGGCGTGTTCGTCGAAGGCACGGCGGGCCCGATCTCGAACAATTATTCGGTGCGCGGCCTGCGTGGCGGCGGCCAGAGCTTCATCACGCTGGAAGAGGACGGCATGCCGATCCTGTACGGCGGCGGCGGCGCGGACTTCTATTTCCAGAACGACATCACGATCGCCCGCATGGAAGCGGTGCAGGGCGGCACGTCGGGCGTGCTGGCGCCGAACGGCGCGGGTGCGACGATCAACTTCATCTCGATGAAGCCCGATCACGACAAGGCGACCGCGATGGTGCGCTACACCGGCACCACCTATGGCGACCTGCGAGCCGACGGCTATTTCTCCGCGCCGATCGCGGATGGCTGGGCGTTCAACGTCGGCGGCTATGTCACGTCGCAGCGCGGCGTGCGGCGTACGCCCTTCACCTTCAACGCCTATGACGTGAAGGCGATGCTGGAGAAGCAGTTCTCCAGCGGCGGCTTCGTGCGCTTCACCGTCAAGCATGGCGACAAGCACTTCCCCTATTACGCCGACATGCCGTTCCGCGTCGCGACCGACGGCACGATCAGCAGCGTGCCCAGCCTGGACCTGAGGCGCGACGATGTCGGCGGGCGCGGCTTCACCCAGTTCCTCGTGCCCAATGCGCCCGCGACGGGCCAGAGCCTGCGCCGCTTCAGCTCGGCCGATGGCGTCCACGTCAAGTCGACGACCTATCGCATGGATGTCGAGGTGCCGGTCACTCCGAGCCTGCGCCTGTTCGGTCGCGCGCGCTATCTGGACGGATCGTATGACTTCAACGGCATCTTCCCGGGCAGCGGATCGGGCACGGCGGGCCTGACCTCGGCGGTCAACTACCTCAATCCCGCCGTCTCGCCGCTCGCCGGGCTGACGCCGCTCAATGGCTCGACGCTCACCTATTTCCAGGTGGCGGCGGCGCGCTTCCCCAACACCGCGCAATATGGCCTGCGCAACATCCGCACTGGCCAGGTGATCGCGGCGTCGGATACGGCGACGCTGAACGCGCTGAACGGCAACGGCCTGCTCCAGCAGACGGTGCTCAACCACCAGACGCTCGCGACCAAGGACTTCGGCAGCGACTTCGGCGTGAAGTGGGATGCGGGCGGCAGCAATATCGACAATTCGCTGACCGTCGGCGGCATGGTGTACAACGTACGCCGTCGCAACAACCAGTCGGCGGTCGCGACCGTGCTGAACGACGTGCGCAACGATTCCAACGTCTATGACATGGTGGCGCTGAACGCCGGTGGCGGCGTGATCGGATCGCTGACCAACAACGGCATGGTCAATTACGGCAATTGGGGCCAAGGCCTGTTCAATGACGAGGTCACGTCGCTGTCGGCCTATTTCAACGACGAACTGACGATTGGCGAGAAGCTGCACATCGACTTCGGTGCGCGCTACGAACACCAGCACGTCCGCGTCGACATCGGCAATACCGCCGGAACCAACGCGCTCGTCCCGGCCGGCACGCCCGGGATCTACGACAATGTCGGCAGCACGTTCAACGGCACCTACACGCGCCAGACGGCGAATTACTCCGACTGGGCCTATACCGCGGGCATCAACTACGAGCTGACCGACCATGTCGCGCTGTACGTGCGCGGTGCGCATGGCTTCCAGACCAACGGCGGCGATACGGGCGGTACGCACGCACCGACCGGGCTGACGCTGTATGAAGGCGGCGTGCGGTTCAATGCCCGGGGCTTCAACGCCTCGGTCATCGGCTTCCGCACGGAATTCCGCGACCAGAACTATCAGTTCATCAACCCGGCCAACCCGGCACAGGCGAGCAATGCGCTGGCGGACAATTTCACCAACGGCGTACAGGTCAATGCGACGCTGCGTCCGGTGCAGTTCTTCAGCGTCGATGTGCAGGGCGTCTATCAGGACCCCAAGCTCAGCAACCTGCGCTTCAACGGCGTGGCGCAGCCGCAATATAACGGCAACACGCCGGAGCGGACGCCCAAGAAGCTGCTGACGGTGACGCCGTCGTTCATCCTGCCGGGCGGGCTGGGCGAGATCTATGGCCGCTGGAAGTATATCGGCAAGATCTTCGCCGACAGCGGCAATGGCATCGCGCTGCCCGACTATAGCGTCTTCTCGGTCGGTGCGAGCATCGACGCGACGCCGCGGCTCAACCTGTCGGTCAGCGTCGACAATCTGACCGATACGAAGGGCTTCACCGAAGGCAACCCGCGGCAGGGCCAGACGCAGACGATCGTCAACGGCTATTTCTATGGTCGTGCGATCGTCGGTCGCAACGCGCTGTTCAGCGCGACGCTGAAGCTGTGAGGGTGAAGGCGGGGTTGCGGCTGTCGCTCGGTCTGGCGATGGCTTTGGTGCTGACCGGGGCGGGCGCGGCGCCTGCTCAGGTCGAGCATTATGCGGTGGGCGAGGGGCTGAACGTCAACAGCTTCACGCGCGCCGGCCCGGTCGCGGCGCATGTCGTGCTGCGATCGGGCAAGCAACCCCGCCTGCTCGTCGCCTTTCCGGCGGGCAATAGCGGCACCGCTCTCTGGTTCGAGCCGCTGGCCAAGGACGCCGAATGGCGGCTGGAGGGCGAACCGCAACCGGTGACGGTGCGCGATGCCAAGGGGCGCCCGCTGCACGGCGTACGCTTCGTGGCGACGATCGCGGCGGACCGGCTGGTGCCGCGTCAGGCCGTGCTCTCCAGCATCCGCGTGCTGCGCGACTATCAGGCGCTGGGCAAGGCGCCCGCCGAGGTGCTGACGCCGGCCCGGATGACCGGTGACACGATCCGCTGGTCGCGCGATCGGCTCGACGGCGCGGCGGGCTACGACCTCGCGATGCGGGTGACCGGCGGTGCGATCAAGGATGGCGCCATCCTTGCCGGCAAGGACGGAACGATCCGCTTCGCCGTCACCGCGCTGACCGGCGAGACGCCGCTGACCCCGCGTGGCGGCGCGGACCTGCTCAATACCAAAGCCCAGCCCGATCCGGGTGCGCGCTACGCGCTGACCTTCCTCAGCTATGCCGAAAAGTATCTGGCCGGCTCGTGGCGCTTCGACACCTATTTCGGGCGCGACACGCTGATGTCCGTCCGGCTGCTAATGCCCGCGCTGCAACCCGCAGCGGTGGAAACGGGGCTGGCCTCGGTCCTCGCCCGCCTGTCGCCGCAGGGCGAGGTTGCGCATGAGGAGGATATCGGCGAGTTCGCCATTCTCGACCATCAGAAGGCGGACGGCAGCCTGTCCGACGCGCCGGTCTACAATTACAACATGGTCGACAGCGACTATATGCTCGCCCCGGTCGCGCGGGCGTGGCTGCTCGATGATGCACGCGGGCGGACGCGGGCGGCGGCGTTTCTGGCGCAGCGTGTCGGGGCTGAGACGATGGGCGCGCGGATGGTGCGCAACCTGCGCTTCGTGCTGCAGCAGGCGGCACCCTTCGCCAGCGACCCGGTCGCCGCCAAACTGATCGCGCTGAAGCCCGGCATGGATGCCGGCGAATGGCGCGATAGCAACAACGGGCTGGCGGGCGGGCGCATCCCCTATGACGTCAACGCCGTGCTGGTGCCCGCCGCGCTGGATTCCGCCGCGGCGTTGCAGGCGAGTGGGCTGCTCCGTCCCTATCTGGCTGCCAGCGACGCGCGGGCGTTCGCGGGCGCTCGCGCGGTCGCCGATGTGTGGCGTGCCAAGGCCCCGCCGCTGTTCGACGTGACGCTGCCCGCCGCCACGGCACGGCAGGCGGTGAGCCGCTACGCTGCCACGATCGGCGTGCCCGCCGCGCCCGCGCTTGCGGCAATCGGCACTGCGCCGGTCCGCTTCCCGGCGATCGCGCTCGACGCGCAGGGGCGTCCGATTCCGGTGCAGAACAGCGATCCGGGCTTTGCCCTGTTGTTCGAAACGCCGTCGGCCGACGCGCTGCGCGTCATGGCGGGCAGCTTCGTCGATGCGTTCCCGGCGGGGCTGCGCACGGGCGCGGGCATGCTCGTCGCCAATCCCGCCTTTGCCGATGCGACGATCCAGCGGAAATTCTCGCCCAACGCCTATCACGGCACGGTGGTGTGGAGCTGGCAGCAGGCGCTGGTCGCGGCCGGGCTGGCGCGGCAGCTCGAACGGCGTGACCTGCCGGCCGACGTTCGCGCGCAACTGACCCGCGCACAATCCTGCCTGTGGGACGGGATCGATGCGACGAAGAGCGTCCAGAGTTCGGAGTTATGGTCGTGGCGCTACGCCGATGGCCGCTACAGGGTCGTGCCGTTCGGCGCAGCGGGCGCGGATGTCGACGAATCCAACGCGGCGCAATTGTGGAGCACGGTCTATCTCGCGCTGCGCCGACCGACCGGGACAGCGGTGGCCTGCACGGGACGATGACGCTCGCCGGCACGATGCCGATCGGATAGGCTCGGCGGCATGAGCGACACACGTATTCGCCGCATCGTGATCCTGGGCGGGGGAACGGCGGGCTGGATGACCGCCGCGGCGTTGTCGCGCGCGCTGGCGGGGCAGGGGGTCGCCACCACGTTGGTCGAATCCGACGCGATTGGGACGATCGGGGTCGGCGAAGCGACGATTCCGACCATCCATTGGTTCAATCAGATCATCGGCTTGGACGAGCGCCAGTTCATGGCCGAGACCAAGGCGACGGTGAAGCTCGGCATCGAGTTCGTCGGCTGGAACGGCGAGGGCAGCCGCTACTTCCACCCCTTCGGCACGTTCGGGCCGCCGGGCGACGGCGCGATGTTCCTCCACCGCCTGATCCGCGCGCGCGCCGATGGCGATACCGCGTCCACCGAAGCCTATTCGCTGACCGCGCAGGCCGCGCGCGCGGGTCGCTTTACACGACCGGTGCCCGATCGGCGCTCGCTGCTGTCGACGCTGGGCTATGCCTATCACTTCGATGCCGGGCTGTACGCGCGCTACCTGCGCGGGCTTGCCGAACGCGCGGGCGTCACGCGGAGCGAGGGTATGGTCGCGTCGGTCGAACGGCATGACGACAGCGGATACGTCCGGTCGCTGACGCTGGCGGATGGACAGGTCGTCGCCGGCGACCTCTTCATCGACTGTTCGGGGCTGCGCGGCCTGCTGATCGGCGAGACGTTGGGCGTGGGCTATGACGACTGGTCGCACTGGCTGCCCTGCGATCGGGCCTGGGCGGCGCCGAGCGCGGCGGAGGTCGGCCGCACGCCCTTCACCCGTGCGACCGCGGCGGAGGCGGGTTGGCGCTGGCGCATCCCGCTCCAGCACCGGGTCGGCAACGGCTATGTCTTCGCGAGCCGCATTCAGGACGAAGAGGCGGCGCGCGCGTCGCTGATCGCCGGAATGGACGGGCCGCCGCTCGCCGATCCGCGGCTGATCCGCTTTACGCCCGGCATGCGACGCGAGGCGTGGCGCGCCAATGTTGTCGCGATCGGTCTGTCGAGTGGCTTTCTGGAACCACTGGAATCGACCAGCATCCATTTGATTCAGAGCGGCATCGCCAAGCTGCTGTCGCTGTTCCCGGCGGCCGATTGCTCGCCGCTGCTGGCGCGGCAGTTCAACCGGGTGTTCGGGCAGGAAATGCTCGACGTGCGCGACTTCCTGATCCTGCACTATCACGCCACGACGGGCCGTACCGAGCCGATGTGGCAGGAGCGGCAGGCCATGGCGATCCCGGATACGCTCGCCGAGAAGATCGCGCACTTCCGCGCCTCGGGCCGGATCGTGCTGTCGAGCGACGAGCTGTTCCGCGACGCGAGCTGGTTCGCGGTGCTCGACGGGCAGGGGGTGCGGCCGGGTGATCATAACCCGTTGATCGAAGCGGTGGGGCGCGACGACAATTTGCGCCAGCTGGCGGCGTTGCGCGCCGACATTGCGAAGGTGACGGCCACGTTGCCACCTTTACCGGCATGATACGCCGCTGATGTTGCGCCGCGTCCCGCGTCGGAACCGTATCCGCGAGCGGGAACTCACCCCGTACCGTGTTGACGGTGTGGCGAACGCGGCGGGCAACGCCGCGCTCGCCAGGCGGTTGGCGGACGCACTCCGCGACCTGCTGGCGCGCTAGGCCGGTCAGCTCGCCGGCGTCGCGGTCTTGCGATAGTCGAGCGGGGGTTTGCGGTCGCCGAGCATCGCCCTGTAGGTGAAGCCGGGGCCGCGGCGACGGTTGAGCTCGGCCTTGGCCTCGGCGATGGTCTGCGGGCTGCGCATCAGATCGGCGGCGGTGAGTGCGATCGTCTTCGCCGCAACCGAGCCGCCCTTCGCGCCGATCGACATACCCGAGGCGGCGACCGCCTGCCAACTGTGGGCGGGCGTGCCCGGCACCCAGGTCGCCGCGCCAAGGCCGATGGTCGGCACCACCCACGATACGTCGGCGACGTCGGTCGATCCGCCGCCATCGCCGTCGGAGATCGGCGCGACGGTGGAGACGCTGTCCAGCGCCCGTTGCGTCGGCAGCGTCGGCTGCAGGCGGCCGGCCCAGGCGGTTTCCTCTGCCGTCCAGCGGGGGCCGCCGACGGCGTGCAGGTTCGCATCCATCACCTTGGCCAGCGTCTCGCTCGCCAGCATCGAATAGACGCCGCCGGTCGCCTCGAACTCGGATGTCGTGCCGGTCGCCAGCGCCGCGCCCTCCGCCGCCTTCTGGACGCGCGCCATGACGTCGCGGACGACCTGCGGGTCGGTGTGGCGGACGTAATAATAGCTTTCGGCGAAATCGGGGACGACGTTGGGTGCCTCGCCACCATTGGTGATGACATAATGGATGCGCGTCTTCATCGGAATGTGTTCGCGCAGGTAATTGACCGCGACGTTCATCACCTCGACGCCGTCGAGCGCGGAGCGGCCCTTGTCGGGCGCGGCGGAGGCGTGCGCCGACACGCCGTGGAAGCGAAACTTGCCGGAGATATTGGCCTGGCTGGCGCCGGTGCTGACACCGTTCGAATCGCCGGGATGCCAGTGAAGGACGGCGTCGACATCGTTGAACAGGCCGGCGCGAACCAGATAGACCTTGCCCGATCCGCCTTCCTCCGCCGGCGAACCGTAGACGCGGACTTCGCCATTGATCGCGTTCGCAACCATCCAGTCCTTGACCGCGATCGCCGCGGTGACCGACGCCGCGCCGAAGATATTGTGGCCGCAGCCGTGGCCGGCGGCCTGGCCGGGAATGGGATCACGCTTGGTATCGGCGCGCTGGGCGAGGCCGGGGAGGGCGTCATATTCGGCGAGGATGCCGATCACCGGCCCATTGCCGCCGCGCTTGAAGCTGGCGACGAAGGCGGTCGGCATGCCGGCGACGCCCGGCGTGACGGTGAAGCCGGCACGCTTTAGTTCGGCCTGGAGCAGCGCGCTGCTCTTCGTTTCCTGATAGCCGACCTCCGCCGCATTCCAGATCGCGAGCGCGGTCTTGGCGAGATCGGGCGAGCGGGCGTCGACGTCGGCAAGGATCGCCTGTCGCTCCGGGGCGGCAATCTGCGCGGTGGCCGGGGTCGCGGTGAGAAGGGCGATGATGGGAGCGATGGCGGGGCGGTGCATGGCGGGCATCCTGCTTCGGTGCGTCACTTGACGGGAACGGCAGCGGCGTCGGGGCGGCGGGTGTCGGCGGCGCCGAGGAAGCGGTCGCCCTCGACCATGATCGACTGGATCGAGCCCATCGTGTTCGAGCGACGGACCTTGTGGCCCTTCGCCTCGAGCAGGGGCACGATGTCGGGCGAGAAGCCTTCCTCCAGCTCCAGCGCGGCATCGCCGCCGCCCTGGTTGATGCGGGGCCGTTCCGCCGCCTCGCTGACGTTGAGGCCATGGTCCATGACGTTGGAGAGCAACTGCACCATCGTCGCGATGATATAGCCGCCACCCGGCGTGCCGGTGACCAGCCAGGGGCGGTCGTTGTCGAAGACGATGATCGGTGTGATCGTCGATCCGACGCGCTTGCCCGGCACCGGCAGCGTGGCGCGGCGTTCGGCCGCGGCGCCGCGGCGGCCCCAGGCGAGATTGCCGAGCGAGTTGTTCAGCAGAATGCCGGTGCCCGGTGCGACGACATGCGCGCCATAAGAGGCGGACAGCGTATAGGTGTTGCTGACCGCGTTGCCCGCCGCGTCGGCGACCGAGAAGTGCGTCGTGTCGCGGCTTTCGTACGGATAGGGGTTGCCGTCGGGCACGTCGTCCTTGCCCAGTGACCGATCGGGGCGGATCAGCTTGGCGCGCTGCGTCGCATAACCCTTGCTGGCGAGGCCGATCGCCGGTGTTCGCCAGTCGGGGCCGCCGCCCACCAGCCGGCGGTCGGCGGACACGATCTTCATCGTTTCGGACAGCAGGTGCAGATTGGCGACACTGCCCCATTTCTGCGCGCCGACGGGGAAGGTTTCGAGGATGTTCATCGCCTCCGCGACGCTGACGCCCGAGGCGGTCGGCGGCATGTAGGCGATGCGCTTGCCGCGATAGCTCGACCAGATCGGCGTCGAGACGATCGCGCGATAGCCGGCGAGGTCGGCGGCATCGATGACGCCGCCGCCAGCGCGAATGCCCGCCGCGATGCGGGCTGCGAGCGGGCCGGTGTAGAAGCCGTCGCGACCCTTGGCGGCGATCGTCTTCAGCGTCGCGGCGAGATCGGGCTGGCGGAACGTCTCGCCAGCGGCATAGGCGGCCCCGTCGGGCTTGAAGAACATCGCCATCGCCGCGGGATCGTCGGCCATCAGCTTGCGCTGTGCCGACTGGGCCTGTGCTTCGTCGTCGGAAAGAATGACGCCCTGTTCGGCCATGGCGATCGCGGGAGCGATCAGCGTGCCCCAGGGTAGCGAGCCGAAACGCCGGTGCGCCTCCCACAGTCCCGCGACGGTGCCGGGGATGGCGACGCCCTTCATCGACATCACCTTCTTGGCGTCGACCTTGCCGTCCGGACCAAGCAACAGATCGTCGGTGATGTGGCGCGAGGCCTGTCCATAATAGTCGATCGCGATGTCCTGCGCGGGTTTGCCGTCCTTCGCCGCCATGTGGACGAGCATATAGCCACCGCCGCCGACATTGCCCGCGCGCGGCAGCGTCACCGCCAGTGCGAAGCCGACCGCCACCGCGGCGTCGACCGCATTGCCGCCCTTGCGCAGGATGTCGGCACCGACCGCGGCGGCGAGCTTGTTCTGGCTGACGACCATGCCGCCGCGCCCGACGATCGGCTTGTGGATCTGGTCGTAGGCGACGATGTCACCGCCCGATGGCGAGCGCGCCTGCGGCTCTTCCTCCTGGGCGATGGCGAGCGATGGGACGAGCAACAGGGCGAGGGCGAGGTGCCGCACGCGCATCAGAAGGACGCCCGGATGTTGGCATACCAATAGCGGCCGTACGGATTGTACAGCGATCCGAGGAAGCCGTTCGACGACAGCGGCGGGGCCGCGTTGGTGAGGTTCCTGACACCGATCCTCATGCGATACTGGCCTTCGCGTTTGTTGCCGACACTGACTTGGCCGTAGAGATTGTACGTCATCTGGTCCTTGATCAACCACGCCGCGCCGGTCGAATCGATGAGGCCGGTGTCGTCGACGTCGCTGGTATATTGGGTGAAGCCGCCGAGCTGGAACCAGCGGTAATTCCACATCGCGGTGCCCGTTACACGCCAGCGCGGCTTGCCGTTCTGGCGGACGAGGTCGCCCGCATCGGCGATCGAGGTGCCGGCATTGATGGTGCCCGCCGCGCGCGCGTCGATCAGCTGCTGGATCGGCTGCGAGGGTTCGAGGAAGAAACGGCGGAGATAGGCGGCGTTGGCCGACAGCGTCAGGCGCCCCGCGCCAAAGTCCGGCAACCGCCAGTTGAGACCGAGGTCGAGGCCCGACGCCTCCTGCGGCAGCAGGTTGACGTAGCGGTCGTTGACGAACAGCACGCGGCCCGCCGGTTGCAGGCCGGAGCCGGCGAACAGCGCGATATCGTCCGCGGTCGGCGCGGCGCGCACGACATTGGCGTTGGTGGTGCCCTGTACGCGAGCCAGATAGTCGGCGATCAGCGCATTGCCTTCGCCGAAGATGCCGACGATCCCCTTCTGCTTTACGTTCCAATAATCGGCGGTCAGCGTGATCCGTCCGATCGCGGAATCGAGGAAGTGCGGCTCCAGCACCACGCCCGCGCTCCACGTCGTGGAGGTTTCGGGCTTCAGGTCGGGATTGCCGGCGCGCTGCGCGCTGATCGCGAAGGATTGGGCGCAATTGGCGAAGGAGCTTATCGCCCCGGTGCGCAGCTGCGCCTCGCAGCGGACATAGTCGACGCGGGTGTTCGAGCGGGTGACGACGCGCGCGTTGATCTGTTCGAGGTTGGGCGCCTTGAACCCTTGCGCATAGCTGCCGCGCAGGCGGATGCCGCTGACCACGTCCCAGGCGCCCGCGATCTTCGGCTTCGCGACCGAGCCGACGTCGCTGTAATGTTCGAACCGTCCCGCCAGCTGGAATTCGAGATTGCGCACCAGCGGCACGTTCATCGACGGGCTGATGACCGGGACGGCCAGTTCGGCGTAGGCCGCAAAGACGGTGCGGCGGCCGCTGGTGTCGGGCGACGGGCTGGTGCCAACGAGGTCCGAGCCATAGGTGATGCCGCTGACGCTGTCGGTGAAGGTCGTCGTGCCGTCGACGCGCGGATCGCGGTCGTCGAGCTGCGTTTCGCGACGGATTTCGGCACCGAGCGCCAGGCCGAGATTGCCGCCGGGCAGCGACAGCAGACGGGCGTTGGACAGCTTGAGGTCCGCCAGCGCCAGCGTCGCCTTGCTGAAGCGCGTCGTCTTGATGCGGATCGCCCGAAGCGCCGCGTCGTTGCTGGGCGTCGCATCGCGGCCCGAGGGCGTGGTGAGGTCGCTGCCGTTGAAGGGGTTGTAGGCATCCGGCGTCGACAGCGCCAATTGGCGCTGGAGCAGCGTCGCGCTGATCCCGTCCGACGTGTCGCGCACGCGCGCTTCCGAATAGAGCGCGGCGCTTTCCCACTGGAAGCCGAGCCAGTCCCAGCGCAGCCCGGCCAGCACGCGATACTGGTCGTTTTCGACGTGGACGAGGTTCGGGCCGGCGTCGGCGACATTGTAGCTCGACAGCGTGACGGCGAGCCCACTGGCGGGCGCGTTGATGCCGGGCAGGCGGTTGGGGTTGGCCGCGCCGTTCAGCGTCGTCGGACCGAACGGATTATAGTAATTACTCGCCGGCACGATGATCGGCAGCGAACTGAGCGTGCCCGACGATGACTGGATGCTGTCGGTCGTCGCCTTGTAATAGCCGGCCTCGCCGAACAGCTCGAGGCCCGGCGTCAGCTCGTAATGGCCGTTGGCGAACAGGTTGATCCGCTCGACCGAGGGGATGATATAGGTGTTATAGGCCGCGCGCGGATCGAAGCGCAGATTGCGGTCAGCGGCGGCGGTGTTGGTGCCATCGTCGATGCACAGGCCGTTCTTGAGGCCGGTCGTCGCATTGGTCTGGCAGCCGGTGTTGGTGAGCGGCTGGATGTGGAACTGGCCCGAGGCGTTGGTCAGCACGGTCGTGCCCTGACGCACCTGGACGTTGCCGACCGTCTGAAACGAGCCCCAGGGCGTGATCGACGAGCGGCCGTCGAGCGCGGTCGCGCCGTCGAAGCGCGTGCCGGCAAACAGCGGGCGCTTGTCGTCGGAGGCGGTGTAATCCTGTTCCGAACTGCGCAGCGGCGTGCGGTTGGTGTAATTGGCGAACAGCGTGATGTTGCCGCGGCCCTTGCCGATGTCGGTGCCCACCAGCAGGTTGACGGTGCTTTCGGTCTGGCTGGTGCGCTCGGGGTAGCCGACCTGCCCTTCGATCTGGACGCCGGTGAAATCGGTGCGCAGCACGGTGTTGACGACGCCCGCCACCGCGTCCGAGCCGTAGATGGCGGCGGCGCCGTCGCGCAGCACCTCCAGCCGCTCCAGCCCGAAGACGGGGATGGCATTGGTGTTGTAGGTCAGCACGGGGACGAGATTGTCGTCGGCGCGGCTGGTCGGGTGATTCACCACGCGGCGGCCGTTGAGCAGAACCAGCGTGTTGCCGACGCCGAGGTTGCGCAGATTGACCGAGCCGACGTCGCCGCGTGCCGCGTTCGAGCTGTTGGGCAGATACGAACTGTTGAACGTGACGTCGCCCAGCTGCGGGATCGAGCGGAACAGCTCGTCGCCGCTGACCGCGGCGGTGGCGGCGATCTGCTGTTCGTCGACGATCGTGACGGGCAGAGCGGCGGTGTTCTTTGCGCCCTTGATCTGCGATCCGACGACGACGATGTCCGATGCAGGCGCCGCGGCGCCGGGGTCGGCGTTGACCGCCGCTTCGACCGCGGCGTTCGAAGGCGCGAGGCGTTCGTCGCCCACCTGTTGCGGGGCGGGTGCCGCCTGGACGAAGTTGACGGGCGCGAGCGACGCCGTGTCGACCGGCATCACACGCACGGTGCGCGGTCCGGTATAGCGCCAGCCGAAGCCACTGCGCGCGAGCAGCATGTTCAGCGCGGCGTCGGGCGTATAGCGGCCGGCGATCCGCGGCGCCTGGCGATCGGCGACGGCGGGATCGGTGAAGACGAGCTGCAACCCGGCCTGCCGCGCCACGCGCATCAATGCCTCGTCCAGACGGCCGGCCGGCACGTCGATCGCAACGATCCGCTGTTCTTTCGCCGCCGCCGCGCTCGGCAACATCATCGCCGTCGCGCATGCGGACAGCAGCAGTCGATAGGCCCTGGTCATGTCGTGTCCCCCCGGATCGGTATCGCAGCTTTCAGCTGCCCCCGATCCTATCGACGCAACGCGGCCACCAATGCGAACCCCATGCACGACATTTCTTTACATTTTTACGTCGCGGGGTTCGCGATTCGCCTGAACCCGCGTCATAGAGGACAGGGGGGACGCACGGACGTGCAGCAGGATGCGAACAACCGGATGGCGCCGGCCGGCGAGGGGGAGCGCGCGACGATCGTGGCCGACTCGCTCGGCGCCTATCGTGCCGCGCTGCGGGCGTTCGTCGCGCGGCGCATCGCCGATCCGCACGAGGCCGAGGATCTGGTGCAGGAGGCATGCGCGCGGCTGATCGCCACCGCACAGCAGCGGTCGCTCGAAGAGCCGCAGGCCTATCTGTTCCGCATCGCCGCCAATCTGATCGCCGATCGCGGCCGCCGCGGGCTCGTGGTGGTGCCGCTGACCGACGAGATGCATCCGTCGATCGCGCCGCGACAGGAGGAACGCCGCCGCGTCGTCGACCTGCAACAGGCGCTGGAGGCCGCGCTCGCCGAACTCAGTCCGCGGGCACGCACGATCTTCGTGATGCGCCGCTTCGATGAAATGGGGACGGGCGATATCGCCCGCGCGCTGGGGATTAGCCCGCGCATGGTGCAGAAGCATCTGACGCATGCGGTCAGCCACCTCTACGCCCGGCTGGGCCATCTGCGCGAGGTGACGCCGTGAGCGATCGTAACGATCTGGGCCGGCGCCGCGATGCGGTGTTCGATGCGCTGCTCGGCGAGCGGGCCGACGATCTCCACCCCGACGATCGCGCCGAGGCCGCCGCGTTCTGGGACTGGCTGGGCGAACAGCCACGCCCCGCGCCGGTGCGCGACGTGCCGCGCCGGCCGGTGTGGATCGGATGGGCGGCGGCCGCGGCGCTGGTGCTGACGGTCGGAACCAGCACGCAGCCGTGGCTGGCGGATGGCGACACGCATGCGCCGTCGACGCGCTATGTCGCCGGGCGGGCGGAGCGCAAGGTCATCCGTCTGGACGATGGCTCCACCGTGATCCTGGGCGCCCGGAGCGCGCTGACGGTCAGCTTCACGGCCGACCGGCGTCGCTTGGCGCTGGAGGGGGGCGAGGCCCTGTTCCAGGTGGCGCACGACACCAGCCGGCCGTTCGTGGTGCAGACGCCGTTCGGCGCGGTGACCGCGGTCGGCACCGCCTTCGACGTGACGATCGGTCGCCGGGCGGCCGATGTCGCGGTGACCGACGGCACGGTCCGCGTGACAGTCGCGGTCGATGCGCGTGACGAGGGCACGCCGGTCGCCAAGCTGGCACGCAAAGGCGAACGCGTGGCGTTCGGGACGATGGAGCAGGGCGGCGCGCGCATGGGCTTCATCAGCCAGGCCGAACCAGTCGGCGTCGCCGATGCCGACGCCTGGACGCGCGGCCAGCTCGTCTTCCACGGCGAGCCGCTGGAGGAGGTGATCGACGCGGTCAATCGCTATGCCGTCCGTCCCGCCGACGAGCTGTCGCTGACCGATCGCAGCGCGGCGCGCACACCGGTCTTCGGCATCGTCGATCAGGGCGATCCCGCCGCGATCCGCGATCTGATCGATCGTCCGGAGGCCGTCGCGCCGCGTCGCGACGGAGCGATGGCGCTGCGGTGATGCCCGCTAACGCGGTGCGCCGGTGGAGGCGCGGATCGCGAGCGTCGCGGGGACGATGAGCGGTTCGGTCGAGGGTTCGCGACCCGCTTTGTCGGCGATGACGCGCTCGACGGCGTTGGCGGTGACCTCGGCGATGGGCTGAACAATCGCGGTGAGCGGCGGGTGGACGAAGCGGACGATCGGCGTGTCGTCGAAGCTGACGATCGACAGGTCGGCGGGAACGTCGAGGCCGCGCTCGCGCGCCAGTTCCAGCGTGGCGAGCGCCATCTGGTCGCTACTCGCGACGATCGCGGTCGGCGGGGTCGCGCCGTCCAGCAAAAAGGTGGCGGCGGCGCGGCCCGATGCGAAGCCGAAATCGCCCTGCGCGAGCAGGCCGTCGGTCGAAAGCTGTGCATCGGCCATCGCCTGGCGCCAGCCGTCGACACGCCAGCCGCTCAACGCATAATCATCGGGACCAGCGATGAAGCCGATCCGTTCGTGGCCGAGGCTGATCAGATGGTCGGTTGCGAGCCGGGCGGCGCCATCCTCGTCCATCGCCACCGCAAAGCCGCTGCCGGGCTGGCGCGAGCCGATGCGCGCGAAGCTGATGCCCTGCGCCTCGAGCAGCTGCGTGATCAGCGGGTTTTCCGAATGCGGCGGGGTCAGGATCACGCCATCGGGTTGCAGCGCGGCGATGGCGCCGAGCAATTCGCGCGCAATATGGTCGCTATGCGTGTCGATCAGCTCGACCATCAGGCGATAGCCGTGTTCGGCACAGGTCAGCATGCCGCCGAGCAGCATCTGGTCGACCCAGTCGGTGCCTTCGCGATTGCGCCACCCGGCGATGGTACGTTCGCGATCGTTGAGCGCGACGATCAGATAGGATCGCGACCCCGCCATGCGCTGCGCCGCGATCGAGGGGACGTAGCCGAGCTTGGCGATGGATGCCTGTACGCGCTCCATCATCTCTGGCCGGACGTTCGGCTCCTTGTTGATGACGCGGCTGACGGTCTGGAGCGAGACGCCCGCATCGGCGGCGACGTGGCGGATCGTCACCGCCTGACGACGGCGGACCATCAGGCGGGCGCCGCGCCGCAATAGCGCGCGACATAATCGGCATGGGCGGGCAGGCCGCGCACCGTCGTCGCGACGCCTTGGCGCAGGCCGCCGAGGAAGCGGGCGAGTTCGTCGTCGGGCAGCTTGGCGGCGATCGGGTGGTGTGTCTGCGGCACGATGCCCTGGCCCAGCATCACCTGGATCCAGCTGTTTTCCGCGAACAGTTCGTCGTTGCGGCGGAAGACGCGGCCGGTCTCGCGGAACAGGCCGATCTTCTGGGCGAGGCTGTCAGGGATGTCCATCGCGGCGCACTGACGCCAGAACGGGGAATCGCGGCGTTCGGTGACCTTGTAATGCAGGATCAGGAAGTCGCGGATCTGATCCATGTCGGTCAGCTGCTGGTCGTTGAATTCGGCGATGTCGTGCGCCGAGATAGCACCCGCCGGCGGCAGCAGGCGGATCAGCCGCAGGATCGCGCGCTGGATCAAGTGGATGCTGGTCGATTCCAGCGGCTCCATGAACCCGCCCGCCAGACCGATCGCGATACAGTTGCGGTGCCATTGCTTGCGGCGCGCGCCGGTGACGAAGCGCAGGCGATTGGGCTCGGTCAGCACCGCGCCCTCGAGATTGCCGAGCAGGCGGTCGAGCGCGGCGTCCTGCGACAGATAGCGGCTGCAATAGACGATGCCGTTGCCGACGCGATGCTGCAGCGGGATGCGCCACTGCCAGCCGGCGTCATGCGCCATCGCGCGGGTGAAGGGGACGGGCGGGCGCACGCTTTCGGTTTGCACAGCGATCGCCGCGTCGCACGGTAGCCAATGGGTCCAGTCGTCATAGCCGACGTGCAGCGCCTGTTCGATCAGCAGCGCGCGAAAGCCGGTGCAGTCGAGGAACAGGTCACCCTCCACCCGCGTGCCGCCGTCCAGCACCAGCGCGGCGATGTCGCCGCTCTCGCCGTCCAGGTCGACACGGGCGATCTTCCCCTCGATCCGCGTCGCGCCATCGCCTTCCGCCATGCGGCGGAGGAAGCGGCCGTACAGTGTCGAATCGAGCTGGTAGGCGTAGCTCATCCGGTCGTCGGGCAGATGCGCGAACTTGCCGTCGCGCGCC
This sequence comes from Sphingomonas sp. DC4900, assembly GCF_049896485.1. Classification (NCBI taxonomy): domain Bacteria; kingdom Pseudomonadati; phylum Pseudomonadota; class Alphaproteobacteria; order Sphingomonadales; family Sphingomonadaceae; genus Sphingomonas; species Sphingomonas sp. DC4900. The sequence goes on from NZ_JAFCUK010000006.1 coordinate 37,367, forward strand.
GCGACCAGCTCGAGGCAATAGTCGTCGTAGGACTCGGTATGGCCGCGCGCCTGACCGTCGAGCCAGAAATGCTGGAAGCCGGCGGCCCAATGGTCCTTGCCCGTCAGGCCGAAGGCGTGGAAGTAGCTGTCGTCGGGGCCTTTCCAGCCGTCGAACTGGATGCCCAGTTTGAACGTCGCCTGCGTCGCCGCCATAAACTCGGCCTCGTTGATGCCGAGCAGTCGGTTGAAGGTGATGAGCGGCGGGATTGTCGATTCCCCCACGCCGACGGTGCCGATCGCATCGGATTCGACGAGCGTGACGGTCGCGGTGCGGCCGAGCGTGCGGGTGAGGGCGGCGGCCGCCATCCAGCCGGCGGTGCCGCCGCCGGCAATCACGATACGGCGCGGGGTGACGGCGTTCATCGGCTGAGCGCCCGCAACAGATAGGCGCGCAGCCGCGCGGCGAGCTCGGGTGTCATCGGGTCGAGCACGCCGCGGCCCCCTTCGGGGATATGTGCCGTCACGGCGTCGTCATTGTCGAAGACGTAATAGTCGAACATATCGCGCCAATGGGCCTTCTGGTCGGCGGGAAGGTCACGGATCGCCATCAGTGCGTGGTTGAGCGCCTCCTGCGGCTGGCCCATCCAGCGCGGTGTCTGGCGCCACCAATAGTTCACCAGCACGTTGAAATCGTCCAGCCCCTCGACATGGTGCCACCATAAAGCCGGGATGTAGAGTGCGTCGCCGGGTGCCATCTCCACCATTTGCCCATGCGTCATCGCCTCGGCGAAGCGCGGATGGCGGGCGAGATCGGGGTTGTGGAAATCGACCATGCTGACCGCGCGGCCGGCGGGGGTGTTGTCGACGGGGCCGAGATGAAGGTTGCGAAACTGGTCGCGCGGGAACAGCGTGAAGCGCCGGTGCCCGACCGCGACGACCGCGAGATTGTCCGGCACGTCATTGTGCGCGGCGATGCGCGTGCGCGTGCCCATCCAGATGCTGGCGAGCGGCTCACGCGTCCCCAGATCGATATGGTTGGCGGCATGCAGCCCGTCGAAAAACTGGTGCATGTCGATCGAGGCGAGATAGACGGCGGGCGCCTCCGCCTGTCCGGCGAAGGAGGCGATGCGCGCGAAAATCTCGGGCAGTTTCGCATCGAACGTGCGGAAGTTCATCGCCATCGCGGCGTCATAGAACAGGCGGCCGCCACTGCCTGGCTGGCCGACCGCGACGGTGAAGGGGCGATCGCGATGATGGCGCAACAGATAGTCGCGCGCTGTGTCCGCCGATTGCAGGCCGGCGCGGACCAGCGGCCAGTCGCGCGCCAGCCCGCGTACGACGAAGGGCGTGTCGGCCGTGCGCAGCCGCGCGTCGAGATCGGCGGCGTCGGCAACCGTGACTTCGGGCACGGCGGCAAGGCCGGCCAGCGGCCCCGGATCCGCCTCAGCCATGGGAGAGGCGGCGGTTGCGGCGCTCCACCAGATCGCCGAGATGCGCCAGCGAGGCGATCGCCATATACATGGGCTCCAGATGGCCGCCGGCGTGCAGGTCGGCGAGCGCCGCTGCGTCGAGCGCCGCGAGCCGATCCTCATCGATGATGTGGAAGCCGACCAGCCGGTTGCGGGCGCCGTCGTCCAGCGTCACGTCAAGCGTGAAGGGTTCGAGCAGGTCGTAGCGCTGAAGCGCGGCGAAGAAGGCGGGGGCGGCGCGATAGCCCTCGTCGAGCGTACCGAGCTGGCCGGCGATGCGATCCAGATAGGGGGTGGGCTGGCCGAGTTCGTCGAACAGCCGCGTGCCCTCTCCCGTAACGCTGATCCGGGGGGAGGACAGGTCGATGTGGACCTGCCCCGGTCCCTCATGCGTGGCACTGCCGCCGATCAGGAAGGGCTGTATCTCCATCGCCAGGGGGCGATAGCGCGCGTCCCAGCGATCGCCGTCGAGGAACAGGTTTTCACCATTTTCAAAGCCGAACATGGCGAGCGCGGTGAAACGGTCCCGCGTGTCACTGAGCCTGAAGAGGATGGGGTAGGTGGCTTGTACCGCGCGGAATTCGGTGGGGACGGTGATGCAGCACATCTGGGCGTCGCCGAGGGCCGCATTCCGCTCGGTACGGATGGCGAGATCGCGGTGCGCCTCCGCGGTCAGGATCGCGTGCTGGCTGGTCATCGAACGCACCACTCTCGGTCAAAATCTGCTCGTGCGCAGGGGTGCCGTCCCTGCACGAAAAAAGCCAGCCTTCTCTGGAGGGAGAAGGCTGGCAGGCCCGTGGGGGACTTAGAAGGTGAAGCGGGCGCCCGCCGAGTAGCGCGCATCCTGCTTGGTCACGAAATTGATGTTGCGGTCCGAGCGAAGGTGGCCGCCGCGATTCTCGCCGAGGATGTTGATCCCTTCGGCAAAGATCGTGACGCGTGGCGTGATCGCATAGCTGATCGTGCCGTCGAGCTGGCCATAGGTGTTGACGTAGACCGGGTTGGTGCCCGCTGCGGCCAAGAACCCCTTGCGCCAATTGTAGGCCGCACGCGCGTTGATGCCGTATTTATCGAAGAACAGCACGGCATTGGCGCTGTCCGACAGACCCAGCACCGCAAATTGCGCAACGCTCGAGGGCTTGGTGTTGTCGTACTTCTGATTGCTGTTGACGATCGTGTAGTTGAGGATCGTGCCGAAGCCGGTGTTCCAGAAATTGTGCTGGATCGCGAATTCGAAGCCATCGATCGCGGCGGTCTGGCTGCTGTTGAACGGCGTCGAGACGATGAAATTCACCAGCGGATCATTCGCCTGCGCGATGATCGTGCCGTTGACCACCGAGCCCGGATAGTTGGTGCCGATGTAATCGCGGATGTTGGCGAAGGTCAGATCCTGGCCACGCGCGGTAAGAGCTGCGACCGCCGCCTGATAACGGGGGCCGTTATACGGCGTGGTGATGCCCGGGATCGTCGTGTTGACCTGGGTCGTGCTGATGTAGTTCGACACGTCCTTGTGGAAGTAGCCGACCGAGATGTAGCTGTCGCGGGTGTAATACCATTCCGCCGACAGATCGATGTTCTTCGACTTGTAGGGCACGAGGTTGGGGTTGCCGACCGCACCGGTGCCGCCACCGACGCGGAACAGCTGGTCGATCCGGCGACCGCCCTGCAGGCTGCCGTAATCCGCACGGGCGATCGTATGGCTATACGATGCACGCAGCTTGACGTTCTCCAGCGGCTGGAAGTCGAAGTCGACCGAGGGCAGCCAGTTCTCGTAACTGCCCTTGAACGTCGTGAAGCCGCTGCCCTGGAACAGCACGTTGAATTCGTTCTGCGAATTCTGCCGTGCGCCGACCGGCGTCGGCACGAGCGCAGACGCGGAAACGTCGGTATGTTCGTACCGCAGCCCGGCGATCAGGTGCGCGGTGCGCGAGAACAGGTCGAACTTGCCGTTGAACTGAGCATAGGCCGACATCGTCTTTTCATGGACGCGCGAATCGGTGTTGTACGGGATCAGGCACTGGCCGTTGCCACCGCAGATCTTGTACGCCTGGTCGAGCAGCTTGACGACGCTCGGCAGGTCGAAGCTGTAGAACGACTTGATGATGTTCGGATCGTTCGCGCCGCTGATCCCGGAGAACTTATCGGGGATGCTGGTCAGCTTGAACAGATTGTCGGGCAGCAATGCCGCCGCCGCGGCGCGCTGCGCCGGGCTGTCGCCGCCGGTGCCGCCCCAGGTATCGTTCTGCAGGACGCTGTAGGCCGAGCGCACCTTGTTGTCGGTATATTCGGTGCCCCAGTCCAGGCTGTCCATGAAGCCGTGGCCGTGATCGTAATGGCCGCGCACCATGATCTGGTTGATCTCGTCGCGGAAATAGGAATTGCGGAACGCGTTGCCGGTGGGGACGATATTGGCCGCATTCAGCGGATCGATACCCGAATACATGTTGTACGAGATCACGGGCAGTTCGTGATCGAAGTTCAGCGTCTGGTTCTGGACGCCGAAGACGGCGGTGCCGACCGAGTTGCTGTTGCCGTACGGGCTGTTCGGCTTCGATTCGGCAGTCGAGTGATGCGCGTCAAGCGTCATCGTCACGCCACCCGGGGCGTTCCACGTCAGGTTGCCGCCGAGCGACTTGTTTTCGTTGCGCACCGACGTCTGCGACGCCGAATAGGCCAGATCCTTGGTTTCGCCCGCGCCGAAGCGCTCTGTGTAGAAGATCGGGCCGGCGACCGGGCCGTTGGTCCACGCGCTCAGCGTGTCGTTGTGGTTGTACCAGATGCCGACGCTATTGTCGCGAATGTCGATCGTGTTGCGCGCGTAGGTGTAGTCGATCGTCGCAGTCAGATCGTCGGTCGGACGGAATTGCAGAACCGCCTGGCCGTTGATGCGCTCGCGCCGGCCGTTGACGACGTCGTAGCCGCCGTTCTGCGGCACCTGATAGACGTCGGTCGCCTTCGGCCGGTTGGTTATATTGGCGTAGCGCGGGTCGCCCGGCATCGCCAGCGACCCCCAGTTGTTCTCGTTACCCAGATAGCCGTCGCGCCAACCGATGTTGGCGGTGTTCGAACTGAAGTTGCGGCGCTGGTAGGTGCCGTTGATCAGGATCCCGATCCGGTCGTCGGCGAACGTATCGGAAATGATGCCCGAGATTTCGGGCGTGACGTCCTTGCGGCCGTTCTGCGAGGTGTCGACGACGCCGCGCGCCGCGATCGACCCGCGCAGGCCGGGCTTGTCGAGCGGACGGGGGGTGCGGACGTTGACCGTCGCGCCGATGCCGCCGGTCGGAATGCTGGCGCGACCGGACTTGTAGACCTCCAGCGCGGCCACGCCTTCGGACGCGAGCGTGGCGAAGTCGAACGCGCGCGAACCCGGCGCGCTGTTGCCGTCGCCGATGAACGACGTCGGCATCTGACGGCCATTGAGCGTGACGAGGTTATAGTCGGCGCCGAAGCCGCGGACGGTGACGAACTGGCCTTCACCGTTCGACCGGTCGATCGACACGCCGGTGATGCGCTGCAGCGATTCGGCGAGGTTCGTGTCGGGGAACTTGCCCATGTCCTCGGCGCTGATCGCGTCGACGATGCCCTGGGCGTTGCGCTTGATGTTGACCGAATCGCGCAAGCTGGCGCGGATGCCGGTGACGACGATGTCGCCATCGGCCTGGCCCGCGGTGCCGTCGGCGGTGGTGGGCTGCGGATCGGTCTGCGCCGGGCCGGTCTGGCCGACGGTGGCGGCGGCATCCTGCGCCGCGGCGGCAGCCGGCAGCATCAGGGCGGCGGTCGAGACGCCGATAGCGAAGTGCGAAAGCAGGCGAGCATGGACGCTGCGCATGGAAATCCTCCCCAATAACAAAAGGGCGCGGTTGTCGCCGCGCTTCTTGGGAACGTTCACTCGTGCAAAGGCCCGAATGTGTCAAGACGTGTCCGGGGTGGGCGATCCGCAATTGTGAACGTTCTCTGGACAGGCTGGCAGAAATGCAACACAAGCGGCCAAAATCGGATATTCGGGAGGATGACGGTGACGAAGGCAAGGATGGCCGGCGGGCTGGCGACGATCGCGCTGGTCGCAGCGGGCATGATCGCACAGGCGCAGGCGCAAACGGCACAGGCGGCTTCGGCGAGAGCGCAAACCCCGGCGAACGACGAAACACGCGGGCCCTCGTCGCCCCGTGCCCGCGCCGACCGGATCGTCGCGCGGATGACGCAGGCGGAGAAGCTCGCGCTGGTCCACGGCCTGTTCCCGCCGATGGCGGCGGGCAAGACGCCGAACGAACTCATCCCCTCCGCCGGCCATATCGACGGCATCCCGCGCCTCGGCGTGCCGCTGGTGCGCGAAAGCGACGCGTCGCTCGGCGTCGCCAATCAGGTGGAGCAGCGCAAGGGCGACGTCGCTACCGCGCTACCCTCCAGCCTCGCCACGGCGGCGAGCTTCGATCCCGCGATCGCACAGGCGGGCGGCGCGATGATCGGATCGGAGGCGCGCGACAAGCGCTTCAATGTGCTGCTGGCCGGTGGCGTCAATTTGACGCGCGATCCGTGGAACGGTCGCAACTTCGAATATCTGGGCGAGGATCCGCTGCTCGCAGGCACGCTGGGCGGCGCGCATATCGCCGGGGTCCAGTCGAACAACATCGTCTCGACGATCAAGCATTTCGCGCTCAACTCGCAGGAAACCGGCCGCATGGTGGTCGATGCGCGGATCGGCGAGGCGGCGCTGCGCATGAGCGATCTGCTCGCCTTCCAGATCGCGATCGAAAAGGGGCATCCCGGATCGGTCATGTGCGCGTACAATAAGGTCAACGGCGACTGGGCGTGCGAGAACAAGCACCTGCTGACCGATGTGCTGAAGCGCGACTGGAACTATCCCGGTTGGGTGATGAGCGATTGGGGCGCGGTGCATTCGACCGTGAAGGCGGCCAACGCGGGGCTCGACCAGGAATCGGGGCAGGAACTCGACAAGGCCATCTATTTCGGCGCGCCGCTGGCCGAGGCGGTGGCGAAGGGCAGTGTCTCCGAGGCGCGGCTGGACGACATGGTCGCGCGCTATCTGACCGGCCTGATCGAGACGGGCGCGTTCGACCGGGCGGTGCCCGCACGCACCGTGACGCCCGATTACGCCGCGCATGCGCTGGTCGCACAGCGTACCGCCGAGGCGGGCATCGTTCTGCTGAAGAATCAGGGCGACCTGTTGCCGATCGCGCGCACCGCCAAGCGGATCGTCGTGATCGGCGGCAATGCCGATGTCGGCGTCCTGTCGGGCGGCGGGTCCAGCCAGGTGCGGTCGGTCGGCGGGGCGCCGGTGGAGATTCCGCTATCGACCGGCGGATCGGCCTCGTTCGCGCGGATCACCTATCACGCTTCCTCGCCGCTCGACGCATTGCGCAAGGCGCTGCCGGGGGTGAAGGTCGATTGGGTCGACGGGCGCAACTTCAACGCGACGCTGGACGCCGCGCGCAAGGCGGACCTCGCCATCGTGTTTGCGACGCAATGGACGACCGAGGCGGACGACGTGCCCGACCTGCATCTGCCCAACCAGCAGGACGCGCTGATCGCTGCGATCGCGGAGGCTCAGCCGAAGACGATCGCGGTGATGGAAACGGGCGGCCCGGTGCTGATGCCCTGGATCGCCAAGGTGCCGGCCGTGGTGCAGGCCTGGTATCCGGGCCAGCGCGGCGGCGAGGCGCTGGCCGCAATCCTGACCGGCAAGGTCGCGCCGTCCGGCCGCCTGCCGATCACCTTCCCCGCCGACGCCTCGCAGCCGCCGCGCCCGCGGCCGGTGGGCCTCGACACAATGACCGACCTGCAGGCGGCGGCAGCGGCGAACCCGGCGGCGGCCTCCAATTATCAGCTGCAAAGCTTTCCGGTCGAGTATGTCGAGGGCGCCGATGTCGGCTATCGCTGGTACGAGAAGAAGGGGCTGAAACCCCTGTTCCCGTTCGGCCATGGCCTCACCTACACGCGCTTCGCCTATAGCAACCCGGTGTTGACCGGCGGCAAGACGCTGAGCGTGACGTTCACCGTGACCAACGTCGGACGGCGCGAGGGCGTGGACGTGCCGCAGATGTACGTAGCGCGCGACGACGGCGCGACGCCGATGCGCCTCGGCGCCTTCACCCGCCTCGCCCTGAAGCCGGGCGAGACGCGGCGCGTGACGCTGACCGCCGAACCGCGCATCGTCGCCGATTACGACACCGGACTGCCCGGCTGGCGGATCGCGGGCGGCCGCTATCGGGTCGCGCTGGCGCAGGATGCGGCGGATCGTACGATGGTGTCGACCACGACGCTCGAAGCGCAGACGATGAAGCCATAGGGCACGGCCGCTGACGTGGATTGCCGGGCGGCGCAAAGGAGCGCAGGGGAGGGCGATGGCGTCCCGATTTCCCTTGCGCTCGCCCGGCTTCCTCGGGGCGGTGGCGCTGGCCAATGCCGGTGGCGTCATCGCCTATCTGCCGCTGCTGACTTTGCTGCTGCCACTCAAGGTCGAGGGGCTGAGCGGTGAGGCGCGGATCGGCGTCTTCACCGCCACGGTGTTCGCCGGTGCCATCGCCGCCAGCATATCGAACGTGCTGTTCGGCTGGCTCAGCGACCGGTCGGTGGCGCGCGGCGGCGGGCGACGGGCGTGGATGGCGGGCGGCGTGGCCGCGACCGCGGCGAGCTATGGCGGTCTGATCGTCGCGGCGACGCCGGTTGCACTGGTCGCGGCGCTCGTTGCGTTTCAAATCGCGGTGAATGCGCTGCTCGCGCCGATGATGGCGATCATGGCGGAAGAGGTGCCGGACGCGCAGAAAGGCGTCGCGGGCGGCCTGTTCGCGCTTGGGGGACCGCTCGCGTCGATCGTTTCGACCGTGCTGGTCGGGCAGGCGACGCTGACGGAGGCGGCACGGTTCGCGATCCTGCCGGCGGCGGTTGCCGCCTGTATCGCGCCGCTCCTGCTGGCCCGCGCGCGCATCGCGGTGGCGGATCGCGATCCGCGTGGCGACGTGCGCGCATCGCGGCGCGACCTGATCGTCGCGGGCGTGGCGCGCCTGTTCGTCCAGATCGCCGGGGTCGTGACGCAGACCTATCTGCTCTATTATTTCGAAAGCATCGTGCCCGCGGCGGAGCGAGCCGGATTGCCCGGCCGGATCGGACACCTGCTGACGATCGCGTTCATCGTCCCGTTGCCCGCGGCGCTGATCCTGGGCCGTCTGTCCGACCTGACGCGACGGCGGAAGCCCGCGATCCTGCTGGCCGCGCTGATCGCGGCGGCGGGGCTCGCAGGGATGGCGCTGGCGCGGGGATGGACGGCCGGGGCGGCGGCATTCGTCGTTTATACGCTGGGGTCGTCGGTGTTCGTCGCGCTCAACGCAGGCGTCGCGATGCAATTGCTGCCCAATCCACGCCATCGCGGGCGCGACCTGGGTCTGCTCAACCTCGCCAACACCTTGCCCTCCTTGCTAGGGCCGCCGCTCGCCTGGGTCTTTGCGACGCCGCACGATTTCGTCGGCGTGATGCTGGCGCTGGCCGTCCTGGCGGTGGGCGGCGGGCTGACGATGCTGTGCGTCCGGACGGAGCGATAGCGGATCGGAGGTGACGGCACAGGCGGAGACCGGGATGCCGGTCTCCGCCTGCCGCCTTCGCGCGTCAGAAGTCGAAGCGGATCGCGGCGCCGATCGTGCGGCCGTTGATCGAGCGCGCGCGGACCAGGCCATTGGCCGGGATCGCGGCGTCTTCCGCTTCGGTGATACCCTTTACGTTGAAGATGTTGTTGGCGTTGACGTTGATGCTGACATTGTCCGCCGGGCGGATCACGATGAAGCCGTTAACCTGCGTATAGGCCGGCATCTTCAGCTGGTTGACCGGCTGCGTATAGCTGGACGTGGTGCCGATGACGTTGGCGCCGACGCTGATCCGGCCGAAGTCCACCTGCGGCGTCGCCTGATAGACGAAGGACGCCTGCCGCTGCGGGCGCTTGCCGTTCAGCGTCGCGTCGGTCGCATCGCGCGTGATCTTCGAGTCCGTATAAGTGCCCGCGGCGGTCAAAGAGAACGGCCCGCGGCGGAAGCGGCCTTCCAGCTCGACACCGGTCGCTTCGTAATCGCGGCTGGTGAATTGCTGCTGCGAGAGCAGGTAGTTCGTCTCCTGCGTCCGCGCGTTGAACACGGTCGCGTACAGGCCGATCGGGCCGGAGTTGAACTTCACGCCGCCTTCGGCCTGCTTGACGAAGTCGTAGGGCTTAGCGCCGTTCACGAGCGCGCCGGTGGTGGTGTTGACCAGCGGGCCGAACAGCAGGCGATCGGCGTTGACGCGGCCGCCGCGGCTGTAGCGGGCGAAGACCGCGAGCGTGTCGCTGAGGCGATAATTCGCGCCGGCCGAATAGGACAGATAGTTGTAATCGTAGTTCACCGGCGCGCGGTTGGCGGGCAGGAACGCCACCGTCTGTTCGGCGGGCGAGATCACGCCATTGCCATCCATGTCCTGTGCACGCGTCGTAACCGCGCCCGGCAGATCGCCGCGGATGCCGCCCTTGGCCGAGCCGAAGTCGTAGCGGACGCTGGCATCGACGTTGAGCCGCCCGACCTCGAAGCCCAGCTGCGCGAATGGCGCGTTGGTGGTGTAGCGCACGTCATAGCTGCGGCGGCAGCAATTGCCGAAGAAGGACGCCGAATAGAGCGTGCCGCCCGCCGTCTGCGATACGCCCGCCGCATTCCGGATGTCGACCAGCACCGATCGGCCATCGCCCTGCACCGTCTGGAAGAAGGACGTCCACAGCCAGTCGGTCTTCACGTCCTGCCGCGAATTATACATGCCGGCCGCGATCGACAGCGCGCCGCCGCCCAGATCGACCTTGCCGTTGATGCGCAGGTCGTTGGTGATGTTGTCGAGGCTGTTGAGCTTCACGTCGAACAGCACGACGCTGGCGAGCAGGCCGTTGCCGCCCAGCGCCGACGGGTTGGTGATCCGCTGTCCGGCGAGCGGGCCGCTGGCGTAGAACAGCTGCGCATTGGCGCCGGCAAAGCTATTGGCGGTCGTCTGCGCGTCACCCACCGCGGCGGGGAAGGGCGAGACGAAGTCACCCGAGATCGCCGAATAGCGGAAGCGTTCGGTGATGTTCCAGCCGTCGGCGATGCGGAACTGCCCTTCGAACCCGACCGACTTCACGTCTGGATGCATGCCGTCGCCGATCTGCCGGCGGACGGGGTTGTTGTTACCATCCAGCGTCAGCACCGACTGGATGTAGCGGCTGTGCAGCGTATCCTCGTTGATCGAGAAGCCGGGGACGTTCTGGTAGTTCGGGTCGCCGTTGCTGCCCGTCACGCGCACCGGGTTGGGGAGGAAGGCGATGCTGCGGTCGTCGAGATACTTGCCGTAGAGGCGGATATAGCCGCCGTCGAATTCGCGGGTGATGTTCGCCTTGATCTGGCCGCCGCGCATCGCGTCATAGCCGACGTGGCGCGGACCGTCGCCGATCCGGTAGAAGCCGCTCATCTCATAGCGGGTGTTGGCGTCGATATGGCCGCCATAGGCAAAGTCGGCGCGATATTCGCGATAGTCGAGGCCGCTCGACAGCTGGAACGAGCCGCCGTCCTTCTCGCCCGTCTTCGAGATGAAGTTGATGATGCCGCCGGGCGAGTTGCTGGCGAAGGTCGAGGCCGAGCCGCCGCGAACCGATTCGATGCGGGCGAGCGACAGGTCGTTGCGGATGAAGATGTCGGCATTGCCGAAGATGATGTCGCCGAATTCCAGCACCGGCAGGCCGTCTTCCTGCAATTGCAGAAACTTCGAACCGCCCGAGGCGACGGGCAGGCCGCGGACCGAGATATTGGCATTGCCTTCGCCGCCCGATGCCTCGACGCGAACGCCGGGCAGGTTGCGCAGGATTTCGGCGGTGTTGCGCGGCGGGATCTTCGAGGTGAGATCGGCGTCAAGCGAGCTGACCGAGATCGACGTGTCGAGGCGATTGCGCCCCTGGGCGACGCCGGTGACGACGATGTCCTGACCCTGATCGGGCGCCGGCGCGGCGTCGGTCTGCGCGGTATCGTTCGCGGCCGTGTCGGCAGGCGCGGGCGCGACCTGCGCATGGGCGGTGCCGGCGATCAGCAGCGCGGCAGTGGTCAACAGATAATGGCGAGCCTTCATGCGATCCTCCCTGACACCGACTCTCTTTCGAAGTCTGCAGAACTGGCAATAGCACGACGGCAATCGATTGCAATGATCATTTTCAATCGATTGCGATTGCAGTGGACATGTGGCCGTTAAGAGACACGGTGGCGCGGCGCAGGCGCCCTTGGCGTTGCCGGGCTTCCTCTGCCATGACGAGTCCCCACGGCGGAGAGGATGAGGGTGATGCGACGGGCGATGACGGGATGGCTGGCCGGCGTGGTCCTGATCGCGGCCGCGCCCGCCGCGGGCTTGGCGCAACGCGTCACGCGCGTATCGACCCCGCCGCCGCGCCTCACCGCGCTGCCGATGGCGGTCCATGGGCGCGCGGCGCGGGACGGAGGGGAAATCGTCCGCCAGTGGCCGGGCGGCTATATGGAAACGGCGGTGCGCGGCAGCGCCGTGCTGGTCCGGGTGGGCGCGGGGGAGGTGGCGCTCCATGTTCTCGTCGACGGGCAGGTGGTGGACACGCTCGTCAAGCCCGCGCCGGGGCTCTACCGGATCGGCGGGCTGTCGGACGCGCGCCATGTCGTACGGGTCGAGGTCGCATCCGAAAGCCAGGCGGCGCCGACGGGCCTCGGCCCTTTCTACGCGGAGCCCGGCACCGTGGCGGCGCCGCTGCCCCGCCGTGCGCGGCAGATCGAGTTCGTGGGGGACTCACACACCGTCGGCTATGGTGTCACATCGCTCACACGCACCTGCTCGGAGGCGGATGTGTGGGCGACGACCGACACGTCCCGCGGCTTCGGTGCGATGCTGGCCCGGCGTTATGGGGCGGATTATCAGGTGAACGCGATTTCCGGCCACGGCGTCGTGCGCAACTATAATGGCTTCGCAGCACCGAAACTGCCCGAGGCCTATCCGTATGTGCTGTTCGATCGCGTTACGCAGGCGTCGGAGCCGGAGTGGCACCCGCAGGTGATCGTCGCGGCGCTCGGCACCAACGACTTCAGCACGCCGCTGCATGCCGGTGAGCGATGGGCGACGCGCGCGGCGCTGCACGCCGATTATGAGGCGACCTATCTGCGCTTCCTGCGGACGCTGCGGGCGCGCGATCCGGATGCGCTGATCGTTCTATGGGCGACCGACCTCGCCGATGGCGAGATCGCGGCGGAGGAAGGCAAGGTGGTCGCCGCGATGCGCGCGGCGGGGGATCGCCGCATCGTCTTCGTGCCGGTGACGGGCCTCGCCTTCGGGGGCTGCAACGCGCACCCCTCGCTCGGCGATCAGCGCATCATCGCCGATCGGATCGGCGCGGTGATCGCCGCCAACCTGCCCGGCTGGCGTTAGCGGGCAGCGGGGACCCCTAGGCGGTCATCCCGATGAAGGCTGGCATCTTCCGGTGGGAGCACGCGCACGCGCCGCGCGTGGTGCCGTCCTGTCCGGCTATGGCGCCAGACGCACCGTCACCACCGGCTGCGGCGTATCGCGCAACGTCAGCCTCAGCGTCCCGTCCGCCGGGGCCGGCACGGGAATCGAGGCGCCGGTAAATCCGTCCGGCACCGGCACGCTCTGTCCGCCGCTGGCGATGCTGCGGATCAGGAACAGGGCGTCACCGGTCAGCGTGCAGGCCCCGCTCTTCGGGCAGTGCCAGGCGGTCAGCGTCGGCAGGCGCACCAGCGTCGCGAGCGGCTGCCACGGACCCGCAACGCTGCCTTGCACCAGTCGGAAGCGCAGCGCCCCATGCGCCGATGCGCCGAGCGCGGTGGCGGGGACGAGAGACGCGATCCCCACCTCCGCATCCTGGAGCTGCAGCGGCACCGTCACCGATCGCGAGGCGTCGCTTGCCGTCACCTCCACCGCATCGCCGGGCGAGAGGCGCGCGTCGCCCGCTACCCGCAGCGAGAAGGTCAGCCGCGCATCCTGCGGCACCAGATCGTCCCCCGTCAGCGCGATCGGCAAAGCGGGGGCGGGGCCGACCCGTTCCACGGATTTCGCGACCAGCGTCGCCTGCGGGCGGGGTGCGCCGATCGTCACCTTCAGCGCGATCTGGCGGCCGTCGCGCAGCGTCACCTTCGCCTCGCGCGCCTGCTTGGGCTGAAAGGCGCCGACATCGGCCATGTCCGTCACCATCGGCAGCCGGTCGCCCGTGCCGGACCGTTCGAGCGCGCCAGGCCGGAAGAGTACGCCCGCCATGTCCAGGCTGGCGACCTGATCCAGCCGCGTGCCGGTCAGCACACCCTGTCGGTCGCCCGCGTGCAGGTCGAACCCGGCGATCCGGCTCGTTTCGGCGAAGGTCCGCAAGGCCAGCCGTTGCGGCTGGTCCGATCCATAGCCGTACAGCGCCAGCGTCACCGGCCCCGGCGTCGCATCGGCCAGCGGCACCTTCAGCGCCAGGCTGTCTGCATCGGCTGCCGTCCAGGCGACCGGGCGGGCGGCACCGTCCGCCTGTTCCAGCACCACGCGCGTGACGCAGGGCGCCGCGCCGCCGACCAGCCGGAGCGGCGTTTCGCGCCCGACGATCAGCGTGGCGTCGTCCGCCACGCGCCACGTGCGACCCGCGGTCGCCACCAGTCGGAACGTCGGCCCCTCGAACGGCTGATAGCCCCACAGGCCGTGGACCGTCGCGTCCGCGCTGGGTCCGAAGGCACCGTCGGTCTTGCTGACGACGAAGCCGCCGCCGACCGGATCGATCGTCAGCGGCACCTCGCGCACCTGTCCGTCCGCGCTCTTGACGCGCAGCGACAGGTCGCGGGCATAGCGGGTCGCGAACACCAAAGGCGCCCCTGCGACGGGCAGCAGCAATCCGGGCCGGCTGGCGCACAGCGCGCCCTCCACCCGCGCCGACAGCGGCGGCAGGATCGGCGCGGCGACGCCGGGCAGCGCGGCGACCAGCACCGATTGCGGCTTGCGGAACGAGGGCACGGTGTTGAGCAGCAACGCAGTGCTCGCGTCATGCTGCACACCGAGCGCCGGAATGAACTGGAGCTGCGCCGACTGGAACGCGCCGAACAGGCGTACGACGTCGCGGATCACGCCGATATAGGGGCTGTAATAGCCATAGCCCGCCTGGGGCGTCGAACTGAGCTGCAAGGCGATGTCGGCAGGCGTCCCGGCCAGGGTCTGCGCGATCGAGCTGGTCTGCGCATCGGCGAGCACGGCGGCGTTGCTCGATTGCGTCAGGCAGGCGGCGCGCGCATCGGGCTGGCGCAGCAGACAGTCGGTATCGAGCTTTACCGCAAGGCTGCGCGCGAGCTGCGGCGAGACGTCGGCCAGCTCTGCCGGATCGCGATGGGTGACGTTGGCGATGAACGTCTCCAGCCGCGCCCGGTCGAGCATCGCCTGATTCAGCTCCTGCGATGCGCGCACGAACGCACCGGGTCGCCCGCGGATCGCCGACGACACGGCATCCAGCGCGCCGCCGGTATCGGGGACCAGCAGCACGATCGCTTGTTCGGCGCCCGCGGGGACGGTCGCGTCGATCGTCGCCTTCTTGGCCTTCCACGGTTCGGCGTCGAACAGCCAGTCCTTGGGCGGCGGATTGGTCGCGCCGCGCAGGAAAGCGAGCACCAGCCGGTAGCGCGCGCCCTGCGCCCGCGGCAGGTCGACCGCGACGCGGATGCGGTCGCCCACCGCCAGATTGGGCACTTGCGACAAAGGGAGCGTGACGCCGCCGTGCGTGACGCTGACCGTCAGCGACGGGCCTGCCAGATCGAACCCCGTCGATTGCGCCCCGGCGTTGCCGACACCCATTGCGGCGAGCGCACAAGCGGCGAACAGGACGCGGGTCCGGCGGGCGAGGGCGGTAGCGGTCACGGCCTCGCCTCTTACTCCCGCGACGCACCAAGGCAATCGCCACTGGTCGCATTCCGGCATCGTGGCCGGGGCAGCGACGGCCTATGCACCGGGACTCCGCTATGGCATCCGTCTGGGCCAGAGTGACGAGGGAGGGGCCGCATGGACGACGCCACGGGACGGATCGATCGGCGCGCGCTGCTGCTGGGCGCGGGCGCGGCCGCGATGGTGGCCGGTGCGGCATCCGCGGCGCGCGAGCCGTTGCACACGCCGCCGGGCGGCGGCGAACTGCCGCCGGCCTGGGAAGCGGCGGAGCGGATACCCTTGTGGGACGGAGCACCGCCGGGCGGCCCGTTCGTGGCGCGCAAGGACCTCGACCGGCGCGGCCCCACGTTCGTCACCGGCGTGACGATGCCCGACCTGCACGTCTTCCAGCCCGCCAAGCCGAACGGCCGGGCGTTGCTGGTCATGCCGGGCGGCGCCTACAGCTTCGTATCGATCCGCAACGAGGGGGTCGGCGTGGCGAACGTGTTCGCCAGATTGGGCTATACCGTGTTCGTGCTGACCTATCGCCTGCCCGGCGAGGGCTGGACGCCGCGTGCCGACGTCCCGTTGCAGGATGCGCAGCGTGCGATGCGGCTGATCCGCGCGCGGGCGGCGCGATATGGCGTCGATCCCGCCAAGGTCGCGGTGCTGGGCTTTTCGGCGGGCGGGCACCTCGCCGCCTCGCTGCTGACGGGGTATGACGAGCGCGTCTATGCGCCACGCGACGCGGCGGACCGGGGCAGCGCACGACCGGATGCCGGCGGGCTGCTCTATCCGGTGATCGCCGCCGCGCCGCCGCTTACCCATCCGCTGTCCGCGCAATTGCTGCTGGGGCCGAACCCGGATGCGGCGCTGGTGGCGCGGCGTTCGCCTGCGCAGCATGTCACCGCGACGACCCCGCCGACCTTCCTCGCGCATTCGATGGATGACGGCGCGGTGCCGTGGCAGAATAGCGAGCTGTTCCTCACCGCGCTGAAGGCCGCACAGGTGAAGGCAGAGGCGCACTTTTTCGAAGAGGGCGGCCACGGATACGGCATCGGTCCCGACAATGCGCCCGCCGGCCTGTGGCCGCAGCTGTTCGCGGGCTGGCTCGACCGGACGCTGGGGTAACGCCCTCTCGACATCGCCGCGCGCGCGGTCGATGGGGCGGGGATGGAGCAGGAACAGCGTGAGCCGGGCCGTGTCGGCCGATGGCGCCTTGCGGGCTTTGCGGCCGGCGACTTCGCCTTCAATCTCTATTGGCAGAGCGCGATGCTCTACCTGCTGTTCTATTACACCGACGCGCTCGGCATCGGGGTGGAGACGGCGGCGGCGATCTATTTCGCCGCATCGGTGTGGGACGGGATCGTCAGTTTCGCGGTCGGCGCGCTGGTCGATCGGCACGCCGCGCCCGGCCGCTATCGCCTGGCGCTGGTCGGGGGCGCGGTGCCGCTGGGGCTCGCCTTCGTCGCCGCCTATGCGCCGCCGCCGGTGACGGGCGTGGCGGCGACGGTGTTCGTCGTCGTCGGCCATCTGCTGTTCCGTACCGCCTACGCCTGCGTCAACATCCCCTATCTCGCCATGTCGGCGCGGGTGAGCGGCGACGATCGCGACCGGTCGTTCGTCGCGGGTTTGCGGATGCTGGCGGGCACGCTCGCCGCAGTGGTCGTGGCGATCGGTACGGTACCGCTGGGTGGCGCGCTGATGCAGGTGGGGGAGGGGCCGCGCGCCTTCCTGGGCGCGGCCTGGCTGTTCGCCGGCATCGCCAGCCTCGTGCTGGTCGGGGTCGGCTGGACGTTCCGCGATGCGATCGCCGCGCAGGACGGGCCGGTAGGGCCGGTGCCCTCGATCGGCACCTCGCTGTTGCTGGCAGCGCGCAACCGGGCGTTCGTGACGCTGGCGGGGGCGATGATGGCGATGATCGTCGCGACCACCGTGCTCAACAAATCGGTGCTCTATTATTTCAAATATGCGGTCGGCGACGAGGGCGCGGGGCAGCTGGCGCTGGCATCGATGATGGCGGTGAGCGCGGTGGCGGTGCCGGCGTGGATGGCGGTGGCGCGCGGCATCGGCGTGCGGCGGCTGTGGTTCGTCGCGGTCGGCCTGTGCGCCGCCGGCCTGATCGTCTTCGCACTGGCCGATGTCACCCGAGCGGGCACGGCGCAGCTGTTCCTGATCGCGATGCAGGCGGCGACGGTCGGCCTGCACTTCGCCTTCTGGGCGATGCTGCCCGATGCGGTCGACCATGGCCAGCGCACCACCGGCGTGCGGGTCGAGGGCACGCTGTTCGGCCTCGCCGCGCTGTTGCAGCGGGTTGCGATCGGCCTGGCGACGGTGGTGATCGGCCAGGCGTTCGGACAGGCGGGCTATGTCGCCAATGTGGCGCAGACGCCCGAGATGTTGGCGACGATGCGGACGACGATCGCGCTGATCCCCTTGGCCTGCTTCGCGCTGTCCGCGCTGGTAATGGCCTTCAACCCGATCCGCCCGCGTCGGTAGCCATAAAGCCGGACGGCATGACGGAGAACCGTTCGTGCTGAGCCTGTCGAAGCACAGGCGCCCGCAAGGACAGACCTTGCAAGGGGCGCCCCGCCCTTCGACAGGCTCAGGGCGAACGGTGCGGTGGGATCAACGCCCTGTCATCACGCTATGGGCATTCAGCGGACCAGATCGAACGTTCCGTGGACGCCGTCGGCCTGGGCGGACGGCGCGATCCAGACGTCGAACGTGCCCGGCTCGACCGTTGGCGCCAGATCCTTGCCCAGGAATTCCAGCTGCGCGCGGGTGAGCGTGAACGTCACCGTCTCGCTCTGGCCGGGCTTCAGCGCGACCTTGCGGAATGCCTTCATCTCGCGCACCGGCCGCGTGATGCTGGCGACACGGTCGTGGATGTACAGCTGTACCAGTTCCTCGCACGCGCGCTTGCCGGTGTTGGTCACCGTGGCGGACACGGTGATCTTGCCATCCCATGGCAGCGTCGCGGGCACGACGGGCGCGTCGTAGCTGACCGCGCCATAGGTCAGGCCGTGGCCGAACGGGTATAGCGCGGCATTGGGCGCGGTGCGCCATTGCGCCTTGTACGGCTGACGCGGGCCGGCGGGGGCGGGGCGGCCGGTCGCCTTGTGCGCGTAATAATACGGCTCCTGCCCGCTTTCGTAGGGGAAGCTCAGCGGCAGGCGACCCGAGGGCCCGACCTTGCCGAACAGCACGTCGGCGATGGCATTGCCGGTTTCCGAGCCGAGGAACCAGGTGACGAGGATCGCAGCTGCGTCCTTCACCGCGCCTTCCAGCGCCAGGCCGCGGCCGTTCTTCAGCAGCACGACGATCGGCTTCCCCGTTTTCGCCACCGCTTCGGCGAGCGCCATCTGCGGCGCGGGCACGGTGATCGAGGTACGCGACTGCGCCTCGCCCGACATATTCTCGCTCTCGCCGATCGCGAGCACGACGACATCCGCCGCCTGCGCCGCCGCGACCGCCGCGTCGATACCGCCGGCAAGCGACTCCTCGACGTTCGACCCCTGCGTCACCGTGACATTGGCGGCGCCCGCGTTGCGCAGGCCGGTGGCGAGGTCGATCGCCTGCTTGTTGTCGCCATAGACGACCCACGGTCCGTTGAGGTCGTGCTGGCCGCTGGCAAAGGGGCCGATCAGCGCGATCTTGCGGGCGGGGTCGAGCGGCAGCAGGTCGCCGTCGTTCTTCAGCAGCACCATCGATTTCTGCGCCGCCTCGCGCGACAGCGCGATCGCCGCCTTGGTCCGCGACCGCGCCACCTCACGCTTGCGGTCGATGCGGCGGAAGGGGTCGTCGAACAGGCCGAGCATCTGCTTGACCGCGAGGACGCGGCGGACCGACCGGTCGAGCACCTCCTGCGGCACCACGCCTTCACGCACCAGACTGGGGAGGTATTGTGCGTAATAGTTCGACTGCATGCTCATATCGACGCCCGCCAGGAAGGCGATGCGCGTGGCGTCCTTGCCGTCCTTGGCGAAGCCCGCGGCGATCATCTCTTCGTCGCCGGTGTAATCGGACACGATGATGCCCGGGAACTTCCACTCATCGCGCAGGACCTGCTTCATCAGCCAGGGGTTGCCCGTGGACGGGATGCCGTCGATCTCGTTGAACGAGGCCATGCCGCTCATCGCGCCGGCATCGAACCCGGCCTTGTATGGCGGCAGATAGACTTCGCGCAGCGTCCGTTCGGACAGGTCGACGATATTATAGTCGAGGCCGCTTTCCGCCGCGCCATAAGCGGCGAAATGCTTGACGCAGGCCATGACGGCATCGTTCGCGTCGAGGCTCTTGCCCTGGAAGCCCTTCACGCGCGCCGCGGCGAACAGGTTGCCGAGCAACACGTCCTCGCCCGCGCCCTCCATCGTGCGGCCCCAGCGCTGGTCGCGCGCGATGTCGACCATCGGGAAGAAGGTCCAGTCGATGCCGGCTGCCGCCGCCTCGAACGCCGCCATGCGCGCGGTGCGCATCGCCAGATCGGGGTCGAAGCTGGCCGCCTCGGCAACCGGCACCGGGAAGATGGTGCGGTGGCCGTGGATGACGTCTGCGGCGAAGATCAGCGGCACCTTCAGGCGCGAATCGCGCATCACCGCGGCCTGCATGCGGCGCGCCATTTCCGCGCCATTGCCGTTGAACACGCCGGTCAGCTTGCCCGCGACCGCATCCGCGACCTGGCCGTCGAAGCTCGGCCCGTTCGACGGCGGGTTGAGGCCGGTGGCGACGCCACCGCTCCAGGCCGCGGCGTTGAGCTGCAGCTGACCCGCCTTTTCCTCCAGCGTCATCGCGGCGAGGATCGCCTCGACCCGCGGCGGCAGTGCGACGCCGTCCGCCTGCGCCAGCAGCGCGCGCGCCGGGCTGGCCGCCCAGGCGGCGACCGCGCCCGCGCCGAGCAGCGCCGCGCGGCGCGAAATGGTGTGATCCGTCATGTTCCAGCCTCTCCCCTGATCTGCTATCGTCCAGCGTCCGCGCTTGCACGGATGCTTCCGGCTTTTCGCGTTGACCGTTGCCTGTAACCGGTTACACAGGCCGGGCGTGCGGTACAAGACGTGTCGGTTCGCGCACGGATGATCGTTCGCGACCAGCGGACGGCAGGGGGAGGACAAGGGTTGAAGTCGGCATCGGCCACGATCCGCGACGTCGCGCAAGTCGCTGAAGTATCGGTCGCATCTGTCTCACGTGCGTTGAACGGCCATAGCAGTGTCCATCCCGACACGCGCGCCCGCGTGCTCGCGGCGGCCAAGGCGCTGGGCTATGTGCCGCACGCCGGCGCGCGCAGCCTGTCGCTGGCGCGCAGCCATGCGATCGGCGTGGTGCTGCCCGACCTGCACGGCGAGTTCTTTTCCGAAATCGTGCGCGGCATGGATCGTGAGGTCGGCGCGCGCGGCTATCACCTGCTGCTGTCCAACATGCACGCCGATGCCGAACTGGCCGCGCAGGCGATGCGATCGATGCGCGGGCGTGTCGACGGGCTGATCGTCATGGCGCCGCAGCTGGATGCGGAGGGCTTGCGCGAGGCGCTGCCGGGCGGCGTGCCGGCGGTGCTGGTCAATTCGCTCGACGGGGCAGGGCGCGCCGGCTTCCGCATCGCCAATGCCGAAGGGATCGCGACGGTCGTCGCGCACCTCGCCGCGACCGGGCGGCGGCGGCTGGTCCATGTCGGCGGGCCTGCGGGCAATATTGACGCGCGCGAACGCTGCGAGGGGTTCCTCACGGCCATGGCGCGCCACGCGCCCGACATCGAACCGGTGGTGATCGAGGGCGACTTTCGCGAGGATTCGGGCGCGGCAGCGGTTGCGATGCTGCGCGCGCGCGGCGTCGCGTTCGATGGTATCGTCGCGGCCAACGACATGATGGCGCTGGGCGTGCTCGCGGCCTTGCGCGAACAGGGCCTGTCGGTGCCGGGCGACGTCGCGGTCACCGGCTTCGACGACATTCCGCTCGCGCGGTATCTCGGCCTCACCACCATGCGCGTGCCGCTCGCCGAAATGGGCGCGCGGGCCGTCGCGCGGCTGATCGACGCGCTGGAGGGCGGCACGCTGACCCCCGACACACAGGTCGTCGCCACCGATCTCGTCATCCGCACCACCACGGAAGCCCTCACGTCATGACCCTGTCTCTCGATCGCCGCGCGCTGCTGCGCCATGCGCCGCTTGCCGCCGCCGCGAGTGCGCTGCCCCGCCACGCGCTGGCCGCCCCTGCCGCAACCACGCTGCCGGCATGGTTCGGCGACCTCGAACAGCGCACCTTCCGCTATTTCTGGGACCTCGCCAATCGCAAGAACGGGCTGGTGCCCGACCGCTGGCCGACGCCGTCCTTCGCCAGCATCGCCGCGGTCGGCTTCGCGCTGACGGCCTATCCGGTCGGGGTGGAGCGTGGCTGGATCACCCGCAAAGAAGCCCGCGACCTGACACTGACGACGCTACGCTTCTTCGCGACCGCGCCGCAGGGCGATGCGGCGACCGGCATGACCGGGAACAAGGGCTTCTTCTACCACTTCCTCGATATGGAAACCGGGCAGCGGTATCGCGATACAGAGCTGTCCAGCGTCGACACGACATTGCTGTTCCTCGGCATCCTGTTCGCCGGTGCCTGGTACGATCAGGCCGACCCGGTGGAGGCGGAGATCCGCCAGCTCGCCGAAACGATCACCGATCGGGCCGACTGGCCGTGGTTCACCAATGCGCGCGGCACCGTGTCGATGGGCTGGCATCCCGGCAAGGGCTTCATCGAGCGCGCGTGGGACGGGTATAACGAGGGGATGATGGTCTATGTCGTCGGCCTCGGCAGCCGCGGCCGGTCGCTTGCCGACGGGGCGTGGGACGCCTGGGCGCAGACCTATCCCGCCTTCTGGCGCGGGCAGGGGGACACGCGGCACCTCGCCTTCGCGCCGCTGTTCGGCCATCAATACAGCCAGATGTGGATCGACTTCCGCGGCATCCGCGATGCGACGATGCGGGCCGCGGGCTTCGACTATTTCGAGAACAGCCGCCGCGCGACCTATGCCAATCGCGCCTATTGCATCGCCAATCCGATGCGCTGGGACGGCTATTCGCGCGACATCTGGGGCCTGACCGCCTGCGATGGCCCCGGCAATTTCCAGCTGCCGTTCAAGGGGCGGACCGCAGAGTTCTTCGGCTATGCCGCGCGCGGACCGCTCGGCCAGCCCGACGAGCGCGACGACGGCACGATCGCGCCGACCGCGGCGCTGGGCAGCCTCGCCTTCGCGCCCGAGATTTGCGTACCTGCGGCGAACGCGATGCAGCGCTGGCCGCACCTGTATGGCAAATACGGGTTCCTCGACAGCTTCAACCCCTCGTTCCGCTATACCGACGTTAAGCTGGAGACGGGATCGGTCGACCCCAAGAGCGGCTGGGTGGCGCGCGATTACCTGGGCATCGACCAGGGCGCGATCGCCGGCGCCATCGCGAACACCCGCGACGAGGGTGTGTGGCGCGTGATGCGCCGCTCGCCCACGATCCGCCGCGGCTTGCAGCGGGCGGGCTTCACCGGGGGATGGCTGGGGTGAGAATAGCCCGCCTGTCATCTCCGCCTGCGCGGGGATGACGGCTATTGGGACGTACTATGTTGAGCGAGCCTTCGATGACCGACGCCCATCCCAATCCCCCGCTCAAGACGATCACGATCGTCGGCGGCGGCACCGCCGGCTGGATGGCTGCGGCACTGCTGTCACGCCTGACGCTCGGCGCCTACACGATCCGCCTGATCGAATCGGAAGAGATCGGCACGATCGGCGTCGGCGAAGCGACCATCCCGGCGATCCGCACTTTCAACGGCCTCGCCGGCATCGACGAGTTCGAGATGGTCCGCGCGACGCAGGCGACGTTCAAGCTCGGCATCGAATTCCGCAACTGGGGCGCGCCCGGCGACAGCTATATCCATGGCTTCGGCAAGATCGGGCAGGACCTGTACTGGCTGCACTGCCACCAATTCTGGCTGAAGGAGCGTGCGGCAGGGCGGGCGAAGCACCTCGATCATTATGCGCTCAACACGCTGGCGGCGCGGATGAACCGCTTCGCGATGCCCGACCCCAGCAATCCGCAATCGCCGATCGCCGACATCGATTACGCCTATCATTTCGATGCCTCGCTGTTCGCGCGCTTCCTGCGCGGTCGGGCAGAGGCGGCGGGCGTCGAGCGGATCGAAGGACGCATCGTCGCCGCCAACCGCCGTGGCAGTGACGGCTTTCTCGACCATGTCGTGCTCGCCGATGGGCGCACGGTGGATGGCGACCTGTTCGTCGACTGCTCCGGCATGCGCGGCCTGCTGATCGGCGACGCGATGGGCGTGGGCTATGAAGACTGGAGCGAGTGGCTGCTGTGCGACCGAGCCCTTGCGGTGCCGAGCGCGCGCGGGACGGGGCCGCTGACGCCGTATACGCGCGCGACCGCGCACGCGGCCGGCTGGCAATGGCGCATCCCGTTGCAGCATCGCACCGGCAACGGCCATGTCTACGCCAGCCGCTTCGTGTCGGACGAGGCGGCGGCGGCGACGCTGCTCGAACATCTCGACACGCCCGCGCTCGGTGATCCGCGCCCCGTCCGCTTCCGCCCCGGCAAGCGCCACCGCGCATGGGAGAAGAACGTCGTCGCGCTGGGTCTGGCCGGCGGCTTTCTCGAGCCGCTCGAATCGACCAGCATCCATCTGATCCAGACCGGCATCCTGCGGCTGATCGCGCTGTTCCCGGGGCGCGGCTTCAACGCCGCCGACACCGACGAATACAATCGCCAGACCGATTTCGAATATCGCGACGTGCGCGACTTCATCATCGCGCACTACAAGGTGACGAGCCGCGAGGACACGGAGTTCTGGCGCTATCTGAAGCACATGGCCGTGCCCGACAGCCTGACCGAGCGATTGGAGCTGTTCCGGTCCTCGGGCCGGTTCTTCATGCATGCCAAGGCCGAACTGTTCCGCGAGGAAAGCTGGGTGCAGGTGCTGATCGGGCAGGGGTTGCAGGCGCATCACGACCCGATGGTCGACATGATTCCCGCCGAACACACCACCGCTTTTCTGAAGGATGTCGAGGACGTGGTCGCCGATGTCGCCGCCGGCCTGCCGACGCACGAAGCCTTCATCGCGCGCCACTGCCAGGCGCCCAAAGTCGGCTGAGCGGGCTCCGCCCGCCACCGACTGTGACACGCAAGCAACAATCCGGCGGATAATGAACCGATCCTGACCGGCGCGTCAGACAGGCGGTTGTAACCGGTTACGCGGGCGAGTAACCGGTTCCATACGCCCTCCGCGATCCGTGGAGCCGTCGCGCGTCGGCGGTTTCCACGGGAGCAAAAACGGGGCGATGGGACCGACGTGGAGGGGTTTGAAATGGCATCCAGGATTCATCGTGCGCGCTTCGGGCGCGGCATTTCGGCAGCGGCCCTCGCCGCAACGCTGGTCATCAGCGCGCCGGCGATGGCGCAGATCAACTCGACGCTGCGCGGCCGCGTGACCGGTGCGCAGGCAGGCGCGACCGTTACTGCGACCGACGTGAATACCGGCCAGCGCATCAGCGGCCGCGTCAACGCCGACGGCAGCTACACCATCGCGGGTCTGCGCCCAGGCACCTATCGCGTTGAGGCGACCGGTCTGCCCGCCGAGCAGCTGGTCATTCCGGTCGGTCAGGTCGTAACCTTCGACATCGGTGCGGCGGCGCCTGTGGCAGATACCGCCGGCACGGACGCAGGTACGGGCACCGACATCGTCGTCACGGGTCGCCGCGGGCAGGAAGTCCGCTCGGCGATCGTGTCGACCAACGTGTCGACGCAGCAGATCGACAGCCTGCCGCAGAACGATCGCAACTTCCTGAACTTTGCCGCGCTCGCGCCGGGCGTCGCGATCTCGAACTCGCCGGGCAGCCGCCAGGTGCAGGCCGGTGCGGTCAGCGCCGACAACATCAACGTCTTCATCGACGGCCTCAGCCAAAAGAATCCCGTCAACCACGGCGGTATCGCCGGCCAGAACTTCAGCCGCGGCAATCCCTTCCCGCAGCTGGCCGTGCAGGAATTCCGCGTCGATACGCAGAACTTCAAGGCGGAATACGAACAGGCCGGCTCCGCAATCATCAGCGCGGTGACGAAGACCGGCGGCACCAGCTTCCACGGCGACATCTTCGGCGAATGGCAGCCCAAGGCCTTCATCGGCATTCCGTATTTCGATCGGCCCGGCAAGACGAACAACCGCCAGGGCCGCCCGAAAGCGGATTACGATCGCAAGCAATATGGCGGCGATCTGGGCGGTCCGATCATCAAGGACGTGCTGCACTTCTACGGCGCGTTCGAGGCGACGGACCAGAAGCTGCCTTCGACGGCGGTTAACCTGCAGACCACGCGTACCCTCGACAACGGCACCGTTGTACCCAACGTGCCACAGTCGATCGCGAGCCAGTTCAACGGTACTTATCCGCAGAGCTTCAAGCAGCGCCTGTATTTCGGTAAGCTGACCCTGTTCGCGGGCGACAAGGACACGATCAACGCCAGCGCGTTCCTGCGTCGCGAAAGCAACCTGTCGGACTTTGGCGGAACGTCGGTGCCTGAGCACGGCCGCCTACTGACGAGCAACAACGACACCTATCAGCTGGAATGGACCCACCGCGGCGATGGGTTCCTGAACGAGTTTACCGGCGCGTATCAGAAGGTTTTCAACGGCACTCCGCGCATTGGCTCGGGGCCGGAAATCATTCTGTCGCAGGGGCCGGCATCCGGGCCGGTTGGTGTCGGCGCGTCGACCGATACGCAGGCGGCGCTTGGCGGAGCGTCGTTCCAGCAGTCCGACGATCAGAAGAGCTGGACGATCAAGAACAACGTCACCTTCTTCGGTGAAAAGCACATCGTGAAGGGCGGCGTTCGCGTAGCCTTCAACAAATACGGCCGGACTGAGGATTCGCGCAGCAACGGCACTTTCTTCTTTGCCGCGCCGTCCTACAGCACCTTCGATGCATCGACTCCGTTTGCGGGCTCGGTGACGACGGTGCCAGTGCGCGCCGCGACCGCGAACAACACGCAGGTGGGCCTGTTCCTGCAGGACGATTGGTCGCCCGACGAGCATTGGACGATCAATGCCGGTATTCGCTGGGACTATGAAAGCAACGCCAAGAACGAGAACTTCGTAACCCCCGCGCGTATCGCGACTGCGCTGCGTAACTATCAGGGCTGGAAGGCCGCGGGGATCAACCCCGAGGACTATATCTCTACCGGCAACAACCGTAAGCCCTACTGGAAGGCATTCCAGCCGCGTCTCGGCGTGTCGTACGACGTGTACGGCGATCGCGACACCATCCTGTTCGCTGGTGCTGGTCGCTATTACGACCGTCCGCTGTTCATCACGGCGGGCATCGAAACGGTGAAGGCGATCTACCAATCGGCCCCGACCGTCTATTTCTGCGACGGTGCTGGCCAGCCGACCTGTGCGCAGGCGCGTGATTCGAACAAGGGTGTGCTGCCGAACAACTATCTCGCCTACAATGCGTCGCTGAAGACGGTCGATGGCCTGCGCTCGGCGGTGACCGCTTCGGGTCTGGGTGGTGACGTGTGGCTGCTCAACAACGACACCAAGCTGCCCTATTCGGATCAGTTCAACTTCGGCGTGCGCAAGCGCTTCGGCGGGATCCAAACGGCGGTGACGTTCAGCCACGTCCGCAGCCACAACATCTTCAAGTTCGTGCGCGGCAACCGCTTGCCCAACGGCCTGTACACCACGCAGGGCGACCAATGGATCGAAGACGGCTTCCCAGAGTCGGGCCAGTTGCCGGGCTATTCGGGCAAGCTGAACATCGGCTCGAACGACGGCAAGGCCTATTACACCGCGATCTACTTCACTGCGGAAAAGCCGTTCGTGACCGGGTCGAGGTGGGGCTTCACCTCGACGCTGACGCTGCAGCGCGCACGCTCGAACGTGCCGCAGGAGTTGCAGGGCGACGAACTGTACAACGCACCGCGCTTCGGTGCCTATGGCATGAACTATGTCGCGGGCGTCGAAAAGTGGCGCTTCGTCGGCACCGGCATTGCGCGCGGCCCGTGGGATACGAAGGTCTCGCTGACCGGCACGTTCAGCTCGGGTCCGTCGTTCGGCCAGGTCATCTTCCCGGCCAACAAGCCGGAGAACGCCTGCTGCTACGGCAACTTCGGCGGTGTGTTCTGGCCGGGTGAAGTCGTCGGCTACGGCAGTGTCGATGCCCGCATCTCGAAGACGTTCAACCTGCCCTGGGGTCGCGGGCTGGAGGTCAGCTTCGCTGCCTTCAACCTGTTCGACTCGATCAACCGCAACTATTCGGCTTGGGGCGCCGGATCGGGCACCAACCCGATCAAGAAGAACGACGGCGACGGCACCACGGGTGTTCCGCGGTCGTTCCAGGTCGGTGCGAAGTTCAGCTTCTGATCCGACGGGGGCGGGGGTCGTGACGATCCCCGCGTCTGCCTGCGTGTCCGCGGCGTTCGCATGACGCCGCGGCTGATCCGGGTCGGGGCCAGCGACATTCCCGTCGTCGTGGTCGACGATGTCGTCGGCGATGTCGGCAGGATCGTCGATCTGGCCGCGACGCTGGCGCCGTTTCCGGCGGTGGCGGGCAGCTATTATCCCGGCGTACGGCGGGTGCTGACGCCGGCGGACGGCGCGGCGCATGACTATGCGACCGCGCTGCTCCAGGCGCTGGCACCCTTCATCGGCGGGGCGTTCGACGTCGAGGGCTTCGACTGGATCGAGGGCAGCTTCTCGATGGTCACGGCGCCGCCCGCGACGCTGTCACCGGCGCAACGCGCGCCGCATTTCGATGCGGTCGATCCGGGCTATCTCGCCGTGCTCCACTATCTGTCCGATACGCCGGGCAGCGGCACCGCCTTCTATCGCCAGCGCAGCACCGGGATCGAGCGGGTCGATGCCGGCAACCGCGACGCCTTCATCGCCGCCGCCCGCCGCGATAGCGCTCTGCTGTCGGGCTATACCAATGCCAGCAACGCCGCGTTCGACCAGATCGGCGCGGTGGCGGCGAAGCGGGACCGCGTCGTCCTCTATCAGGGCTGCCTGCTCCATTCGGGCATCATCCCCGCCGACATGCCGCTGTCCGCCGACCCGCGCGTCGGGCGGCTGACCACCAACCTCTTCGTACAGGCGCACCGATGACCCTGCTGCTCTCGATCCTGGCGGCTGCGACGCCGCAGACCTACGCCAATCCGGTCGACATCGACTATCGCTACAATTTCGAGCAGGTGAATGAGGGCGTGTCGTACCGCACCGGCGCCGATCCCGTCATCGTGCCGTTCAAGGGCGCCTATTACCTGTTCCTGACGCTCGCCGACGGATATTGGCGATCGACCGACCTCCTCACGTGGCACTTCATCACGCCGAGCCGCTGGCCGGCCGAAGGGATCGTCGCGCCCGCCGTCACGTCGGACGGCCAGCGCCTGCTCATCATGCCGTCGATGACGACGCAGGGCACGATCTACAGCACCGAAGACCCGGCGAGCGGCAAAATCGACTATTTCGTCCGCCGCATGCCGCCGCTGCCCGGCGCGGTGAAATCGGGGCTGGAGGACACGATCAAGCCGGGGCAGGTGCCGCCGGGCCCGTGGGACCCCGACCTGTTCCAGGACGACGACAAGCGCTGGTATCTCTATTGGAACTCGTCGAACGTCTTTCCGATCTATGGCGCGCCGGTCCGCTTCGCCGACGGCAAGATTACCTATGGCACGCCCCGCACATCGTTCATCCTGCTCGATCCCGATCATCATGGCTGGGAACGGTTCGGCCAGGACCATAGCGGCACGTTGCCGAACGGCACGCCGATCAAGCCCTTCATGGAGGGGGCCTGGATGACCAAGGTCGGCGGCCGCTACTATCTGCAATATGGCGCGCCCGGCACCGAATATAACGCCTATGCCACGGGCACCTATGTCGGCACGTCGCCGATGGGGCCGTTCACCTACGCCGCCTACAACCCCGTCGGCTACAAGCCCGGCGGGTTCGTGCAGGGGGCAGGGCACGGGAATACGTTCCAGGATCTGAACGGCAATTGGTGGAATACCGGTACGCCGTGGATCGGCTACAATTGGACGTTCGAGCGGCGGATCGGGATGTGGCCGACGGTGTTCGACGCGGACGGGCAGATGCGCGTGTCGACGCGCTTCGGCGACTTTCCGCAGCGCATGCCCACGCGCCGCTTCACCGATCCGGATGCGCTGTTCATCGGCTGGATGCTGCTGTCCTATCGCAAGCCCGCGACGGCGAGCGCCAGCGTTCCCGGCTTCGCGCCGGACCAGGCGACCGACGAAAACCCGCGCACCTTCTGGCTGTCGCCGAGCAAGGCGACGGGCGCGACGCTGACCGTCGATCTGGGCGCCGCGAAGACGGTGCGTGCGGTGCAGGTCAACTTCGCCGACTACAAAGCGGGCCGCTTCGGTGACGCGCCGGATATCTATACCGAGTTTCGACTGGAACAGTCGCTCGACGGCCGGACATGGCGGCCGCTCGCCACGACGGAGGGGCCGCGTCGCGACCGGCCCAACGCCTATATCGAGCTGCCGCAGCCGGCACGCACCCGCTACGTCCGCTACGTCCACGGCCATATCGGGGGCGCGCACCTCGCGATCAGCGACCTGCGCGTGTTCGGCAATGCCGATGGCCCGCCGCCGGGCGCGCCGGATCTGCTTGCGGCGACGCGGGCGGCGGACACGCGTGATGCGACGATCCGCTGGCGGCGCGTGCCGGGCGCCGTCGGCTATAATGTGCGCTGGGGAATCCGGCCCGATCGTCTGGCGCTGACCTATCAGGTTTTTGCCGACCGCGTCGCGCATGGCGAGGCGGCAACGCTGCCGCTCCGCGCGCTGACCGTGGGCCAGCGCTATTACGTCGCGGTGGAGGCGTTCGACGAGCGCGGCGTGTCGCGGCTCAGTCGCGTGGCGGCGATGTAGCCGCGTCCGCGAGCCGCTCGGTCAATTCCATCCAGTTGCGCGCGGCATCGCGGTCGGCAGCGTCGGGAAAGACGATGTCGAGCGCCGGCGCCGCGCCCAGCATGTGCAGCAACGTCCACAAGGCGAACCGTCGCGCGCGATCGGTTTCGAGGCCGAGATCGACCTGCATTCGCTCGATCCCGGCGTCATAGGCCGCCGGCGGCACCGCATCGAGGTCGGCGGTGCCGAAATAGCGGCGCATTTGGTCATCGAGGTCCATCCCGCCCCCTAACGCGGGACGCCCCCCGATACCATCAGCGCAGCGTGTCCTTGGCGGGCATCGTATAGGGGACGAAATCGCCCAGCGAGACGAAGCCGCGCGGGAATTGCGAGGCACGATCGACCAGGCGGACCGTGTCGATGCTGCACAATTGCGATCCGATGGTGTTGGTGACCAGAATGTCGTCGTCGCGCAGTGACGGCGCACCCGATCGCGGTTCGTTGAGGTAGAGGCGTCCGCCGACGCGATACAGGATCGCCTTGCCGTCGATGATGCGGGTAGAGGTGACGCTGGCCAGGTTGATGCAGCTCGTCGGCTTGCCGGCGACGCGTCCGGCAAGCGCGGTCTGCAATTGCTCGTCCGGCGTGGGTTGCGGCTTGGCGGCGGAGGCCGCGGCGGTGGTCAGCGCGAGGGCGACGCCGACGAGGAGCAGGGGCTTTTTCATGCTCCGAACCTATCACGAACAGGCTGAACCGAGCCTGACCGGCGACGAGTCGTGCGGGGATCGGGTAATGGGCGGTCCGGCGTCGATGGGCGTCCACAAGGCGCCCGCTTTGCAGTGGGTCGATATTGGTCTAGTGTAAAAAGAAGGTGGCGACGCAATGACCCGACATTCAGGGTGGTGCGTTACCCGATGTGGAATGAGCTACTACTTCATGGCGGACGTCGATCAGGTCCCTAACCGCGCCACCGGACAGGACTTCCTGACCGGCGGAGGGGCATGCGGCGCGCTGATTGGAGAGCGTGACTGGTCGGCGACGCCGCTGGGACCGATCGGCGACTGGCCGCAAAGCCTGCGTACGGCGACGGCATTGCTGCTCCGCTCGCCGGTCCCGATCGTGATGCTGTGGGGCGAAGACGGCGTCATGCTGTACAATGACGCCTATTCGGTCTTTGCCGGCGGCCGGCATCCGCAGCTGTTGGGATCGAAAGTCCGTGAGGGCTGGCCGGAGGTCGCCGACTTCAACGACAATGTCATGCGCGTCTGCCTGTCGGGCGGAACGCTGCATTATCATGACCAGAAGCTGACGCTCTATCGTCACGGTTCGCCCGAGCGCGTGTGGATGGACCTCGATTATTCGCCGGTGCTCGACGAAAGCGGCACGCCGGGCGGCGTCATCTGCGTCCTGGCGGACACGACCGAACGCGTCGCGGCCCAGCGTCGTACCGCCTTTCTGCTGTCCCTGTCCGATGCGCTGCGCGGGCTGAGCACGCGGGAAGCGATCAATGCGCTCGCCTCCGAACGGCTGGCCGAATGGCTGGACGCCGATCGCACCTTCTACGCCGAAATCGCCGATAGCGGCTGGATGACGGTGCCGTGTGATCACTGTCGGGGCGTGCCCTCGATCGCCGGCCTGCATTCGCTCGAATCCTTCGGGCCGGACTTGCTCAAGGCCTATCGCTCAGGGCAGCCGATCGTCGCCTGCGACATTCCCGGCGACGAGCGGCTGAGCCTGGACGCGCGCGCGGGGCTGGCGGAGCGCCGGGTCGCCGCCTTCATCGATGTCGTGGTGTTCGACGAGACCGAATATGTCGGTGTGCTGGCCGCGCAGTCGGCGACGCCGCGCGTCTGGACGGCGGCGGAGATCGCGCTGGTCCAGGACGTCGCCGAACGCGTCAAGACCGCGATCGAGCGGGCCCGCGCCGAAGAGGGGCTGCGCCAGCTCAACGAAACGCTGGAGGAACAGGTCGCCGCGCGCGTCGCCGAGCGCGACCGATTGTGGACGCTGTCGCAGGATATGCTGGCGCGCGCCGATTATGTGGGGATGATGTCCGCCGTCAGCCCGGCCTGGACGCAGGTGCTGGGCTGGAGCGAAGCGGAGCTGCTCAGCCGTAGCTACATCAGCATCATGAACCCCGAGGATGTGGCGCACACGACGGCCGCGATCGCCGACATGGCGCAAACGCGTCGCCCGGCCCGGTTCGAAAACCGGATCGCCACGCGCGACGGGGGTTGGAAGCATATCGAATGGACCGTCTCGCCCGAAGCGGACGGCGTGAATTTTGTCGCGATCGGCCGTGATCTCAGCGATGCCAAGGCGCGCGAGGCGGATTTGGAAACCGCACGTGAGGCGTTGCGGCAGAGCCAGAAGATGGAGGCGATGGGCAGCCTGACCGGCGGCGTCGCCCACGATTTCAACAATCTGCTCACCCCGATCATCGGTTCGCTCGACCTGCTGGTGCGCAAGGGCGTCGGCACCGAACGCGAACAACGGCTGATCGAGGGCGCGCTGCAATCGGCGGAGCGCGCGAAGACGCTCGTGCAGCGCCTGCTCGCTTTCGCGCGGCGCCAGCCGTTGCAGGTGACCGCGATCGATGTCGAGCGCGTGGTCGAGAATATGGCGGGTCTGATGGCGGCAACGCTGGGCCCGATGATCGACGTGCGGGTCGACCTGTCCGATCTGCCGCCCGCCCGCGCCGATCTCAACCAGCTGGAAATGGCGCTGCTCAACCTGGCGGTCAACGCGCGCGACGCCATGCCCGACGGCGGCGAACTCAGGATCAGCGCACGGCGTGAAAGCGTGGCGGCGCTCGACGATCGTGCCCTGCCGCGCGGCCATTACGTGCGGCTGAGCGTCAGCGATACCGGCGTCGGCATGGATGCCGATACGCTGCGCCGCGCGATCGAGCCGTTCTTTTCCACCAAGGGCGTCGGCAAGGGCACCGGGCTGGGATTGTCGATGGTGCATGGCCTGGCCGCGCAGCTTGGTGGCGGCCTGACGATCGAAAGCGCGCCGGGCGCGGGCACGACGATCAGCCTGTGGCTGCCGATCAGCGCGACCGCGGCGCTTGACGACGAGCCGCCGATCGAGGTGACGCACGTCGTCAAGCGTCTCGGCATCGCGCTGCTGATCGACGACGAGGACTTGGTGCGGATGAGCACCGCCGACATGCTTGCCGATCTCGGCTATGACGTGGTCGAGGCGTCGTCGGCGGAGGAGGGCCTGCGGCTGATCCATAGCGGGCTGGAGCCGGCGGTGCTGGTGTCGGACCATTTGATGCCCGGGATGAGCGGCGCCCAGCTGGCGCGCGAGATCCGCCGGTTGCGGCCCGGCCTGCCCGTGCTGATCGTGTCGGGCTATGCGGAGGAGGAGGGGATCGACCCCGACATCCCGCGTCTGACCAAGCCGTTCCGCAATGCCGAGCTGGCTGCCAGCCTGGCGTCGGCGCCGGCATCCGTCGTGCTGCCGGCCACCGCCGCCTGAGCCACGCGCCATGGCGAAGCGCAAGCGGCTGCTGACCGCCACTCTGCCCGATGGCTATGTGAAGACGATCGGGCCAACCGCCGCGCCCTTCACCCATTATTGGCGGATCGTCGCGGTGACCGAGGCGGGCGGCACCGAAGTGTTCTGGGGCCATAGCAATTCGCTGCGCGAGGCGAACGGCAAACGCGCCGCCACCGCCGACGCCGCCCGGCAGCGCGGCTGGACCCGCTACGATTTCGAGGTCGTCGAGCTCGTCGAAAGCTGACGGTGGCGGATCGAGAATGCGTCCCCCGCCAAGCGTCAGCGTCGGCGCGGGAGGGAGCGTGGGGACTGCCATCGCTTCGGAAGACCGCGATCTGCCAATCGAGCACGCGGTCGTCGTCGACGTCGATCAACTGGGTGGCTGCATGTTCACCCGCAATTCCGATATCTTGCGCCCGCGCGGTCATTTCGAGCGGCTGCGCTTGAACCCTCACCGGCACAGTCGCTTAACACCGCCGCGTCATTGACCCCTGAGAATCCGCCCGCTAACGCAACTAAATCGCAATAACAACAGCGGAACGAAAGAGCCGGATGACGCGCAGGGTCCTGTTTCAGATCCACTGGTTTCTGGGGATCACTGCGGGCCTGGTGCTGGCGGTCATGGGCGTGACCGGCGCGATGATCAGCTTCTCGCCGGAGATTATCGCGGCGATCAATCCCGGCATCGTCACCGTCACGCCGCAACCGGGACCGCGTCTGTCCGCGCCCGATCTTGTCGCCCGGTTCCAGGCGCAACGGCCCGATGCCCGGATCGGCCGGTTGGTGGTCGAGCGCGATCCCACTCGCGCCGCGATGGCGAGCTATACGACGGGACCGTCGAAGACGCGTCACGTCACCTATCTCGATCCCGTGACGGGTCGGATGCTCGGCACACCGCGTGGCGAAGCCGTCCTGGACACCGTGGAGAATCTGCACCGCTGGCTCGCCCTGCCCGGCGGCGGCAAAGGAATCGGGCGGCAGATCACGGGCTTTTCCGCGCTGGCGCTGATCTTCTTCGCGCTGTCCGGCCTGTATCTGCGCTGGCCGCGCCGCCCGCTCGACTGGCGCAACTGGTTCGTGCTCGACCTGCGGCGCACCGGGCGCAACCTGTACCGCGCGCTGCATGCCGTCGTCGGGGGATGGGTGGTGCTGTTCTACCTGATCAGCGCCAGCACGGGCTTGTGGTGGTCGTACGACTGGTATCGCACCGGTGTGCGGCATCTGCTTGTCGCCGAACAGCCCGGCGGCAAAGTGGGCGCCGCGGCAGAGCGCAAGGGTAAGGGCAAGGCCGATGCGCCCGTCGACTGGCGCGCCGCCTGGACGGCGTTCGACCGCGCCACGGCGGGCCGATCCTATGCCACGGTGACGGCGACGGCGCGCGAGGGCAAGGTCGAATTCCGCGCGAAACTGCCCGATGCACGGCACGACCGCGTGTCGGATGAGGTGACGATCGACGCGCGCACGAGCAGGGTGACGACCTACACCCCCTATGCGCAGCGGAGCTGGGGGCAGGACATCGTCTTCGGCATCTATGAAATCCATCGCGGCGCGTATTTCGGTCTGGCGGGCCGGCTGGCGATGACGCTCGCCAGTCTGACGATGCCGCTGTTCACGATTACCGGTTTCCTGCTCTATCTGGCCCGGCGCCGTCGCAAGGCCGCGCTCGCCGAGGTGATGGCGGACGATTCGCTTATGATCGTGCCAGACGATGCGCGGACGCTGGTCGCGTATGCGTCGCAGACCGGGACGGCCGAACGGATCGCGCGCCTGACCGCGCAGGCCTTGCCCGATGCGGTTGCCACGCCGCTGTCGGCATTGGACGAGGCGGCGCTGGCCCGCGCCTCGCGCCTCTTCGTGGTCGCCAGCACCTATGGCGAGGGCGAGCCCCCCGACACGGCGCGCGCCTTTGCCCGGCGCCTCACGCAAAGCTCCGGCGACCTGTCGCACCTCAATTATGCGGTGCTGGCGCTCGGCGATCGCGAATATCCGGATTTCTGCGCCTTCGGTCATCGCATCGATCGCTGGCTGCATACGGGCGGTGCGACCCGGCTGTTCGATTGTATCGAGATGGACGGTGACGCAGCCGACGCGCAACGCCAATGGCAGCAGCAGCTTGGCGCCCTCGGCGCACGCACCGATCAGCCCGACTGGGCACCGGCGCCGATGGGCGACTGGCGGCTGATCGAGCGGCGCCTGCTCAATCCGGGCAGCAGCGGCGGTGCGACGTGGCATGTCGCTCTCGAACCGATGGACGCGCCGGTTGACTGGGCGGCGGGCGATATCGTCGAAATCCTGCCGCAGCACGACCCGCGGCGGGTCGCGGCCGTTCTGCAGCGCATGGGCTGGAACGATACGCCCGAGCTGCGCGCATGGCTAGCGACCCGGATCCTGCCGGATGTCGATGCTGGCGTCCTCGATCCCGAATCGCTGCCGCCGCTCGCACATCGCGACTATTCGATCGCCTCGATCGCGCCGTCGGGCCGCGTCGAGCTGATCGTGCGCCACTGTCTTGCCGCAGACGGACTGCCGGGGCTGGGATCGGGCTGGCTGACGCAGGGCGCGCCGATCGGGGGCGTCGTACGCGCGCGCGTCCGCAGCAACCCGGCGTTTCACGCGCCGCAGGCGGAAGCGACGCCGCTGATCCTGATCGGGAACGGCACGGGCCTTGCCGGATTGCTCGCGCACGCACGCCACCGGCATGCGACCGGCGGCGGTCCGGTGTGGCTGTTCTGGGGCGAACGCCACCCGGCGCAGGACGATTATCATGCCGCGGAGCGTGCCGCGCTGCGCGACAGCAATACGCTGACGGTGGAGCATGTCGCATGGTCCCGCCTGGGCAGTAGCCCCCGCTACGTTCAGGATGCGCTGACGGCACACGCGGGGATCATCGTCCAGGCGGTGGCGGACGGCGCGGCGATCTACGTTTGCGGCAGCCTTCAGGGCATGGCGGGCGACGTCCATAAGGCGTTGGCGTCGATACTGGGTGACACGTGCCTGGAGATGATGCTGGAAACAGGCCGGTATCGGCGGGACATCTATTGATCTGTATCAGCCCGTGCTACTGACTAAATAAAATCCAGCCCAATCTATGGGTTATAAACCTCATTTGGCGCGCTGTTTACTGAGGTATGACAGCTAGCATTACCTTAAAACGCCATTTTGAGTAGAAAAACCTTTGCGGCGCGAATTTTTTACTTCGTCGAAGTGCCGCCGGCCACTCAGTCTTAAATGGACATTAACCGTTAAGTCCTAATTGGCCTAATCAGCCAAGGGGGCACCGACATGACTAGCATCCCAACTGCGCCATCGTCGCTGACGATGGCGTCGATACACGACTTCGCCCTGACGATCGGGCAGTGCCAGCAGGGAGGGGAAGGCCCGCTGACGCTCGACCTGTCGCAGGTCGCAGCACCCGATCTCAGCCTTTTGCAGCTCGTCGAAAGCGCCCGTGCGCAGGCGCGCGTCGGCGGCGGCAGCGTCCGCCTGTCGGCGCCGGCCGCCGGTCCGCTTGCGGCCTTGCTGGGCCGCGCCGGCTTCACCGACGCGATGACGCCCGACGACCTCGATTTCTGGTTCCACGGAGACCTGCCACAATGAGCGCTTCCATTCTTGCCGTCGATGATTCCGCCAGCCTGCGCATGGCGATCCGCATCGCACTGACCGGCGCGGGCTATACCGTCACCGAAGCGTCCGATGGCGTCGATGGCCTGACGAAGGCCAATGCGACCCGCTTCGACATGATCGTCACCGATCTCAACATGCCCAACATGGACGGGCTGACGATGATCAAGGAAATCCGGAAGAATCCGTCGCAGGCGGGTGTGCCGATCATCTTCCTGACCACCGAATCCGATCCCGAAATGAAGAACCAGGCCAAGGCGGCCGGTGCCACCGGATGGCTGGTCAAGCCGTTCGTGCCCGACCAGTTGGTGAAGGTCGCCCGCAAGGTGCTGGGGCAGTGAGCGCCGACGATCCGATCGCCGCCTTCCGCGTGGAGGCTGGCGAGCTGCTCGATCAGGTCGAACAGGGGCTGCTCGATCTCACCCACCGGCTCGGCGACATGGACCTCGTCAATGCGGTGTTCCGCGGTCTGCACACGCTGAAGGGCTCGGGCGCGATGTTCGGCTTCGACGCGCTCGCCGGCTTCACCCACCATTGCGAAACCGCCTTCGATCGCGTCCGCAAGGGCCAGGTGCCTGCGACGCCCGCGCTGGTCGGCGTGATCCTGTCGGCACAGGACCATATGCGCGGGCTGGTCGAGGGCAACGCCTCCGAAAGCGAAGGCGCCGCGATCCTGGCGTCGCTGCAAGAGGCGGTGGACGCCGCCTCCGGCGGTGCCGCGGCCCCCGCAAAGAACGCCGCCCCGGCGGCGCCTGCTTCGGCAACCGCCGCCGTCGCACAGGTCGCCGGCTGGAACATCCGCTTCCGCCTGCCGCCCGATTCGATGGCGAATGGCACCAATCCGCTGATGCTGCTCGACGAATTGCGCGAGCTGGGCAGCTGCACCGTCGTCGCGCTGACCGATCAGGTGCCGCCGCTGCCGGAGCTCAATCCGACGCACTGTCACATCGGCTGGGACGTCACGCTGATGGGCGACGTCAGCCGCGATGCGATCGACGATGTCTTCATCTTCGTGATGGACGACATGGAGCTGACGGTCACGCCGATCGCCGATGCGGCCGAGCCGGCTGCGGTAGAAGAGGCTGCCCCGGCAGCGATTGTGGAGGCAGTGGCGCCGTCCGCTGCGCCGCCCGCCGCGGCCAACGATGCCGCCGCCGCGCGTACGCCGGTGAAGGCCGACGAAAGCGTCCGCGTTCCCGCCGCACGGCTGGATTCGCTGATGGATCGCGTCGGCGAGCTGGTCATCGCGCAAAGCCGCCTGTCGCAGCTGGCGCATCATGGCCATGACCTCGTGCTCCGCTCCGTCTCCGAAGAGATCGAGCGGCTCGCCGGCGAGCTCCGCGACACGATGATGGTGCTGCGCATGGTGCCGGTCGCCAGCCTGTTCGGCCGCTTCCGCCGCCTGATCCACGATCTGGCGCGCGACACGGGCAAGAATATCGTGCTGGTCACCGAAGGCGAGGCGACCGAAGTCGACAAGACCGTCATCGAGCGCCTGTTCGATCCGATGGTCCATTTGGTCCGCAACAGCTGCGACCATGGCCTGGAAAACGCCGAACAGCGCGTCGCCGCAGGCAAGCCGGAGGCGGGCACCGTCCGCCTTGGCGCGCATCAGAGCGGCGGCGAGGTGGTGATCACCATTCGCGACGACGGCCGCGGCATCGATCGCGCCCGCGTCCGCGCCAAGGCGGAGGCAAACGGCCTGATCCAGCCCGATCAGGTGCTGTCCGATCAGGAGCTGCTGCAGCTGATCTTCGCGCCCGGCTTCTCGACCGCGGCGCAGATCACCAACCTGTCGGGCCGCGGCGTCGGCATGGACGTGGTGAAGCGCACGATCGAGGGGCTGCGCGGCACGATCGACATCCAGTCGGTCGACGGGCAGGGATCGACGATCTCCTTACGCATCCCGCTGACGCTCGCCATCATCGACGGCCTGCTCGTCCGCGTCGGCGCCAGCCGCTACGTCATTCCGCTGACCGCGGTCGAGGAATGCCTGGAGCTGAGCCTCGAGGACGATATGCGCCATCGCGGCCGCAGCCTCATCACGCTGCGCGAAAAGCTGGTGCCGTTCCTGCGCCTGCGCGAACTGTTCGCCAGCGGCACGAAGCCCGATCCCTATCAGAAGATCGTCGTGGTCGCGACGGGGCAGGGCCGCGTCGGGCTGGTCGTCGACCAGATCATCGGGAACCACCAGACCGTCATCAAGCCCATGTCGCCGCTGCATCGCGGCGTATCCACCTTCGCCGGCGCGACGATCCTCGGAGATGGCGAGGTCGCACTGATCCTCGACATCGCCCAGCTCGTCGCCGCGGGCCAACCCCAAGAGGAGAGCCTGCGTGCAGCCGGATGAATCGCGCCGATCCACGGCCATACCCTGGACCGATGACGGCCAGCTCGAAGTGCTGGTATTCGATCTCGGCGGCCAGAGCTTCGCGCTCGAGGCGGTGCTGGTCCGCGAGATCCTGGACATGATGCCCGAAACCACGGTGCCGGGGGCGCCACCGCTGGTCGCGCATGTCCTCAACTTCCGTGGGCGGATCATTCCGCTCGCCGACCTGCGTCTCGCCTTCGGCATGCCTGTCACCGGCGCGACGCTCGACAGCCGCATCGTCGTGATCGAACTCGATCTCGATGGGGAGGCGACGTTGATCGGCCTGCGTACCGACAAGGTGCATGAGGTCGCGACGTTCCACGCGAATACCAGCGAGGACGCACCCGTCGTGGGGCTGCGCTGGCGCCGGGATCTGGTGCGCGCACTGATCCGGCACGAGGGCGACGACATCGTCGTGCTGCCCGATCTCGAAGCGATTTTCCTGAACCTCGCGCACGGCGACGCCGCGGCGCGCTCCATCCACTGATTTCAACGGGGGGGACCCAACACATGCGTGCTACGATTAAAATGAAACTGGGGGCGACATTCGGTGTCCTCATCTTGGCCCTGATCGCCGTCGTGACCGTTGGCGTTACGCGGATGGCCAGCCTCAATGAGGGTATCTCCGAGGTCATTTCCGGCCCGGCCCATCGTCTGAGCGTCGCCCAGCAGATCGCGACCGAAGTCAATTTCGTCTTGCGTTACGAAAAGAACCTCGCGCTGACCAACGACGAAGCGCTGATGCGGACGTTCGACAACCAGATCACCGAACATCGCAAGAAGATCGACGGTCTCGTGGTCGAAGGCGTCTCGACGGCCAGCGAACAGGGTAAGCCGTCGTGGCTCAAGGTCCAGAGCCAGTGGGAAGCGTTCAAGCCGGTCAATGATCGCGTGCGCGCACTAGGCTTGGCCAACAAGAACGTCGAAGCCGCCAATCTGTCGATCACGCAATCGCGCAAGGTGGCGGGCGAGCTCACCGCGACGATCGACCAACTCGTGTCGATCCAGCAGGATCAGATGCAGCAGGCGGATAAAGACACCAACGCGCTCTACACGGAATCGCGGACGATGCTGATCATCGTCGCGGCGATCGCCACGCTCATCGCTGTGGCAGGTGCCATCTGGATTTCGTTGCTCGTGTCGAACGGCCTGAAGCGGATCGGCGTTGCGCTGGACGCGGTGGCGATCGGCGACCTCGACCAGGAGGTCAAGGTCAACACCAACGACGAGATCAAGGACCTGGTCAACACCGTCAACGGCATGACCGCCAACCTGCGCAAGAGCGCAACGCTGGCGACCGAGATCGCCGGCGGCAACCTCACCGTCAACCACCAGCCGCTGTCGGACAAGGACGGCCTGGGTCTGGCGCTGGTGTCGATGATCGAGCGTCTGCGCAACGTCGTGGGCGATGCTTCGGCGGCGGCGGATAACGTCGCGGCGGGCAGCCAGCAGCTGTCGGCGTCGTCGGAACAGGTCTCGCAGGGTGCGACCGAACAGGCCGCTGCGGCCGAGGAAGCCTCGGCGTCGATGGAGCAGATGGCAGCCAACATCAAACAGAACGCCGACAATGCGGCGCAGACCGAAAAGATCGCGCGTCAGTCGTCGATGGATGCCGAGGCAAGCGGCGTTGCCGTCAATGCCGCCGTGGGCGCGATGCGTACGATCGCCGACAAGATCGGCATCGTGCAGGAAATCGCCCGCCAGACCGACCTGCTCGCGCTCAACGCCGCGGTCGAGGCGGCCCGTGCCGGCGAACATGGCAAGGGCTTTGCGGTGGTCGCATCGGAAGTGCGCAAGCTTGCCGAGCGTAGCCAGACCGCTGCGGCTGAAATCAGCGCAGTTTCGTCGGAGACGGTGAGCGCCGCCGCCGACGCGGGCGACATGCTGGGCAAGCTCGTCCCGGATATCCGCCGCACCGCGGAACTGGTGGCAGAGATCAGCGCCGCGTGCCGCGAGCAGGACATCGGGGCGAGCCAGATCAACCAGGCGATCCAGCAGCTCGACCAGGTGACGCAGCAGAATGCCGGCGCCTCCGAGCAGATCTCGTCCACCTCGGAAGAGCTGGCGGCCCAGGCCGAGGAACTGCAGCAGAGCATCGCCTTCTTCCGGGTCGAGGATCGCGCCTCGCCGGTCGCCCGCGCCGCCACCGCGCAGCGCAAGGCCGCCCCGGCCCGCAAGGCGGCGCCCGCCAAGAAGGCTGCGCCGGCCCCGCGCCCCAAGGGCAATTCGATTATCGACCAGCAGGCTCGCGCCCGCGGCTTCGCCCTCGACCTGACACAGGGCGGCCCGGACAGCGAAGACATGGAATTTGGAGAGGCAGCATGAGCGACACAACTGTGATGCAGGCCGTTACCTTCGGCCTGGGAGATGAGGTGTTCGCGGTATCGGTGACGCTGGTCCGTGAAATCCTCGATTATGCCCCCGCCTTTCGGGTCCCCAACGGACCCGGCTGGCTGCTCGGGCTGACCGACGTGCGCGGGCAGGGTGTGCCGACGGTCGATCTGCGCGTCCGTCTGGGCCTCGCACCTGCGGAGCCGACGCTGTCGACGCGGGTGCTGATCGTCGACGTGCCGCTCGCCGACCGCACCGTGTCGCTGGGTCTGGTGGTCGATCGCGTCCTCGCGGTCACCACCTTCGCCGCAGAACGGCTGGAATCGGCGCCCGACATCGGCATGCGCTGGCGCTCCGATTATATCGAGGGCGTCGTGCGCGAACCCGAGGGCTTCGTTGTCGTCATCAACGTCGCCGAGATCTTCTCCCGCGACGACATCGACGCCACCGCGCTCGCCGCCGCGGCCTGACCCGGCGTCGGTCTTTCTAAGAGGAGCCGCGGTCGCTGCGGCTCCCCCCCCCCCTTTCTCTCACTGACGACGGCCCGGACCCCGGTTCCCGTCGATGGAACGACCATCATGGCTGCTGTCGCCAAAGCGCTTCCCCCGTCCGATCTCGATCACCTCAGCGCCGACCGGTTCACCCGTCTCGCCGCGCTGATCTACGACGAAACGGGCATCAAAATGCCCCGGACCAAAGCGACGATGCTGGAGGGGCGGCTGCGGCGCCGCGTCCGCGACACGGGGACAGCGACGCTCAACGCCTATTGCGACCTGCTGCTCGCCGATCCGACCGCCAATGGCGAGATCGATCATCTGATCAATGCGGTGACGACCAACAAGACCGACTTCTTCCGCGAACCCGGCCATTTCGACTTTCTGGCGGGCACGGTGCTGCCGACGATGCTCGCGCAGGGTCGGCGCCGGATCCGGACATGGAGCGCGGCCTGTTCGACGGGGGCGGAGCCCTATACGATGGCGATGGTGCTGGATCGCTTCGCCGAAGCGAACCGCATGGAATATGGCATCCTCGCCACCGATATCGATACCGAGGTGCTGGAGACCGCGCGGCGCGGCATCTATCCCGCCGAGCAGGTCGATCCGGTGCCGTCGGTGATGCGTCAGCGCTACGTCGCCGCCTCGACCGACCGGCGGGCGGCCAAGGTGCGGATCGCGCCCGAACTGCGGTCCGCGATCGGCTTTGCGCGACTGAACCTGATGGACACGCATTATCCCGTCGGCGACCCGATGGACATCATCTTCT
The DNA here is from genome assembly GCF_049896485.1 of Sphingomonas sp. DC4900. Classification (NCBI taxonomy): domain Bacteria; kingdom Pseudomonadati; phylum Pseudomonadota; class Alphaproteobacteria; order Sphingomonadales; family Sphingomonadaceae; genus Sphingomonas; species Sphingomonas sp. DC4900. The sequence continues at coordinate 80,715 of NZ_JAFCUK010000006.1, forward strand.
GCCGCAACGTGCTCATCTACTTCGACAAGCCGACGCAGGAGGCGGTGGTCCGACGATTGTGCGACTGCCTGCGCCCCGGCGGCTATCTGTTCCTGGGTCATTCGGAATCGATCGCGGGCATGGATCTGCCCGTGAAGACCGTGTCCTACACCGTATTCGAGCGCTGCTGATATGAAACCCGTCCGCGTCCTCATCATCGACGACAGCGCCAGCGTCCGCCAGGCCATGACCGCGATCCTCGGCGAGGATCCCGACATCCAGGTGATCGCCGCCGCCGCCGATCCCTTCGCCGCCGCCCGCTACATCCAGGAAGAGGTGCCCGACGTCATCACGCTGGACGTCGAAATGCCGCGGATGGATGGCGTCACCTTCCTGCGCAAGTTGATGAGCCAGCGCCCGATCCCGGTCGTCATGTGCTCCTCGCTGGTCGAGGAGGGGTCGGAAACGCTGCTGCAGGCTTTGGAAGCCGGGGCGGTGGACGTCATCCTCAAGCCGCGCATGGGCGTCGCCGAGCATCTCAACGAAGCCAAGCTGATGATCCGCGAGACGGTGAAGGGCGCGGCCAAGGCGCGGCTCGGCGCGCGGCGCCAGGTGCGGGCGGCGTCGCCGGCGCAGAAGCTGACCGCCGATGCGGTACTGCCGCCTCCCACCGGTCGCGCGATGAGCCGGACGACGGAGATGGTCGTGTGCATCGGCGCGTCCACGGGGGGCACCGAGGCGCTGCGCGAGGTGCTGGAGGCGCTGCCGGCCAATTCGCCGGGCATCGTCATCGTCCAGCACATGCCCGAAAGCTTCACCCGCGCCTTCGCCAAGCGGCTCAACGGCCTGTGCCAGGTCGACGTCAAGGAGGCGGAGGACGGCGACACGGTGATGCGCGGCCACGTGCTGATCGCGCCGGGCGGCCTGCGTCATACGCTGCTCGAACGACAGGGCGCGCGCTATGTCGTCTCGGTCAAGGAAGGGCCTCTGGTGTCGCGTCACCGCCCGTCCGTCGACGTGCTGTTCCGCTCGGCGGCGCGCAATGCCGGGTCCAATGCGGTCGGCATCATCATGACCGGCATGGGCGACGACGGCGCGCGCGGTTTGCTGGAAATGAAGCAGGCAGGAGCGCGAACTTTCGCGCAGGACGAAGCAACCTCCGTCGTGTTTGGCATGCCCAAGGAAGCCATCGCCCGCAACGCCGCCGACAAGGTCATACCATTGGGCAATATCGCCCGCGAACTGCTCCAGGCGACGGCGCGATGAGCGCGCCTGTTCCGCATTTTCTTCTCGCCCGCAAAGGATAGGCCATGCTGCATACCTCCATCACGGCCGATCACGCCTTGGACCAGAGCGTCGGCGATCTGCAACGGACGCTGGCGCTGATGGCGGCGGGTATGGATGCGCATTTCGTACGCGCTGGGACCACGCTCGCAGGAGCCATAGAAACGATCGATCGGATCATCTCCGCGATCGATGGCGTCACCGGCGCGCTCGACGAAAGCGTCGCGGGGATCGCGGTGACCAACCTGAAAGAGGTTGCGGCCGATCTCGCCAACCTGCCCGTGGTGCAGCAGGAGCGCGACACCGACATGGTGCGGGTGAGCGGCGCGGCGCGGATGCTGCGCGATCACATCATGGAGATGCGGCAGGCGCTGCGCGTGCTCCATATTTACGGCCTGAATATCAAGATCGCGGCGTCGGGCGAGCCCGCCTTCGTCGGCTTCGTCGACAGCATGGGGCATCGGCTGGCGGCGGGTGAGGAGCATCTGGAAGGCTTCCTCGCCAAGCTGAAGGATCTGAAGGACAGCGTCGGCGCGGTGCAGCAGGCCGGGCGCCTCGTAACCAAGGAGGCGCGACACGTCGTTCCCGCGGTGCCGGAAAATCTGGTGCGTCACGCCACCGCGCTGCACGCGCATCTGGGCACCACCGCCACGATGGCGCAGCAGGTGGCGTCGATCGCCCGCACGGTGCAGGGGCGCGTCGCGACGATGCTGGGCGCGTTGCAGGTCGGCGACAGCACGCGCCAGCGCCTGGAGCATGTCGTGTCCGCGTTGCAGATGCTGGAGGTCGTGGGCCCCTCCATCGATCCCATGGTGCGCATGGAGGTTTGTGCGGTCATCCATCCGATGCTCGCGGCGCAGCTGGAGGCGAGCGCGGTCGATTTCGACCGCGACACGCGCCTGCTGGTCGATGCGCTGCGGGCGCTGAGCCCCGACACGACCGCGCTGCTGGGCCTGATCGATAACGACGCGGGCAGCAACGGCCGCCCCTTCCTCGCCGAGATCGACAAGGCGGTGGGCGAGGTCGCATCGATCACCGCGCAATTGCAGGATGCCGACCGGCGCTCGACCGCGATGCTGGGCATGATCGGCGAGACGGTGTCCGAATTGACCGGGCGGCTGGCGCTGTTGCAGCGCGTGCAGTTCGACGTGCAGGACATCGCCACCAATACACGACTGCTGTGCCGCCGGCATGGTGACCTCGGCAAGGCGGTATCGGTCGTCGCGGGCGAGGTGGACGTCCACGCCCAGTCGCTGGGCAAGGCGATGGGCGGAATCCGCCAGCCGCTCGACGAGCTGGCCGCGGTGAACGCGACGCTGGTCGAAAAGCGCGCGGCGGCGGACAATCGCGATCTGGGCAGCAAGCTGTCCGATGCGCTCGCGGTGATCCGCGAGGGGTGTCAGCGGACCGAGGGTGCGGTGCGCGTCGGCGGCGACGATGCGCGGCAGATCATCGAGATGCTGGCCTCGGTCGGCGATGAGATCGGCGCGGAAATGGCGCTGGGGGGCAAGATGCGCGACGCGGCGCTCGTGCTCGGCGTGATGCCCGCGATGAGCGACCCGTCGGAGGCGGCGACGACGATCCTTGCCGATGTGCTGCCGCGTATCGCTGCGCTGTACACGATGGCACAGGAGCGCGAAGTCCACGCCGCCTATCTGCCCGCACACCTCGCGCCGGCGCCGGCCGTGGCGGCCGTCGCGGAGGATGACGACGACGACGGGCTGTTCTGACGAAGAAAGCCCCGTGTCCGCGATGGCGGCACGGGGCATCCGTTACAGAAGCTGGATCCAGGAAAGGGGCCGTCAGGCCGCTATGTCGTGCCAGTCGATCCACGCACCATAAGCGTGGCAGGTGGCAAGATGACGGGTCACCCCGTCGGGCCAGGTCGTCAGACACAGATGGACTGCGTCGCGCGCCTCGGTCCATTCGAACCCGATCCGGGCCAGCGGGCGATCGACATCGGCCCGCGCGCCCGCCTCGGCAAAGGCCCGCTCCACGGCGGCATGGCCGTTGGCGTCGAGATATTGCAGCGCCATCGAATGAACGATCGTGCGGCAGACGCCGGCGGCCTGCGGGGCGGCGAGCATCGTCGGCAGCCACCGGGTGATGTCGCCCGTATCGACGACGGGCGGGTGTGCGCGTGCGATGCGCAGTGCCTGCGCCAGACGTTCGGCGCGGTCGGATTCGTCCGCCCAGATGAAGGCCATCAGCCGTTCGCAGGCGGCGCCATCGGTCACGTCGAGGGGGCTGAGATCGACGCCGCGCGCGGACTTCACGGCGATGGGACGGATGACGGGCGCTGCACCATGCCATGCGGGCGCGACGCGGACGGACGACGCCGGATCGCCGGCGACATGGCCGCCCAGATCATAGGCATAGCGATCGAGATTGAGGTTCAGTCCGGCGCTGGCACCGAGTTCGCGCAACTCGCACGGCATGTCGAACCGGCTGCGCAGCGTCATCAGCGCCGCCATGATCGCGGCGGTGCGTCCGACTTCGTTGGTCTGCGGCGGCGTGCGCATCCATTCGGCGATATGCGCATCGGCGGCGTGCATCGCCGCGCCGATGACGGCATCGAAATCGCCGTCCAGCCGCCGGTACAGGTCGGTGAGGGCCGTGAGGTGGCCGGCGCGCGCCAGCGCATGCAGCGCGGCGTTGAACCGCATCGCCAGCGCGTCGGCGGCGACATCGCGCGGCCAGTCGGCGATCAACGCGGCGGTGCGTGGCGCGCGGTACAGCTGACGCTCTCCCGCGGCGAGCACCGCGGCGACGAACGGCGATCCCATCTCGCGGACGGCCATCGCCTGCCGGGCGAGCGGGCCCGGACCGATGTCATCGTTCGTGTCGGGGAATGGCGCCCCGTGCATGGGCCCGGGGCGCACGGCCATTGCGATCAAAACGCGTCCCAGTCGCCATTCGCGACGCGGCGCGGCGTGGGAATGGGGGCCGGACGCGCAGCCGCGGCCGCGGGACGGGATCGTGCCGGCCGGTAATCGGCAGGGGCGGGAGCGGGGGCAGGGGGCTGACCGTCGATCTCGAAGGTCGCGACCGATGCGGCGAGCTGCTGCGCTTCCGCCACCAGCTGGCGCGCTGCGGCGGAGGTCTGTTCGACCATCGCGGCGTTCTCCTGCGTCATCTGGTCCATCTCGCCGATCGCAACGTTGATCTGGCCCAGGCTCTTTGCCTGATGATCGGACGATTGCGCGATCGAGTCGATCGAACCGCTGACCGCACCGACGCTGTCGATGATCCGCGACAATGCCTGTCCGGTCTGGTCGACCAGATCGACACCGGCGCGGATATGGGTGGAGGCAGACGTCACCTTCGTCTTCACCTCTGTCGCGGCATCCGCCGAGCGCTGGGCAAGCGCACGGACTTCGGACGCGACGACCGCGAAGCCCTTGCCGGCTTCACCCGCGCGCGCCGCCTCGACACCGGCATTGAGCGCCAGAAGATTGGTCTGGAACGCGATGCCGTCGATCAGGCTGATGATGGCCGCGATCTCGTTGCTGGCCTGTTCGATGCCCTGCATCGCGTCGATCGCCTGCCGCACGATCGTGCCGCCGCGTTCGGCCTCCGTGCGGGCCTGCGCCATGGCGGAGCTGGCACCGATCGCCGCACCCGCGCCCTCACGGATCGACTTCGTCACCTCGTCGAGGGCCGCAGCTGATTCCTGCAAGGCGGCGGCTTCCTGTTCGGTCCGCTGCGCCAGATCGAGCGCAGCCTGGTTGATCTCGCCCGAATTGTGCTTGATCGACTGCACGCTGCCGCGCACCTCGCCCAGCACGCGCGACAGGCTGGCGGTGGCGGTGTTGAAATCGTCCGACAGCAGGCGGAATGCCTGCGGTACGTCGGCGATGCGCACGGTGAGGTCCGCATCCGACAGGCGATGCAGGCCGCCGCCGATCGCGGTCATCGCCGCCTCGCGGTCGGCATCGTCGGCCACCTTGGCCGCGGCGGTGTCGCGGAACACGGCGACCGCGCGCGCCATGTCGCCCAGTTCGTCGGTGCGGTCCGCCTCGACCACGATGTCATGCCGTCCGCTGGCGAGTTGCGCCATCGCATCGGTCAGCAGCGTGATCGGCCGCGCGATCTGGCGGCTGAGCAGGACGGACAAGGTGATTGCCACACCGATCAGCGCGATGCCGCCGATGGCCAGCGCGATCAGTGCGGTCAGGATCGCCTTTTCCTGGCTGGCCGCGGCAGACTCGATGTCCTGCGTTTCCGCGGCGCGCAGATCGCGCAGGGGGAGGGCGATCTTGCTGACGAGCACCGCAGGTCCCGCGTCCCGCACCGCCTGCTGCGCTTCGTCGCGGCGGCCGGCCTTCACCCAGCGGATCAGCCGGTCGCCCCAGTTACGGCGCCATTTCAGCGTTTCGCGACGGGCCGTGTCGAGCTGGCGCAGCTTGACCGGATCGGTCAGCAGCGTGTCCAGTTCGGCGGCGGTTCCGTCGAACTCCTTGCGCGCTTCCTCGTATGACTTGAGGTAGGTGACGTCGCCCGTCACCAGAAAGCCGCGGAACTGGCTGTTCTGGCGCAGGATCGCCGTCTCCAGCGTCAAGGCCTTGGCATAGATGGTCTGGGCAAAGTTGTTCCGATCCGTCGACTGCCTGATCAGCATGATCGTGCCGAAGAGCACCATCATCACGACCGCTGCAGTCGCGATGATGGTGAGGAACGACAGGCCCAGCTTGCGCGGTATCTTCATAATGTCCACGGGTCCCGGATCAGTGGAAGGGCGTTCAGAAGCGCGAGCGCAGCGTCACGCCATAGGTACGCGGTTCGGCGAGGTACGACGAGAAGATCGCATTGCCCGTCGCAAAGTCGGGCGAGCCGAAGGCGGCGACCTGCGACGCGCTGCCCGCACCCTGGAAGGGGGCGGCGAAGGCGACCTGCTGGTAATTGGTGTTGAGGACGTTCTGCCCCCAGAATTCCAGTGCCCAGCGCTGGTCGCGGCCGCGGATGCCGATGCGTGCGTTGACCAGGAAGAAACCGTCCTGCCGCTTTTCCAGGAACAGGTCCGACCCGGTGTTATAGTCGCTGGTCAGGCGGCTATCGACGTAGAACAGCGCGTGCATGCCATTGTCGCCGATCGGCGGCGTCCACGACGCCGAGCTGGTGACGGTGTGGCGCGGCGCGTTCGACATCTGCGCCCCCGGCAGTAGGAACAGCGCGGCGTTCAGCGCCTCGCCCGCATCGCTGCCGACCAGGTTGTTGCGATATTGCGTGTGCGCATAGGTGTAGCCGAGGTTGAAGGTCAGATCCTCGGTCGGATAGGCGCCGGCCTCCAGTTCGAAGCCCTGCGTGATGACGCCCGAGCGCACCTTGCCCGTGCAGGCGCCGGTGGTCGAGGAATTGTCACGGTCGGCACCGTTCAGGCCGGTGCTGCACGACCCGATATTCTGAACGATATAGTTGGTGCCGTTGAAGGTGTTCAGCTGGAAGTTCTTGAACGCCGAACGGAAGCCCGCGAGGTTCGCGGTGAACTTCGGCGTCGCATATTTGATGCCGATTTCGAACGCCTGCACCGTCTCGGGATCGAAGCGCAGGTTCGAAGCGGCCGCCGCGGTCGGCGTGGCGAAGACGGTGGCCGACAGATCCGACTTGTCGAGGTTGAAGCCGCCCGCCTTGTAGCCGCGGGCGTAGGACGCGTACAGCAAGGTGCTGGGCGCGGGCTTCCACGACACGACGCCGGTGCCGGTGAACTGACCCTCTGCGATCTTGTCCTTGATCGGCACGCCGGTCAGCGCCGACGTCGAATTGCCGGTGCAGGTGAGCGTGATGATGCCGCCGATCAGTGGCTTGAGCGCCGCGGGCACCGCCGCACTGGCCAGCAGCGGGCTGAGCGCGGCCTGCTGCGCCGGGCAGACGGTGTTGTTGTTGTTGAAGCTCGCGTCCAGGCGCTTGTGCTCGTTCGTGTAGCGCAGGCCGCCGGTGATGCTGAGCGTATCGGTGATCTTGAAGATGTTGTGCGTGAAGAAGGCGTAGTTGCTGCTCGTCTGGTGATACAGGTCGCGCACGCTACCGACGTTGTTGACGGTGCTGAGGCGATCGATGCCGCTGATCACCGCCTGGCCGACCGCGGGGGTCAGCACGGCGCGGCCGGCAGCGCTGAGGCAGCCGCTCGCGGTCGGATCGCGCAAAGCGGCAGCCGGGTTCACCGTGGCGACGGCGCGGCATGCGGCGAAGGCGCCATATTGCGAGCCGAAGCGCAGATTGTCGACGACGTCGAGGTCCTCGTGCGCGTAATAGCCACCGACCAGCCAGTCGAGCCGGTTGTTGAACAGGCCGCCGCTGAGGCGGGTTTCCTGCGTGAAGGTCTTGAATTGGCGATAGGCGTTGCCGTCGTTGGGGCGGTAGACGATGTCGACGTTGCCATAGTCCATGTCGCCCGCGCCGCCGGCCTTGTATTCGCGATAGGCGCTGATCGAGATGAGCTGCACGTTGCCCAGCGTCCAGCCGATGCGCGCCGACACGCCGCCGTCAGTGGTGACGTTCGAATAGGCCTGGCCCTTGGTCTGGGCGATCTGGCGGTTGTAGGGATTGCCCATGCTGGGCAGCACGCCGCCCAGGCTCTGCAGGATCGAGACGATGCGGTTCTGCGACGCGATCGAGAAGTCGCCCGGCACGCCCGGCGTCGGATCGAACTTTTCGCGCGTGTCGATGTAGACGGCGCCGCAGCACTTTTCGTCGCGGTGCGTGTAATCGCCGATCAGGCGGACCGAAAAGTCGGGCGACGGCTTCCAGAACAGCTGGCCGCGGACGAAATAGCGATTGCGGTTGTTGAAGTCGGTGTTGTTGATGACATCGTGCAGGAAGCCGTCGCGCTTGCCGTAGACGCCGTCGATGCGGAAGGCGAGCGTGTCGGCGATGATCGGGCCGGTCAGCGCGCCGGCCAAGCGGACGGCGTCGTAATTCCCGTAGCTCGCTTCGGCATAGCCGCCGAACTTGAATTCGGGATATTTGGTGTAGATGCTGATCGCACCCGCCGACGAGTTGCGGCCCGACAGCGTGCCCTGCGGCCCGCGCAGCACCTCGATGCGCTCGACTTCGCCCCGGTCGTTGAGGCCCGAGCCGGTGCGGCTGCGATAGACGCCGTCGATGAACACGGCGACCGAGCTTTCGAGGCCGGGGTTGTCGCCGACGGTGCCGATGCCGCGCAGGCGCGCGGTCGCATTGGCTTCCGATCCGGTGGACGAGACGATCAGCGACGGCGCCAGCTGCGCCATCTGGCGGATATCGGTCGCGCCCGAATTCTGGAGTGCTGCGGTGCTGTAGGCACTGACGGCGATCGGCACGTTCGACAGGCGCTGCGAGCGGCGCGTGGCGGTCACAACGATATCGGCAGTATTCTTCGATTCGGCTTCGGCACGGGCCTTTTCCGCTTCGGCCTGCTTCCCCGACGGTACAACGCCGCGCAGGCCCTGCGCGCCGGCTGGCACGACGGCGCCCAAACACGACGCCGCCGCTGCCAGATATACCCACTTCCGCATCGATTCTGCCCCTCTTTGATCCATTCCCTTGGCCAAGCCTTGGCCGGAAAGGGGATAAAGAGGCGTTAACCGTGCGGAATTTACCGCGTGATCTTCATGACATGCGTCGGATCAGCCGACGTCTTCGACCTGATCCAGATAGGCGCCGTAGCCTTCTGCTTCCATCGCATCGCGGGGCACGAAGCGCAGCGAAGCGGAGTTGATGCAATAGCGCAGCCCGCCGCGATCGCGCGGACCGTCGGGGAAGACATGGCCCAGGTGGCTGTCGCCATGCTTCGAACGCACTTCGGTGCGCACCATGCCGTGGCTGCGATCGTGCAGTTCCTCGACATTGGCGGGCTCGATCGGCTTGGTGAAGCTCGGCCAGCCGCAATGCGATTCATATTTGTCGGTCGAGGCGAACAGCGGTTCGCCCGAGACGATATCGACGTAGATGCCCGCGGCCTTGTTGCCGAGATATTCGCCCGTACCGGGGCGTTCCGTGCCGCTTTCCTGCGTCACATAATATTGTTCGGGCGTCAGCTTCGCGATCGCTTCGTCGGTCTTGCGGTAATCGGCCATGGTCGGCTCCTCAGCTAAGCGGCGGCTGTCCGTTGGAGGCCGAGAGGCCACCGTCGACGGGCAGGTTCACACCGGTAATATAGTGCGCATCCTCGCTCGCCAAAAAGGCGATGGCCCCGGCGATGTCAGCAGGGTCCGCGCCGCGGCCGATCGGGATGCGCTCCTCGAACTTGGCGATGAGGTCGGGCTGTTCCTTCATGCCCGCGGTCAGCGCGGTATAGGTGAGCGACGGGTTGACCGCATTCACGCGCACGCCCACCTTCGCTTCGTCCATCGCCAATGCGCGGGTGAAGTTAGTAACCGCACCCTTGGCCGCGCAATAGAAGCTGTGGTTCCAGTCGCCGCCAAGACCCGACACCGAAGAGATGTTGACGATGCAGCCCTTGGCCGCGCGCAGATGCGCGATCGCGGCGCGGCTCATCTGGACGACGCCGTACAAATCGGTTTCGATCACCTTGGAAAAGGCGCCGAAATCGCCCTCGTCGAGCTTGCCGAGATGGTCGATACCGGCGTCGTTGACCAGCACGTCGATGCCGTCGAAGCGGCTGACGGCAAGGTCGACCAGCGCCTCGCAATCGGCCATGCGGCTGACGTCCACCTCCAACGTCTCGACCGTATCGCCCAGTTCCGCGGCGAGGCGCTTGAGGCCCGCCGCGTCCTTGTCGCCGAGCACGAGGTGCGCGCCCTCCGCAGCAAAGCGCCGCGCCGCGCCCTCACCGATGCCCGAGGCGGCACCGGTGATGACGACGACCTTGCCGGCGAACCGATTGCTGTTCACGCGCTCGCGGCCTGCTCGGCGTGGCGACCTTCGGCGACTTCCTCGATCAGCTTTGCGCAGAAAGCGGGAAGGTCATCGGGGTTGCGGCTGGTGACGAGGCCCTTGTCGACGACCACCTCCTGATCGACCCAATTGCCGCCCGCATTGCGGATGTCGGTCTGCAGGCTGGGGAAGGACGTGAGCGTGCGGCCCTTCAATACATCCGCCTCGACCAGGGTCCAGGGCGCGTGGCAGATCGCGGCGACGGGCTTGCCGGCTTCGAAAAAGGCGTGGACGAAGGCGACGACCTCCTTCGAGGCGCGCAGCTTGTCGGCGCCGACGCTGCCGCCGGGGATGACGAGGCCGTCGAACTGATCCGCGGACACGTCGCCGATCGCCTTGTCGACCGTGAAGGTCTTGCCGGGGTCGAGGTCGTTGTTCACCGTCTGCGCCTCGCCCGTTTCCAGGCTGATGACGACGACCTTGCCACCGGCCTGTTCGACGGCATCCTTGGGCTGCGCGAATTCGGGTTCCTCGGTGCCGCGGGGGGCGATGAGAATGGCGATCGTCTTGCCGTCGAGGGTCATGGAATGTCTCCGAAGGTCAGGGAAGTCTTTGGAAAGGGGCTCCCTCGAACGATCGGTTTTCGCAGCGGTTGCGTGGGGGGGCGGATAATGTCGGACGCCCCCGAAACGACAGCGGGGCGCTGCCGCGATCGGCAACGCCCCGCTGTTCTAAGCCTATTGCGGATCAGGCGAGCGTCAGGCCGACGTCGACGTTGCCGCGGGTCGCGTTCGAATAGGGGCAAATCTGATGCGCGGCATCGACCAGCTGCTGCGCCTGATCGCGCTCCAGGCCAGGCAGGTCGACGAGCAGATCGGCGGTGATGCCGAACCCGCCGGCATCCCGCGGGCCGATGCCCACGGTCGCGGTCACGGTGGTAGCCTCGGGCACCTTTACCTTCAGCTGTTGGCCGGCGGCTTTCAACGCGCCGATGAAGCAGGCGGAATAACCCGCGGCGAACAATTGTTCGGGGTTTGTGCCGTCGCCACCCGCGCCGCCCAGTTCCTTGGGCGTCGACAATTTGGCTTCGAAGCGGCCGTCCTCGCTGCGGGCATTCCCTTCGCGGCCGCCGGTGGCGGTGGCGCGGGTGGCGTATTTGACGTCGACGGACATGATGCATGCTCCTTGCAGAAACTGTTATTGCGACAATGTATATCGCGATACTGATTTGTCCAGTGGCGTTCCGCATTGGAGTAAAAGCGTGTACGACCTGTCGATGACCATGCCGCCGTCCCATCCGCTGTCGCTGGACGAGCAATTGTGCTTCTCGCTGTACGGCGCGTCGATCGCGATGACGCGCGTGTACAAGCCGATGCTCGACCGGATCGGCATCACCTACCCGCAATATCTGGTGCTGCACGCCTTGTGGGAAGAGGACGGGCGGACGATCGGCGCGATCGCCGAACGCCTGTCGCTGGAATCCAGCACGATCACGCCGCTGGTGAAGCGTCTAGAGGCGAGCGGGCTGGTGCGGCGGGCGCGGGATACAAAGGACGAGCGGCAGGTGCGGGTGGTGCTGACCGAGGCGGGGCAGGGGCTGCGCAGCGAGGCGACATGCCTGGCGGAGGCGGTGTTTGCGAAGACGGGCCTTAGCATCGACGAATTGCGGGCACTGACGCAGAGCGTCCGGCGATTACAGCGCGCGCTGGCGTCAGAACCAGCCGCGGATGCCGAGCGCAAGTGACACGCCGCCGCTGCCCTCGCCATCGGCGCGGGCATAGCGCGCGGTAGCGCCGTAGCGGCGTTCCCAATTGATCCCGACATAGGGCGCGAATTCGCGGGCGATTTCGTAGCGGAGGCGAAGCCCCGCCTCGACGCTGGACAGGCCGGCACCGATGCGGGCGTCGGGTTCGTCCTGTGCGGCAAGGTTCACCTCTACGCGCGGTTGCAGGATCACGCGCTGGGTCAGGCGCTGGTCATACCATGCCGACCCGCGGGCGCGGACGCCCTTGTCGGAGGCGAACAGCGTCGCCTCGACGTCGAACCAATAGGGCGCGAGACCCTCTACGCCGATCGCGGCATGCGTGCGGCCGCCGTTCGGCCCGAGATCCTGCCGGGCGCCGGCCAACAGGTTGAAATAGGGGCCGATGGCATGGGCGTAGAGCGCCTGCACCTCGGCTTGCTCGATCGATCGGCCGAACGTACCTTCGCCTTCGCTCTTCACCACGACGCGGTCGATATCGCCGCCGAACCAGCCTTCGCCGTCCCAGCGATAGCCGTCGCCCCCGCGGCGGACCTGTACTTCGGCAAGGTTGAAGAGGATCTGGGAGAACCGCATGCCGCCATGCTCGGCGCGCATCGTACGATCGGCGACAGCCATGGCGGCGGGGTCGTAGAACCGATCGGCGGCGCGGGTGGTCGGGGGTGGGGGCGGCGGGGCGTTACCGGCGGGCAAATCGGTTCCGCTTTTGGTGGCGGCCGCCGCTGGCATGTCGTGCATGCCCGGCATCGCATGCATTGGCATGTCTTGGGGCATGTCGTGCGGCATGGCCGGCATTGCAGCTTTGGGAGCAGCGGATGCCGCAGGCGTGCAATGGCCCATCGCCGCATGGTCGGGTGGACAGTTCGGATCGGTTGCAACGGGCGCCGCTGGCATGGCCATTACGGGATTTGCGCCGGGGTGCGCGTGGCTTTGCGGCCGTACCGGGGAGCGGGCAGGAGGTTTAGGCTTCGGCTTGGCCTTTGGTTTGGTCTTGGCGGCAGGCTTCGGCGCGGCGGGCATGGTCATGCCGGGCATGCTCATGCCGTCCATATGGTGCATCTGCGCCATCGCCGGCGCGGGGAGCAGGGCAAGGATCGCCAGCGTCGCCCTCATGCGGCATCCTCCGCGCGCACCGTCACGACCTGCATCATGCCGGCATGCATGTGGTAGAGCAGGTGGCAGTGGAACGCCCAGTCGCCGATCGCGTCCGCGGTCAGGTCGAAGGTGACGGTGCCGCCGGGGGCGACGTTGACGGTGTGCTTGCGCGGCGCGTGGTCGCCATGGCCCGTCACCAGTTCGAAGAAATGGCCGTGCAGATGGATCGGATGCGCCATCATCGTGTCGTTGACGAGGCGAACGCGCACCCGCTCGCCGGCACGGAAGGGGATGGGCGCGGTGACGGCGTTCAGCTTCACCCCGTCGAACGCCCACATATAGCGTTCCATATTGCCGGTGAGGTGGATGGTGAGCTGGCGCGACGGCGCGCGAACGTCCGGATTGCGATCCAATGCAACGAGATCGCGGTAGACGAGCACCCGGTGGCCAACGTCGGCGAGGCCCTGTGGCGGTTCGTCGGTGCGGTCCACCGGCATGGGGGCGACCGTCTGCACGGCAGGGGTCCTGGGCAGGCCGGGCGCGTTCGCGAAGTCGCGCATGCTGTGGTGCATCGGCTCCGCAGGGGCTGCGGCTTTGCAATGGCCCATGGCGGCGTGTTCGGGCGGGCAGGCGGCGGGCGTGGCGGCGTGGTCCATGCCGCTCATACCGGCCATGCCGTCCATGTGGCTCATGTCGCTCATGTCGCTCATGCCCATGTCGCCCATACCCATGTCGGCCATGGTGGCGAGCGGGCGCGGACGGAGCGCGGGCACCGGCGCGACCATGCCGACCTGCGGGGCAAGCGTGGCACGCGCCATGCCGGAGCGGTCCCAGGCTTCGGCGACGAGCGTATAGGCCTGCGCCTCCGGCTCCACGATCACGTCATAGGTTTCGGCGACGGCGATCTGGAATTCGTCGACCGTCACGGGCCGGACGTTGAGTCCATCGGACTGCACGATCGTCAGTTTCAGGCCGGGGATGCGCAGGTTGAAGTTCGTCATCGCAGAGGCGTTGACGATGCGCAGCCGCACCCGCTCGCCGGCCGCGAACAGCGCGGTCCAATTGTCGGCGGGGCCATGGCCGTTGATCAGATAGGTGTAGGTGCTGCCCGTCACGTCGGACACGTCGGTGGGGTCCATCCGCATCGCGCCCCAGGCGAGACGGTCCCTGAGCGGCTGGTCCTTGCCCGCGAGCAGGCCGGCGAGCGTCTGCTTCTGGTAATTGAAATAGCCGCCCTGCAGCTTCAGGCGGCGGAAGATGGCGTGCGGGTGCAGCGGGCTGTGATCGGACAGGACGATCACATGTTCGCGGTCGCTGGCAACGGGATCGGGGCCGGCGGGATCGATGACGATCGGGCCGTAATGCCCCATCTGCTCCTGCAGGCCGGAATGGCTGTGATACCAATAGGTGCCCGCCTGGCGGATCGGAAAGCGGTAGGTGAAGCGGCTGCGCGCCGGAATACCGGGGAAGCTGATGCCGGGCACGCCGTCCATCTGGAACGGCAGCAGCAGGCCGTGCCAGTGGATCGAGGTTTCCTCGTCCAGATCGTTGACGACGGTGAGCGTCGCGTCCTGCCCTTCGCGGAAGCGCAACAGCGGCGCCGGCACCGAGCCGTTGATGCCGATCGCGTGTTGCGGCTTGCCGTCGATCGTCATCATCTGATGCGCGACGTGGAGCGTGACGTCCGGGCCGGTGAGCGTCGGCAGCGGGGCGGCGATGCCGGCGGACACGGGCTGCGCCCAGGCGGGGAGCCATGGCACGGCGGCGGCGAACGGGGCGGCCTGCAACAGATGGCGGCGCGTCAGGGGCAAGCGGGCATCCTTTGGCGGAACGGTCGCCGATATAGGGTCAGGGCCGCCGGTCCGACAGGGTGGCCATGATCGCGCGGCGCCGGTCCGGTGTCATCTGGCCCCAGGCGACGATCTCGTCGATCGTACGGGCGCAGCCGCGGCACAGGCCGTCCGGCTCCATCACGCAGACGCCGATGCACGGCGTGTCGATCGCGACCGGGGGCGTCCGCTCGATCACCATGAGGGCCGCCCCCGGATGCGCTCAGGGCGCGATCGTGGCGTGGAGGAAGTCGGGGATCGGGCCGTTCCAGCCTTCGTCCGGGCCATCGTCGCGATTGGGGTCGCGATCGGCGTAGCGATCGTCGCGGCGGGGACGGCGGCGGTCGTCGTTGCGCGGCTGCGACGCGGCGGTTGGGGCGGCAGCGGGACGGCGATCCTCGCGGGCCGGGCGATCCTCGCGGGCCGGGCGGGCGGGGGCCGGTGCGGGCGCCTGCTCGATGGGGGCGCTGTCGTTCGCCTTGCGACCGCGGCGGGGACGGCGGGGTTCCTCGGCCGCCGGCGTGTCCGCCTCGGGAGCGTCGCCGAGGTCGAGCCGCTCGATCGTCTGGCCGGTCAGCTTTTCGATATTCTGGATGTTCTCGGCATCCTCGCTGGTGATCAGCGTGTAGGCGACGCCGGTCGCGCCGCCGCGGCCGGTACGGCCGATGCGGTGGACGTAATCGTCGGGGTGCCAGGGCGCGTCGAAGTTGAAGACGTGGCTGACGCCCTTGATGTCGAGGCCGCGCGCCGCGACGTCGGAGGCGACGAGGATGTTGATCTTGCCCGACTTGAACAGGTCGAGTTCGGCGAGCCGCTGCGGCTGTTCCATGTCGCCATGGATTTCGCCCGACTGGAAGCCGTGCTTCTTCAGGCTCTTGTTCAGCTCGCGCACCGTCGTCTTGCGGTTGGCGAAGATGATCGCGGTGCGGACCTCGTCCTGACGCAGCAGGCGGCGCAGCGCCTCGCGCTTCTTGAACGCGTTGGTCGCCGTCGGGACCAGATACTGCTTGATGTTGAGATTGGTCGAGGCAGGCCGCGACACCTCGATCGTCTTGGGATTGTCGAGGAATTTGTCCGCGAGCTTCTTGATGGGCGGCGGCATCGTCGCCGAGAACAGCAACGTCTGGCGCTGCTTGGGCAGCTTGGTGCAGATTTCTTCGATGTCCGGGATGAACCCCATGTCGAGCATGCGGTCCGCCTCGTCGATGACGAGCATCGAGCAGCCGGTCAGCAGGATATTGCCGCGGCCGAACAGGTCCATCAGCCGGCCCGGCGTCGCGATCAGCACGTCGACGCCCTTTTCCAGCGCCTTGATCTGGTCGCCCATCGACACGCCGCCGATCAGCAGGGCCATCGAAAGCTTGTGACCGGCGCCGTACTTCTCGAAATTCTCGGCGACCTGCGCGGCGAGTTCGCGCGTCGGTTCGAGGATGAGGCTGCGCGGCATGCGCGCGCGGCTGCGGCCGTGCGCCAGGATGTCGATCATCGGCAGCACAAAGGCGGCGGTCTTGCCGGTGCCGGTCTGCGCGATGCCGATCAGGTCGCGCATCATGAGGACGCTGGGGATCGCCTGCGCCTGGATCGGCGTGGGTTCGCTGTAGCCCGCGTCGGTGACTGCGGTCAGGAGTTCGGGGGAGAGGCCGAGATCGGCGAAGCTCATGCCAAAAGGCTCATGCAAGGGTCCGGAAATAGACGCACACGGGTGCGGCACGCCGAGCGTCGCGCTTGCCGATCTGGGCGCGAAAGTCAAGGAAAGCGTGGGCGGGGCGCTATGACGGCGCGTGTGTCGCCTGCCTGGCGATGCGGGTTCGGCGTCCCCGTATCTTGAGGGGGACGGCGACGAGAACGAACAGCATCAGGGCTACGAAAAGCCAGAGCGGACCGGTCAACCCTTGCAGCCAGGCGATCAGGATGGCGCAGGGAACGGCGATCACCGGCGTGATCTTCGTCAGCCACCACAGCATCGCACCCCAGCCGGGCCGATCGCGCATGCCTTTGCCGACGCTCAGCAGGATGATCGTCGCCACGAGCTTCGCGCCCAAGGCGATAGCGACGATCCAGCTCAGCGTTGCGATCAGGGGCGAGGGGCTGAAGAGCATGGCGTCATCATGCGGCGGCGTTTGCGGGGTGACAAGCGGGGCGATTCGGGGGGCGCGCCGCGGGACAAAACGGCGCGGAAGTGGACGAAGTGGACGGTACGTTATGTCTGGAACGCCTTCCTCCCCAATGACGCGGTTCGGGTGGGGTTCGCCGTGTCAAAGAGCGGGCAAGACGATAGGCATAATCGGGGCGTGTAGGACAGCGTTTTCGTGCGGATCGCCGAACCACGAAGCCCGTCATGCCGGACTTGATCCGGCATCCCGCTTCTTGCGCCGGTAGAAGAAGCGGGACCCCGGCTCTTCGGCCGGGGTGACGGGGTGGGTGGCTGCGGCGCGGATGGCTCGATAGCTGAGGGCCTCGCCCGATCAGCGGGCGACCAGCGTCCGGAACTTGGCGATGCCGCAGCTGGCGCCGGAGCGCATGCGTAGGACGTCGCGGTCGGCGCAGACCTTTCCGTCGGCCTTAGGACGCAGATAGAAGCCGTTGTAGAAATCCATGGGCCCGCAATCGTCGTCGAGGTGCGCGCGCAGGCGCTTGCCGCCGGCCATCACCAGGTCGACCGCGTCAGGGGCGGAGACGAGCGCACCGCCGATGTCGGCGACGGCGATGCATTTGGGCCCCTTCTTTTCCTTCCACTGCATCGGCTGCGGCACCGACAGGCGCGGCGCGGCGGCGGGACCGCGCGCGGGGCCCATGCGCGGCACGCGGATGATGATGCGTTCGCGGACGGTCATCTGCGCGAACTGCACGCCGTTCAGCCGATCGGGCGACTCGCTGGCGGAAACCAGCACGGGCGCGGTGCCGGCCAGGAGCATGGGTGCGATCAGCGCGGAGGAAAACGCAGGGGTCGGCATGTTCGGTGTCGGCTCCTAGCGGCGATCGTTGAACGGAGGATGAATTTCGAGTCATCGGCGGCGAAGGCGGGCAGGGGCCGCACATGGTTGAGCGGCGGGGCGTCCGGGGGTAGCGGACGCGCATGACTCCCGCCCAATCCGCACTGCTTGCCGATCTCGCCCCGATGCTGGGGCCGAAGGGTATCGTGACCGATCCCGCCGATATCGCGCCATGGACGGTCGACTGGCGGCAGCGGTTTCGCGGCACCGCGCCGGCGCTGCTCGCACCGGCCTCGACCGCCGAGGTTGCGGCGGTGGTCGCCGCGGCGGCGCGGCATCGGGTGGCGCTGGTGCCGCAGGGGGGCAATAGTTCGATGGTCGGCGGGGCGACGCCGCCCGCCGATGGATCGGCGTTGATCCTGTCGCTGCGGCGGATGAACCGGATGCGGAGCGTCGATGCGGCGGCGGGCCTCGCCGTCGCCGAGGCGGGGGTAATCCTGTCCGATCTGCACGATGCGGCGCTTGCGCAGGGGCGGCGCTTTCCGCTGACGCTGGGGGCGAAGGGCAATGCGACGGTCGGTGGCCTCGTCTCGACCAATGCGGGCGGCACGCAGGTGCTGCGCTTCGGGTCGATGCGCGGGCTGGTCGCGGGCGTCGAGGCGGTGATGGCGGACGGCAGCGTGCATGACGGGCTTGCCGCACTGAAGAAGGACAATCGGGGTTACGACCTGACGCAATTGCTGGTCGGTGCGGAAGGGACGCTGGGGATCGTCACCGCAGCGACATTGCGGCTGGTGCCGCTGCCCGCCACACGTACGACCGCTTGGGCGGCGACAGGTGATCCGCAGGCCGCGCTGGCGCTGCTGCGCCGGTTCCAGGCGGCGACCGATGCGCTGGAGAGTTTCGAGATCCTGCCCGCCGAATCGCTGGCGGCGGTGCTGGCGCATGTGCCGGGTGCGCGGGCGCCGGTGGCGGGGGCGCATCGCTGGCACCTGCTGATCGAGCAGGCCGACGCGCGCGGTGCGGCGCTGACCGAGGCGGTGCTGGCCGACGCGCTGGCGGACGGACTGATCGAGGACGCGACGATCGCGGCGAGCGAGGCCCAGGCGGCGGATTTCTGGCGCATCCGGGAATCGATCTCCGATTCGGAGCGGGCGTTGGGGCCGGCGTCGCAGCACGACATTTCGGTGCCGGTCGAGGGCATGCCGCGCTTCATGATCGAGGCGGCGGCGGCGTGCGAGGCGCGCTTTCCCGGGACGCATGCCAGCGGCTTCGGCCATCTGGGCGACGGCAACATCCACTTCCACGTGCGTGCGGCGCCCGGCACCGATCCGGCGCGCTGGTATGCCGAGGACGTGCCGGTGGTGACGCGCTTCGTCGATGATCTGGTGATCGCGGCGGGGGGATCGATCGCGGCCGAACATGGCATCGGCCAGATGAAGCTGCACGAGCTGGAGCGGCTGTCGTCGCCCGCACGCCTTGCGGCGCTGCGCGGGGTGAAGGCGGGGCTGGACCCGCTCGGAATCCTGAACCCCGGCAAGCTTGTGACGCTTGCGCCGCGGCAGCCGGATCAATAGAGCAACGCGCCAGCGTGCGGCCCGCAGGCATTGCGGGTCCGCAAACTATCCACGACGGAGAGAGTTCCCATGGCCAGCGCGCCGCTTCCCCTGTTTTACAACGGCCTGGAGCCGCTCTCGAGCGAGACGCACGCCACCTGGCGCGTCCGCCAGCTGGATGTCGCCCCCTTCCTGGTCGGCCAGCACGCCATTCCGATCACCACCGACGAATTCCCGCTGGTGCAGCGCTTCATGCCGATCGTCTTCTCGATCGGTGATGATGCCATTCCGCTGGCGCTGATGGGCCTGAACGAGGGCGTCAACGTGTTCGTCGGCGACGACGGCAAGCTGACCGAGAACAACCTGTACGTCCCCGCCTATGTCCGCCGCTATCCGTACATGCTGGCGCGCCTGCGCCCGGACAGCGAAGAGCTGTCGCTGTGCTTCGACCCGACGTCGGAAGCGATCGGCGCGTTCGACGAGGGCGATGCGCTGTTCGAAAACGGCCAGCCGAGCCAGGTGACGAAGTCGATCCTCGATTTCTCCGAACAGTTCGAACAGGCCGGCGCGCGCACGCAGGCGTTCATGAACGAACTGCGCGAGCTCGACCTGCTGATGGAAGGCGAGGTTACGATCCAGCCCGAGCAGGAGCAGCCGCCGTTCGTCTATCGCGGCTTCCAGATGGTGAACGAGGAAAAGCTGGCCGCGCTGCGCGGTGACCAACTGCGCAAGATGAGCCAGTCGGGCATGCTGCCGCTGCTGTACGCGCACCTGTTCTCGCTGTCGCTGATGCGCGAGATCTTCGGCCGCCAGGCGCAGCAGGGCAAGATGCCGCAGCCGCAGTTCGCGCCGGTCGTTTAACACCCGGGGCCGTTCCGCCAGCCGGAACCGCCATTATCCAGACGGGCGGGTGTCGCATCGCGCGACGCCCTCCCGTTTGCATTGGGGCAGCCCGCTTGACCCGGTCGCCGATCCGGCGGACTGTCGTTCCGACCTCGAAAGGACATGACGGATGACAGGCTGGGCTCGCGACGCGCGCTATTCGACCGTGGCGATCGCGTTTCACTGGACGATCGCGGTGCTGATCATCGCCAATCTGATCATCGGCATCGGGCATGACGGCATTCCGGCGCTGCGGGCGCTGATGGGGGCGCACAAGGCGATCGGCATCACCGTGCTGGTGCTGACGCTGGCGCGCGTCGGCTGGCGGATCGCGCATCGGCCGCCGCCGCTGCCCGCGCACATGCCCGGCTGGGAAAAGGGGCTGGCGCATGCGACGCACTGGTCGCTGTACCTGCTGATGCTGGCGATGCCGCTGACGGGCTGGCTGATGGTGAGCGCGCCGCCGACCGACGGGCCGGCGCGGCCGCTGACGTGGTTCGGCCTGTTCGACATTCCGCGCCTGCCGGCCAGTGCGGGGGCGGCAGGCTTCGGGCATGAAGCGCACGAGCTGCTCGGCTGGGTGATGGTGGCGCTGGTCGTGCTGCACGTCGCCGGGGCGCTGCGCCACCATCTCATTCTGCGGGATAATGTACTGGCGCGGATGGCGCCGTCGCTGCGCGGTTGAGACGAACGTTCATGATGGTGCGGTGAAAAAAACGTCACGAAGTGTTGCGGGGGTTGAACCAAATCGCGCCTCGCCTATTTTGTGACTTGTACGGCGCTCGTGTCCCCCCTTTCGCGAGACCGTATGGCACACCTTCGGGTGTGTCTCCTCCCTGAACCTTGGCCACTCCGTGCTTTCAGCACGGGGTGGTTTTTTTATGGGCCCGCGTCTTACTCGGCGGCGAGGGCGAAGGGGGGCGTGCCGGCGAGCGCCTCGTCCGCGACGGCGGCGATCAGGCTGCGCAGCAGCGCGACGGTGCGGTCGAAGCCGGGGCCGAGGCCGTCGAGCCGGGAGTCGAGGTACAGCGCGCGGTCGATCTCCACCTGCACGGCGTGGATGCCGCGGGCCGGGGCGGCGTGGGTCTGCAGGATGTGCGCGCCGGCATAGGGCGTGTTGCGCTGCGTCGCGATGCCCATCTGCGCCGCCGCGCCCTCGATCCGCGCGAGGAAGCGCGCGTCGCTGGTCGCGCCGAAGCGATCGCCGAGGACGAGGCGCGCGTGCGGGCCGACGGTCGGCATCGAATGGATGTCGACCAGCACTGCGACGCCGAAGCGGGCGCGTGCCGCGGCCAGCGTGGCGGCGAGCGTCGCGTGATAGGGGCGGTGATCCTCCGCAATGCGGCGCGCGACGTCGGCGCCGGTGAACCGCCCGCGCCACAGATCGCCCGCCCCGCCCGCACGACGCGGCACCAGGCCCAGTCCGCTGCGGATCTTCATCGACTGGCCGGACTGCGCCTGCGGGCGAACACCGTCGTCGACGCGCGGGTCGCGCTCATATTCGCTGCGGTTGAGGTCGATCCACGCGCGGGCGCGGCGCTGCACCAGCATCGTCTCGTTCGTCTGCGCGGCGCGGGCGACGGCATCGACGTGGCGATCCTCCAGCACCACCAGCGCCGATTCGGGCAGGCGCAACGCGGCGCGTAAGGTGGGGGGATAGTCGCGACCCGCATGCGGGACCGAGAGGACCACGGGACTGGCCGGCGCGGGCGGAGTGTCGATGCCGGAGGGGCTTTGCGGCGAGGCGAAGGGTGTGCCGTGGGGCACATTGTGCGCCTGTGCGCCGTCGATCCGGTCGAACGAAGCGTCCATCTGTGGCACGCCTTAGCCCATCCGCGCGTTCGGCGCTCTGGAAATCTTCATATCTGCCGGTCCATACAGGATCGACCGCAACGCTAAGGACCCGAAAAGGCGATGATCCGTATCCTGCTGGCCGAAGACGACCAGGTCATGCGCGAATATCTGACGCGGGCGCTGGAACGCGCGGGCTATGCCGTCGCCGCGGTCGACCGCGGCACGGCGGCGATCCCGCTGCTGGAAACCGAGCCGTTCGACCTGCTGCTGACCGATATCGTGATGCCCGAGATGGACGGCATCGAACTCGCCCGCCGCGCCGCCGAGATGGTGCCGGGCCTGCGCGTGATGTTCATCACCGGCTTTGCCGCGGTGACGCTGAAGGCGGGGCGCGAAATGCCCAACGCACGCGTCCTGTCCAAGCCGTTCCACCTGCGCGACCTGGTCGCCGAGGTGGACCGCGTGTTCGAGATGGGCAGCGCCAGCGGATTAAATTGAGCGCGGCGTGAAATCAGGGCTTGCCAGCCCGAAGCAACCTGCTAATTGGCCCACCTCCGGCGGGCGTGTAGCTCAGTGGTAGAGCACTGTGTTGACATCGCAGGGGTCGCAAGTTCAATCCTTGCCACGCCCACCATCGAAAACCCCGCTAGGCCAACGGCTTAGCGGGGTTTTTGGTTTTTGGGCCTACGGTCCGGTTTGGCGGCCGTCGCCATCCTCTCCAGGTTACTCCGCGTGGCGCAGCGTGCGGCGCAGGGCGTCGTGCCAGCCGGCGACGAGCGTGGCGCGGCGATCGGCGGGCATGGCGGGTTCGAAACAGGCGTCGCGGGCCCAGAGGCGCTCGAGTTCGGGCAGGCCCGACCAGATGCCGGTGGCGAGGCCGGCGTGGAAGGCGGCGCCGCGCGCGGTGGTTTCGAGGTCGGCGGGGCGTTCGATCGGCACGTTGAGCAGATCGGCGAGGAAGCGGCACAGCCAGTCGTTGGCGGCCATGCCGCCGTCGACGCGGACGCTGGCGGGATGACCGCCGCCGTCGGCGATCATCGCCTGGACGAGATCGAGCGTCTGATAGCCGACCGCCTCCAGCGCGGCGCGCGCGAGATGCGCCTGCGTCGCGCCCAGCGTCAGGCCGAAGATCGCGGCGCGCGCCTCCGCATCCCAATGCGGCGCGCCGAGACCGACGAAGGCGGGGACCATGTAGACGCCGTGATTGTCGGGCACCTGCGTCGCCATGTCGTCGGTATCGCGGGCGTGGGTGATGACGCCGATGCCGTCGCGCAGCCATTTGATCGCCGCGCCCGCGACGAAGATCGAGCCTTCGAGCGCGAAGGTCGTCTGCCCGTCCAGCCGGTAGGCGGGGGTGGTGAGCAGGCGCTGCTGCGAGCGGATCGCCTCCGTTCCCGTATTGAGCAGCATGAAGCAGCCGGTGCCGTAGGTGGATTTCGTCATGCCGCGGGTGAAGCAGGCCTGGCCGAACAGCGCGGCCTGCTGGTCGCCCGCGATACCCGCGATCGGGATCGGCGCGCCGAACAGGTCGGGCGCCGTCGCCCCGAAGATGTGCGCATTGTCGTGGACCTGCGGCAGGATGGCCATCGGCACGCGGAGCAGGCGGCACAGCTCCGGGTCCCAGTCGCTGGTGCGGATGTTCCAGAGCAATGTTCGGGCGGCGTTGGTGACGTCGGTTGCATGCGTCGTGCCGCCGGTGAGGCGCCAGAGCAGGAAGCTGTCGATCGTGCCGAAGGCGAGGTCGCCGCGGTCGGCACGGGCGCGCGCGCCGCGGACGGAATCGAGGATCCAGGCGATCTTGGTCGCGGAGAAATAGGGATCGAGCAACAGGCCGGTCGCCTCGCGCACGCTATCTTCGGCGCCGTCGCGGCGGAGCGCGGCGCAGACGTCGGCGGTGCGACGGTCCTGCCAGACGATGGCGCGGTGGATCGGCTGGCCAGTGGCGCGGTCCCAGACGACGACGGTTTCGCGCTGGTTGGTGATGCCGATGCCGGCGATGTCGTGCGCGCCCACGCCGCTGGCGCCGATCGCCTCGCGCGCGGTGGACAGAACGTCGCGCCAGATATCCTCCGGATCGTGCTCGACCCAGCCGGGTTGCGGATAATGTTGCGCGAATTCGGTCTGGGCGACCGCGACGCGGCGCGCCTGTGCGTCGAACAGGATCGCGCGCGTCGAGGTAGTGCCCTGATCGATCGCAAGAATGTGCTTGGCCATGAGAGTCCTCTCCCGTCCCGCCTTCCAGTGTCGCGGGCCGGCGGGTGGCGTCAATGGCGGGAGCCGATTTTCGGATCGCACTGCGGCGGTTCGGCGTTAGGATCGCCGGACGGAGGGCGTGCGTGGCGGAGACGGATTACGACCTGCTGATCGTCGGCGGCGGCATCAACGGCGCCGGGATCGCGCGCGACGCGGCGGGGCGCGGCCTTTCCGTTTTATTGGTCGAGGCGGACGATCTGGCCGGCCACACATCGTCGGCGTCGACCAAGCTGATCCACGGCGGCCTGCGCTATCTGGAATATGGCGAATTCCGGCTGGTGCGCGAGGCGCTGATCGAGCGCGAGCGACTGTGGGGCATGGCGCCGCACATCATCTGGCCGCTGCGCTTCGTGCTGCCGCAGACGCATTCGCCGCGGGCGGCGTGGATGGTGCGGCTGGGGCTGTTCCTCTACGACCATCTGGGCGGTCGTAAACGGCTGCCGGCGACCGAGACGGTGAGGCTGGCGGCGACGCCCTATGGCGCGGGGCTGCGCGATACGGCGGGCAAGGCGTTCGTCTATTCGGATTGCTGGGTCGAGGACAGTCGGCTGGTCGTGCTGAACGCGCGCGACGCGGCGGATCGCGGGGCGACGATCGCAACGCGGACGCGGCTGGTGCAGGCACGGCGCGAGGGCGAGCGCTGGGTCGCGACGATCGCCGATGCCGCGGGCGAGCGCATGGTGTCGGCACGGGTGCTGGTCAACGCGGCGGGGCCGTGGGTGGACGACGTGCTGGCCCGCGTCGCGGGCGGGCATGCCAAGAACGCCGTGCGGCTGGTGAAGGGCAGCCATATCGTCGTGCCGCGCCTGTATGCCGGCGATCATGCCTTCATGCTGCAGAACCCGGACCGGCGGATCGTCTTCGCCATTCCCTACGAAGACGACTTCACGCTGATCGGGACGACCGACCAGCCTTGGGAGGGGGCACCGGCGAAAGCCGACATCGATGCGGGCGAGACCGCCTATCTGCTCGACACCGCCAACCGCTATTTCGCGCGCGGGCTGCGCGAGAACGATATCGTGTGGAGCTATGCAGGGATCCGGCCGCTTCACGACGACCATGCCGGCAACGCCTCTGCGGTGACGCGCGATTATGTGCTCGACCTCGACGCGGCGCCGGGGCGGGCGGCGATGCTGAGCATCTTTGGCGGCAAGATCACGACCTATCGCAAGCTCGCCGAACATGCGCTGGCGGAGCTGGGTGCGGTGCTGCCGGATATGCCGGGGGCGTGGACGGCGGGGGCGGTGCTGCCGGGTGGCGACCTGCCCAGCGGGGATTTCGAGGCGTTCGTGGCGGCGCTGGTGCGGGCGCGGCAAGGACTGCCGGCGGCGCTGCTGCGGCGGCTGGCGCGCGCCTATGGCACCAAGGTGGCGGCGGTGCTGGGCGATGCGCAGACGATGCGTGAGTTGGGCGAGGATTTCGGCGGCGGGCTGACCGCGCGCGAGGTCGACTATCTGGTCGCGCAGGAATGGGCGCGAACGGCGCAGGACGTGCTGTTCCGGCGCAGCAAGCTGGGGCTGCATGTGCCGGACGATACGGCGGCGCGGGTGGCGGCGTATCTGCGGGACATAGGCGTATAGAGTGGCGCCATCGACGGCGTCCCGATCCGTCATTGCGTCGCGAAGGTTCGCAATGACGGATCGGCCGGAGCCGGTCGGGGTGTCGAGACCGCGCCGCTCAGCGCACGCGGGTGATGATATTCTCGATCCGCTCCTGCTGGCCCGAGCGGGGGCGGGGGTTGAGGTTCTGGCTGACGGCGAGGTCGGCGATGGCGGCAAGGTCGCTGTCGGCGATCTGCTGGCCCAGGGCGCCGGTCCAGCCCGCGTACCGCTCGGCCTTGATCGCATCGAGACGGCCGTCCTCGATTAGCGCGGCGGCGTTGAGCAGCCCCTTCGCCACGACGTCGATCCCGCCGACGTGACCATGGAATAGGTCGGCGGCGTCGATCGACTGGCGGCGGACCTTGGCGTCGAAGTTGAAGCCGCCCGTCGTAAAGCCGCCCGCGCGCAGGATTTCGAGCATCGCGAGCGTCATCTCCTCGACCGAGTTCGGGAATTGATCGGTATCCCAGCCGTTCTGCGGATCGCCGCGGTTGGCGTCGATCGATCCGAAGATACCGAGCGCACCCGCCGTCGCGATCTCATGTTCGAAGGTGTGGCCCGACAGGGTGGCGTGGTTCGCCTCGATATTGACGCGGACCTCGTCCTCCAGCCCGTAGCGCTTGAGGAAGCCGTACACCGTTGCCGTGTCGAAGTCGTATTGGTGCTTGGTCGGTTCGTGCGGCTTGGGTTCGATCAGGATCGTGCCGGTGAAGCCGATCTTATGCTTGTGATCGACGACGAGGCTGAGGAAGCGGCCGAGATTGTCGAGTTCGCGCTTCATGTCGGTGTTGTGGAGCGTCTCATAGCCCTCGCGACCGCCCCACAGAACATAGTTGGCGCCGCCGAGGCGGTGCGTCGCTTCAAGCGCGTCGCGCACCTGCATCGCGCCCCAGGCGAACACCTCCGGGTCGGGGTTGGTGGCGCCACCGGCGGCATAGCGCGGGTGGCTGAATAGATTGGCGGTGCCCCACAGGAGCTTGCGGCCGGAGGCGGCCTGAAGCTGTTCGAGGTGATCGATCGCTTCGGCGAAGTGCGCGCGATGTTCGGATACCGTCGTGGCATCGGCCATCACGTCGACGTCGTGGAAGCAATAATAGGGCACATCGAGCTTGCTGAAGAAGTCGAAGGCGACCGAGCGCTTGTGCGCCGCCGCGGCGGCATCGTTGGCGCCGCGGTGCCAGGGGCGATCGAAGGTGCCGCCGCCGAAGACGTCGCTGCCCGGCCAGCAGAAGGTGTGCCAGAAGCAGGCAGCGAAGCGGAGGTGCTCCTCCATCGTCTTGCCGAGGACGACACGGGTCTTGTCGTAATAGCGATAGGCGAGTTCGGTGTCGCTGTCCGGCCCTTCGTAGCGGATCGTCGGAATGTCGGCGAAGTAATCGGCCATTTTAGAGGCTCCTGATGCGGGAATAAGCGTCGCGGAAGGCGGCGTATTTGGGGGCGAGACGGTCGCGCAGGACTGCGTCGGGTTCGATGACGTGCGCGGTGTGGGGCGCGACGCAGACGTCGGCGGGCGTGCCGCCGTCGACCGCGAGCTGCGCGAGGCGGGCGGCACCGAGCGCGGGGCCGACCTCGCCACCGTCGAGATAGACGAGGCGCGCGTCGAGCGCCGCGGCGAGCGTTTCGCCCCAGTATAGCGAGCGGGCGCCGCCGCCGATGACGGAGAGCTGCTCGATCGTCGTGCCCGCCTCGCGCAGCACGCGCACGCCATCCGCCAGCGCGAAGGCGACGCCTTCGAGCACGGCTTGCGCCAGGCGTTCGGGGCCGGTGTCGTGGTCGAGGCGCAGGAAGGCGCCGCGGACCTGCGCGTCGTTGTGCGGCGTGCGCTCGCCGGAGAGGTAGGGGAGGAAGAGTTCGGGGCCGGTGGCGGGGCCGGCGTGTTCGGCGCGGGCGAACAGATCGGCGGCGCCGCGCGCGCCGGTGAGCCGCGCCACCCAGTCGATACAGGCAGCGGCGGAGAGGTGGACCGCCATCTGATGCCACATGGCGGGCACGCAATGGCAGAAGGCGTGGACCGCACCGGCGACATTGGGGCGGAAGTCCTGCGTCGCGACGAAGATGACGCCCGATGTGCCAAGCGAAAGCAAGGCGTCACCGTCGCGTACCGCACCGACGCCGGCGGCGCCCGCGGCATTGTCGCCGCCGCCGCCCGCGACCGGGACCGGCGCCATGCCCCATAGCTCGGCGACCGCGGGAAGCAGCGTGCCGGTGGTGTCGCTGCCCTCGACCAGGCGCGGCATCTGTTGGGTCGTCAGGCCCGTGGCGGCGAGCAACGTCTCGCTCCAGCGCCGGCCGGCGACGTCGAGCCACAGCGTGCCGGCGGCGTCGGACATGTCCGAGGCTTTCTCGCCGGTCATCAGCAGGCGGACATAATCCTTGGGGAGCAGCACGGTCTTGATCGCCGCGAACGTCTCGGGCTCGTGGTGGCGGACCCAGGCCAGCTTGGGCGCGGTGAAGCCGGGCATGACGAGGTTGCCGCCACGTTCGCGGAAGGCGGGCGTCGCGGCGTCGAGGCCAGCGCATTCGGCGAAAGAGCGGCCGTCGTTCCACAGGATGGCGGGGCGGAGCGGCCGGTCGTCGGCGCCGAGCAAAGTCGCGCCGTGCATCTGGCCGGCCAGACCGATGCCGCGCACCGATCGCCGCACCGCTGGATCGATGGCGAGGACCGCGGCACAGGTCGCCTGCCACCAGGCGACGGGGTCCTGTTGCGACCACAGGGGATGCGGGCGCTGGACGGTGAGCGGGGCGGTGCCTTGTGCGACGAGCGTGCCCGACGCGTCCACGACGACCGCCTTGACGCCCGACGTGCCGATATCGATGCCGAGGAACATGCCCTCAGTCCTTGAACGGATCGATGGTCTGGATGCCGCCGTCCGGGGTGAAGTGCAGCTGCGTCACCTTGGCGGAGCGCAGGTGGTTTTTCCCCGACGCTTGCGTGTCGTGATAGAACAGCCACCACTTGCCCTGAAATTCCACGACCGAATGGTGCGTGGTCCAGCCCTGTACGGGCTTCAGGATATGCCCCGCATAGCGGAACGGACCGTAGGGCGAGGTGCCGGTGGCGTAGTTCAGATAATGCGTGTCGCCGGTCGAATAGGTGAAATAATAGGTGCCGCCCCGCTTGAACATCCAGGCGGCCTCGAAGAAGCGGCGCTCGTGATCGCCGCCGAGGACGGGCTTTCCCCGTTCGTCGAGGATGACGATCGGGCGCGGGCTTTCCGCGAACTGCTTCATGTCTGCGCGCATCCTGGCGACGCGCGGGGCGATCGCGGGCTGGTCGTCGCGGTGCAGGTCCGTGTCGCCGGCCTTGGCGTCGTAGCGATTGCCCTGCCAGCGCTGGAGCTGGCCGCCCCAGATGCCGCCGAAATACATGTAGCTGGCGCCGTCGCTATCGGTGAAGACAGCGGGGTCGATCGAGAAGCTGCCGCGGATCGGCTGCGGATCAGCCTTGAACGGGCCGGTCGGCGATTTCGACGTGGCGACGCCGATGCGGAAGACGCCGGCTTTGTCGCGTGCGGGGAAGTAGAGGTAATAGGTGCCGTTCTTATGGGCGGCGTCGGGTGCCCAGGTCTGTTTCGACGCCCAGGGGATCTGCTTCACGTCGAGCGCGACGGGGTGGACGGTGACCGGGCCACCGATCCGGTCCATGCTGAGCACCCGATAATCGTGCATCGCATATTGGTTGCCGAGATCGTCGTCGGCGATGCCGGCGTCGACGTCGTGGCTGGGATAGACGTAGAGTTTGCCGTCGAACACGTGCGCGGATGGATCGGCGAAATAGAGGTCCTTCACCAGCGGTTGCGCGAGATAGCGCTTGCCGTCGGGGCTACGCGGTTCGGTACTTTGCGCGAGGGCGAGGCCGCTCGACAACAGAGCAGCGAGCGCGAGCAGGCGGGGTCTGCGGGCGGGCATCGATATCGTCCTTCCTAAGATCGGCCTTCTGGCGAGGCCTGAAACGTCTGGATAGCGCTACCATATGGCGATCGTCATCCGGCGGCAAGGGCCGTCGGCGGCGATTTCGACGATCGGGCGCGGGGCGAGGCCGCGGCGTGCTGATCGTGCGTGGGGCGATGCGCGGCCCGATGTGGGTGATCTCGCTGGTGCTTGGCGTCGGATACGGCGTGCCGATGATGACGCCGACGTGGAGCTGCCAGCGTCGGCCCGCGT
The DNA here is from genome assembly GCF_049896485.1 of Sphingomonas sp. DC4900. Classification (NCBI taxonomy): domain Bacteria; kingdom Pseudomonadati; phylum Pseudomonadota; class Alphaproteobacteria; order Sphingomonadales; family Sphingomonadaceae; genus Sphingomonas; species Sphingomonas sp. DC4900. The sequence continues at coordinate 110,661 of NZ_JAFCUK010000006.1, forward strand.
CAACCGGCGGGGCGACAGGAGACCAATTGGGGACAGCGGTACGGTAACGGTCGCAACGTGGCGCTTGCCGTGGACGCGCTTTTGCGTCCATGTCGGTGGGGCTGTTTCTTCTGGGACCCGATCCGCCCGCATGGCTTCCTCACCCCCTCCCTCGCGACCCTCCCGTCGATCGGGTTCGGCACCGACGATCAGCGATGTGGCGAAGCTCGCCGGCGTGTCGCCGATGACCGTCAGCCGCGTCATCAACGCCGAAACCAACGTGCGGCCCGCGACGCGCGATGCGGTGAACGTGGCGATCCAGACGCTGAACTATGCGCCCAATCGCGCCGCGCGCAGCCTGGCGGGGGCGGGGCAATTGCGGGTCGGGCTGCTGTACAACAATCCGTCGGGCGGCTTTCTGTCCGAAATGCTGCTCGGCAGTCTGGACCAGGCGAGCCGCAACGACGTGCAGATCGTGATCGAGAAATGCGAGATCGGCGACGATCACGAACTGGCGGTCGCACGACACATGATCAAGGGCGGCATCGATGGCATCGTGCTGCCGCCGCCCCTGTGCGAATCGCCGGCGCTGCTCGACCTGCTGGCCCAGGCGGGCGTGCCGATGGTCGGGCTGGCGACGGGGCGTGCGGGCGAGGGCGGTCTGGCGATCGGGATCGACGACCGCGCCGCGGCGGTGACGATGACGCGGCACCTGATGGACCTGGGCCATCGGCGGATCGGCTTCATCGGCGGCGACCCCAATCTGTCGGCGAGCGGTGAGCGGCTGGCCGGCTATCGCGCCGCGCTGGAAGGGGCCGGGATCGGGATCGAGGACGGACTGGTCGTCGATGGCCTGTACACCTATCGGTCGGGGCTGGATGCGGCGGAGCAGCTGCTCGACCGCGCCGAACCCCCGACGGCGATCTTCTCGTCGAACGACGACATGGCGGCGGCGACGGTGGCGGTGGCGCACCGCCGCGGGCTGGACGTGCCGGGCGACCTGACCGTCTGCGGCTTCGACGATACGGTGCTGTCGACCGCGATCTGGCCCGAGCTGACGACGATCCGCCAGCCGATCGCCGATATGGCGCGCGGCGCGATCGAAGGGCTGGTCGCGCTGCTGCGTCGCCAGCGCGGAGGCGACGAGGCTGCGCCGGAAGAGCCGACGCGGCTGCTCGATTATACGCTGATCCGCCGTCAGTCCGATGCGCCGCCACGGCGCCGCCCGCGAGTGATCGAGGGATAGGTCTGCCACGGCGCCGTCCGCAGGACGGCTACGGCACGCGCCAAACGGCTTGACCGCCCAGAATGGCGTGATAGCGATATCACATTGCACACGGCCGGCGGACGATCGGCATGAGGAGAGCGATGTGACGGACAGGCGGGGGGCGGGGCATGCCCCGGGGAATCTGGATGCCGGGCAGGGCGTCAATCACGGCTTCATCGCCGGCATCGTCGCGGTTGCGACGATCGGCGGCTTCATGTTCGGCTATGATTCGGGCGTCATCAACGGGACGCAAAAAGGGCTGGAGGCGGCGTTTTCGCTCGGCCACCTGGGCATCGGCGTCAATGTCGGCGCGATCCTGGTGGGGTCGGCGATCGGCGCGTTCGGTGCGGGGCGGCTGGCCGACGCGATCGGGCGGCGGCGGGTGATGATGCTGGCCGCATTGCTGTTTCTGGTGAGCGCGCTGCTCGCCGGTGCCGCGGGCGGCTCGATCGTGTTCATCCTGGCGCGGATCATCGGCGGCCTGGGCGTCGGCGCGGCAAGCGTGATCTCGCCCGTCTACATTTCCGAAGTAACGCCGGCCGCGATCCGCGGGCGGCTGTCGAGCGTGCAGCAGGTGATGATCATCACCGGCCTGACCGGCGCGTTCGTCGCGAATTTCGTGTTGGCCCGCTATGCTGGCGGTTCGACCGCACCCTTCTGGCTCGATTTTCCGGCGTGGCGCTGGATGTTCTGGCTGCAGGCGATTCCGGCGGCGATTTATCTGGCAGCGCTGACCGTCATTCCGGAGAGCCCGCGCTTCCTGGTCGCCAAGGGCCGCGAGGGCGAGGCGAGGGCCGTGCTGACGCGTCTGTTCGGCGCGGGCGAGGCGGAGCGTAAGGTCGTCGAGATCCGCAATTCGCTCGCCGCCGATCACCACAAGCCGAAACTGTCCGACCTGATCGACAAGACGACGGGCAAGATCCGCCCGATCCTGTGGGCGGGCATCGGCCTCGCCGTATTCCAGCAGTTCGTCGGCATCAACGTCGTCTTCTATTACGGCGCGGTGCTGTGGGAGGCGGTGGGCTTTACCGAGGACAATGCGCTGCAGATCAACATCCTGTCCGGCGTGCTGTCGATCGCGGCCTGCCTGTTCACGATCGCGACGGTCGACCGGATCGGACGCAAGCCGCTGCTGCTGGTCGGATCGGCGGGCATGGCGGTGACGCTGGCGACGGTGGCCTGGGCGTTCTCTACCGCGGTCACCGATGCGGCGGGCGCGGTGAGCCTGCCCGGACACAATGGCCTGATCGCGCTGGTCGCGGCCAATCTGTACGTCATCTTCTTCAACGCGTCGTGGGGACCGGTGATGTGGGTGATGCTGGGCGAGATGTTCCCCAACCAGATCCGCGGATCGGGCCTTGCCGTGTCGGGCTTTGCGCAGTGGATCGCCAATGCGGCGATCTCGGTCAGCTTCCCGGCGCTCGCCGTGTCGCCGGGCCTGGCGGTCACCTACACCGGCTATGCGCTGTTCGCGGCGATCTCGTTCGTGTTCGTGCAGAAGCTGGTCCACGAAACCCGCGGGCGCGAACTAGAGGATATGCAGGGATAAGGGCGATCGGGAGCTGGCGTTACAGCGCCCAGTCGAGCTGCATCCACAGCTTCTGCGTGTCGGTGAACAGCCGGTCGGCGCGATAATCGGCATAGCGCAGGCTGGCGGTCGTCTTGCCGAGCTTGGCACTAGCGAGCAGGTTGAGTTCGTCGCCATAGCGGCGCGACAGGCGGTCGCTGTCGAACCGGTGGTAGACAGCGGTCAGCGACACCGCTTTCAGCGTCCCGATCTGCTTCCACCCCCAGCCGGCGCTCGCATAGGCGTCGCGAATGCCGTCGGCGGGGGTGGTGGTGAGCTTGTCGGCCCAGCCCTGGAACTTGAAGATCGCGGAGAAGGGTGTCTGAAAGCTGGCGTATGCGGCGCCTGCGCTGGCGCCACGGCCCGCGCCGAGCACCTCATAGCCCCCGCCGACCTTCGGGCCGTTCAGATCGAGCGACAGGTCGGCGAGCCAGTAATCCGCGGCGTACATATTGGGGTTGCGGTGATACTCGGACTGGCGCGCATAGCTGAGCTGATAGGCGAGCTTGGCGGTGCCGAGCGGCTGCGCGCCGGCCAGGCGGCCGCCATAGGTCTGGCTGGACAGGCGATAGCCCTGCACCGCCGCTTCGTCCTCATCGATCAGATAGGCGAAGCCCGTGACCTTGCCGATCGGCGAATCCCAGCCGAGGTTGGCGAGGACGGTGTTGCCGCCGATCGCGGTCGGCCGTGCGCCGCGCCCTTCGATGCCGTTCACCGTGCGGACCGACCAGACATAGCTGACGTCGGCCTTCAGGCCCTGCACGGCGGTGATCTCGGTGCGCACGGCGTCGAAGGTCTGGCCGTTGTTACGGAACGCAGCCGCGCCGACAAAGCGTTCGTCGTCGAGCTGGATCACCTGTCGCCCCGCGGTGATCGCGAGACCCGGCGCGGCATAGCGCACCTGCGCGCGATAGATGGCGACGCTGTCGGGATCGGCGATCAGCGGGCGTAGCGTGGCGGGGCCGTGCAGGCCGTCGAAGTAGTCGGGCAGGATCGCGAGGTTCCCCTGCGCCTGGACGAGGCCGGAGAGGCGGCCGATCGCAGCCTGCACACCGGTGCGCAGGCGCACGGTCACCGCGTCGCTATCCTGCGGCAGGCCATCCTGTTCGACATGTTCGTACCGCAGCCGCGCCTCGGCAAGCGGCGTCACCGTCTGCGCCGCGGCAGGCAGCGCCGGCAGGACGGTGGCAAGGGCGAGAAGCGGGGCGGTGAGGCGCATCGATCGGGTCCGTACGGCATCGGTGTCGCGCAGGAATGCGCTGTCCATTGTCGACCTATTAGGCGCGGAATGGTTAACAGGCTGATGACGTTGCGCTTCGGTTACGGAACGCACGGGCGGCTGAGCCGTATGGGGGATGGCACTTATGCCATCAGGAGATCGCATGGGCCTTGCTCCGCGCCTGTCCGGGCGGGTGGAAGCCCGGGCGCATCATTCCCCCGCCGCGCGTATCCTGGAGCGGATCGGGCCCTTCTTTGCGATCGGCGAAGTGTCCGGCGGGCCGTTGCTGATCGCGTCGCTCGTCGCGCTGATCGTCGTCAATTCGCCCTGGGGTGCGGATTATGTGCGGCTGTGGGATCGGCCGATCCGGCTGAGCTATGGCGCCTGGGCGTTCGCGCGGCCGGCGGCGGAATGGGTCAACGACCTGCTGATGCCGCTGTTCTTCCTGATCATCGGGACGGAGGTGAAGCGCGAGTTCGTCAAGGGATCGCTCGCGTCGCGCAAGACCGCGCTATTCCCAGTGGCGGGCGCGATCGGCGGGCTGGTGGTGCCGGTGGCGATCTATCTGGCGTTCAACTGGGGTACGCCGACCGCGCATGGCTGGGGCGTGGTGGCGGCGATGGATACCGCGTTCAGCCTGGCGGTCGTCGCGATGTTCACGACGCGATTGCCGCCGGCCGTGCGCGCGGTGCTGCTGGCCTTCGCGGCGATCGACGATGTGTTCGGGCTGCTGGTGATCGCCTTCGCCTATACCGCGTCGGTGCAGCCGGTGTTCCTGGGGGTGGCGGCCGCGGCGTATCTGGGCATCGTCGGACTGCTGCGGCTGCGCTGGGTGGCGTCGATCCCCTATGTGCTGCTCGGCGCCGTGGTGTGGATCGGCATCTTCGGGTCGGGGGTGCATCCGACGATCGCGGGCGTGGCGGTCGGCCTGTTGCTGCCGACGCGGTCGCGGCTCAGCCATGGCGACTTCGCCGAACGCGTCGAGCGGCCCTTGGACGAGTTGCGCGCGGCGCAATCCGAACAGGCGCATGCGAGTGACGCCGCGGAGGCGGAGGAGAAGGAGGACGCGGTCGAGGCGAAGCTGGGGTACATCCACGAAATGGTCGCGGCGACCGACGAGGCGGCGGAGCGGCTGGTGCGAATCCTGACGCCATGGGTGTCCTATGTCGTGCTGCCGCTGTTCGCGCTGTCCAACGTGCGCATCCATTTGTCGCCCAACGCGATCGCCGATGCGCTGCACGCACCGCTAAGCCTGGGCATCGTCGCCGGCTTGGCGATCGGCAAGCCGCTGGGCTTCATGGCGTCGACATGGATCGCGACACGCGTGCTGGGCGCGCGCCTGCCCGATGGAGTAACGTGGCGAATGGTGCTGGGGATCGGCGGCGTCGCCGGGATTGGCTTCACGCTGTCGCTGTTCATCACCGAACTCGCCTTCACCGACGTGGCGCAGACCGAGATGGCGTCGCTGGCGATCCTGTGCGCGTCGCTGGTGTCCGGCCTGTTCGGCTATGCCATCTTCTGGCTGGCGACGCGCTCAGCCGAGCGCGTACCAGACCGGTGAGGCGGTGAAGAGGTCGGCGGCGGCGTGCGCGGTGCCGTCGGCAAAGCGGATCGTCGCGTCCGGAACCTCGGTGCCGCGGATCAGCGCGGCGACGCGGAGCGTGGCGCCGGCATGGTGGCGGCTGAAGGCGAGGATGCGGTCGCTGCCCTCCACCTGTGACGGACGATAGTCGCCGTCGGCGAACAGCGCGGGCGCGGCGCGGCGCTGCGCGAGCAGGTCGGCGATCAGGCGGAACTTGGCCGGCGCGTGCGATGCGTCGAACAGCGCCTGGCGCTGCGCATAATCGACGGGGCGGCGGTTGTCGGGATCGACCAGGCTGAGGTCGGCAAGCTCGGTGCCCTGGTACAGGTCGGGCACGCCGGGCACGGTGTAGCGGAGCAGCGTCTGGATGAGCGTATTGGCGTCTGCAATCGGCGCAAGGTCGGCGACAAAGGCGGTGACCTCCGCGACGAAGCGCGGGTCGGCGAGGAAGGCATCGGTGAGGGCGGCGGCGGCGGCTTCATAGGCCTCGTCCGGGGCTTCCCATGACGAGCGCAGGCGTGCTTCGCGCAGGGCCTTTTGCTGCCAGGCCTTGATGCGGTCGGCGAAATCGGGCGTCGCGCCCGCGTCCGGCCAGGCGCCGACGATGGTCTGGAGCAGCATGTAGCGGTCGGCGCCCGAGACGTCGTGATCCCAGGCCCAGGAGAGCTGGTCCCATGCCTCGACGCGGGTGCGCCAGGCGTCGGGCATAACGCTGAGTGCGGCAAGGCGGGCGCGGACGTCCTCGCCGCGCTTGTGGTCGTGCGTCGCGGTGGTGAGCATGGCGTGCGGCACGTCGCGCGCACGCGCGGTCATCAGCTCGTGGAAGGCGTCGACGCCGATGCCGAGGATCGTCGCGTCGAAGCCGACGTCGTTGCGCGAGAGCAGGCGGCCGGAACGGTAGAAGGCGGTGTCCTCGACCGATTTGGCGGCGATCGGTGCGGACAGCTGCTGGAAACGGCGCACCGCGTCGGCGGCATCGCCCGGTCCTTCACCGGCGAGCCAGGCGAGGATCGCGTCGACGACATGCGCCTCGCCCGGCGGGATGAGGTCGGCGACGCGTTCGCGCACCGCGCCGCGGATCGCGGCGTCGCTGGCGGGGGCGGCATCGCCGGTGCCGTAGGTGCGATAGACGGGGAAGACCCACAACAATCGCTCGATCGCGCGGCGTAGCATCGCGGGCGTGACGGCGGCATCGGTGTTGAGCGCGACGAAGGCGGCGACGCAGGCGTCGAGCTGGCCCGCAAATTGCCAGGCGAGCAGGTCCTGCCGTGCGGCGAATTCCTCGCTTTCGAAATCGAGGTAGCGGTGGCTCATGTCCTGCCACACTTCCTCGAGCGGCAGCGCGCCGAGCGGTTCGTGGATCAGCGTCGCGACCTGCTCCATGAAGTCGTAGCCGCTGGTGCCGTCGACGCCCCAGCCGACGGGCTGGCCTTCGCCGGCGCCGAGGATCTTCTCGATCACGATCCAGGCATCGGGGCCGAGGCGGTCGCGCAGTGCGCGGCAATAGCCGATCGGGTCGGTAAGGCCGTCGACGTGATCGATGCGGACGCCGTCGATCAGCCCTTCGTCATACAGGCGGACATAGAGCGCATGCGTCGCCGCGAACACGGCGGGGTCTTCGATGCGGACGCCGGCGAGGTCGTTGACGGTGAAGAAGCGGCGCCAGTTGAGCAGGTCGTTGGCGGTGCGCCAGCTGGCGAGGCGGTAGCGCTGGCGGTCGAGCAGCGCGGAGAGGTCGGCGGTGTTGCCCCGGTCTTCGGGGCGGATCGGGAAACGATGTTCGCCATAGGCGACGATCTGATCGCCCTCGACCGCAATGTCGCCGTTGGCGAGCGCGGTGTCGAGCGTGTCGCCGAGCACAGGAAGCAGGATCGGGCGGCTCCAGTCGATATCGAAGACGCAGGCGTGTTCGCTGTCCTGCCCGCGGGCGAGGACATCGTTCCACCATGCGTTTCCGCCTCCGGCGACACCCATATGGTTGGGGACGATATCGATGATCAGCCCCATGTCGCGCGCCTTGAGCGCGGCGACGAGGCTGCGGAAGGCATCCTCGCCGCCGAGTTCCGGATTGATCGTCGTGGGGTCGATCACGTCGTAGCCGTGCATCGAGCCGGCCGCCGCGGTGGTGATCGGCGAGGCGTAGATATGGCTGATGCCGAGCCGGTCGAGATAGGGGACCAGCGCCTCGGCGTCGGCGAAGGTGAAGCCCTTGTGGAATTGCAGGCGATAGGTGGCGCGGGGGCTCATGCGGGGCTCTTGTGCGAGAGGATGGCGGTGCGGCGGGCGACCTCGGGCCGGGCGAGCAATGCCTCGGTCGTGTCGGGCATGCGGCGGCGCCAATTGGGGTGTTCGTCGGTCGTGCCGGGCAGGTTGGGCTGTTCCTCGATCCCGACCAGGTCCTCGAGCGGGACGATGGTGAGCGGGCAGGGCGCCTGCGCGGTGAAGGCGAGCGCGGCGTCGATCGCGGGCGCGGCATCGTGCGGCACGGGGCCGCTGGCGACGCCGGCCTGCGTGGCGGCGGTCCACAGCGCCTTCTTTTCGCCGATGCGGCGGAGGCGATCGCTGGGTTCGTCGCTGTCGCTGCGCTTCAGCTTGTGCGCCCAGGTGATGTCGCGCCCGGTCCACCAGCCGGCGAGCGTCGCGGTGTCGTGCGTGCCGGTCATGGCGACGGCGCAGGCGTCCCATGCCTTGGCGGGGATGAAGCTCTTCGCGTCGCGCTCGAATGGCAGGACGCGCATGCCGTAGATGCCGCGTGCGGTCAGCGTGTCGCGAAAACCGGGGGGCACGGTGCCGAGGTCCTCGCCGATGACGATCGCGTTCGCCCGATGCGATTCGATCGCGAGGATGCGGAGCAGATCGATGAAGGGCATGGCGAGATAGGCGCCGTCGCCGGGCTTGCCGCCCTCTGGGATGACCCACAGCCGGCACAGGCCGAGGGCGTGGTCGATGCGGATGCCGCCCGCGTGCGCCAAGCCTGCGCGGACGGTGCGGATGAAGGCGTCGAAGCCGGTGCGGCGCAGCGCGAACGGGCAGAGCGCGGTGATGCCCCAATTTTGCCCCTGCGGCCCGAGCGGATCGGGCGGCGCGCCGATCGACAGGCCGGTCAGCAGGTCGCTGCGGCGGCTCCACGCATGGCTGCCGCCCGCATCCATGCCGACGGCGAGATCGGCGATCAGGCCGATCCGCATGCCCGCGTCGCGCGCGGCGGCGTGCGCATCGGCAAGGCCGGTGTCGGCGCGCCATTGCAGGAAGGTGTAAAAGCGGACCGCGTCGGCATGGTCGCGCGCGAAGGCCTCGACCGCCGGGGCGGCGGGGTCGCGATAGGCGGTGGGCCAGTCCTGCCAGCCGTGCGCGCCGCTCTCCGCGAAGAAATGGGCGTGCAGCGCGTCGTAAAGGGCGTGCTGCTGCCAGTCGGGGCGATGGGCGGCGGCGGCGTCGAAGCGGGCGATCTCGTCCGGGGTTGCGCGGTCGAAGGCGTGGCGCAGCGCGGCGAGGCGGCGGGGGAGGGCGGCTTGCCAGTCGATCAGCGCGCCGGAGTCCGTGTCATCGTCGGCGGTGCTGGCGAGTAGGGCGTGGTGGACCAGCCGGCTCGACGGAGCATAGGGGCTGAAGCGCGACGGGTCGGCGGGGAAGAGCGCGTGCGTCGGACTGATCGCCAGCGCGTCGGCTCCGGCACCGGCAAAGGCACGGGCGGCCTCGGCAAGACTGCCGAAGTCGCCATACGGGGCGGGGCGCGATCCGCGCAGCGCCGGGATCTGAACCGCGGGACCCCAGCTGTGGCCGGGTGGCGCGGGAATGCAGCGACGCGGCGCGACGGCGAGGGTGATGGCGCCGCGCGCGGTGTCGAGCCGGTGATAGCCGGGTTCGCCGATTGGCGGGATGGTGCCGTCGGACGCGACCTGCACGATACGCTGGGGGCCATGCTCCAGCGCCAGCGTCGCGGCGCCGGGGGCGGCGGTGGTGACGATGGGCATGCCGACATCGGCGGTGACGAAGGTTGTCTCGCCGTCGGTCGAGCGGTCGAGCCGGTCGAGAATGGCGGCGAGCGTATCGTCGGCGACGGTGCGCTGGCGGCCGGTCGCATCCTCCCAATGCACGGCGATGCCGGCGGCCTTGGCGCGTGCGGCGAGGTCGCTCATCGCGCAATCCAGGCGGCGAAGCGGTCGCCCTCGGCATGCAGCAGATCGCCGTCGCCCGCGGCAAGCGGCGCGGGCGCGTCGGCGAGGTCGAGCGCGATGGTGAGCATGCTGCCGTCAGCCAGGCGCCAGCGGGCGGTGACCGCGGCGTCGCCGGTCGCCTCCGCACCGATCGCCATCGCGCCGGCAAGGTGGGGGACGATATGGGTCATGCGCAGCGTGATCAGGTCGCGGTACAGCGCACGCCATGTGGCGGCGTCCGGGCCGGGCTCGGGCCGCGATGCTTCGAAGGTGCTGCGGGCGTTGGGATCGGGAATGCGTGCGCGCGCCTGCGGATCGGCGAAAGCGTCGAACTTGGCGAATTCCTTGCGCCGCCCCTCACGCACCGCATCGGCGAGCTCGTCGTGGAAGTCGGTGAAGAACAGGAAGGGCGTCTCGCTGCCGTCGGTGTCGCCCATGAACAGCAAGGGGATTTGCGGGGCGAGCAGCAGCAAGGCGGTCGCGGCCCGCAGCTTGGCGGGGTCGGTCAGCACGGTCAGCCGCTCGCCAAGCGCGCGATTTCCGATCTGATCGTGGTTCTGGAGGAACGACACGAAGCGGGTCGGCGACAGATGCGCGCTGGGCGTGCCGCGCGGCTTGCCGTCGTGGTTCGCCGATCCTTCGCCCTGATAGATGAAGCCTTCCGCCAGGCAGCGGGCAAGGCGTTCGGCCGGGCGATCGGCGAAGTCGGTGTAATAGGCGCTGGTCTCGCCCGTCAGCAGGACGTGGAGCACGTTGTGGAAGTCGTCGTTCCACTGCGCGTCATAGCCGCCATCGCGCAGCCGTGCGGCATCGTTGCGGTCGTTTTCGAGGACGAGGTGGATGTGGCGATCGGGCAGCGCCTCGCGAATTTCCGTGGCCATGGCGTCGAGGAAGGCGTCGTCGGCGATGGCGTGGACTGCGTCGAAGCGCAGGCCGTCGATGCGATAGTCGCGCAGCCACATCAGCGCATTGTCGACGAAGAAGCGATGCACCGCCTCCTCATGCATCGCGACCGCGCCGCCCCAGGGCGTGTGGACCTCGGCATCGAAGAAGCCCGCGGCATATTGGCCGATGTAATTCCCGTCGGGACCGAAGTGATTGTAAACGACGTCGAGGAAAACGGAGAGGCCGAAGCCGTGCGCGGCGTCGACCAGCGCCTGCAGATCGGCGGGGGCGCCGTAGCGTTCGTGCGGCGCATAGGGCAGCACGCCGTCATAGCCCCAGCCGCGCGTACCGCCGAAGGCCCCCACGGGCATCAGTTCGATGGCGGTGATGCCGATCGCGGCGATGGCGGGGAGCTGGTCGATCACGCCGCGGAAACCGCCGAGCAGGCCGGGGTGCAGCTCGACGAGCACCGTCTCTTCCCACGGCCGCCCGCGCCAGTCCGTGACCGTCCAGGGATAGGCCCGGTCGATGACCAAGCTCCAGCCATGGACGCCGCCCGATTGCGCGCGGGACGCGGGGTCGGGGACGATCGTGTCGCCGATGCGGAAGCGATAGCGCGTGCCGGCGGGGGCCTGCGTCGTCGCGACGAACCAGCCGTCGTCCCCCGCCTCCATATCGACCGGCGGGGCGCCGTCGATCTCCAGCTCGACGCCAGCAGCGTCCGGCGCCCACAGTGCGAAGCGGGTGCGTCCGTCGTCCAGCGGCGTCGCGCCCCAGCCCGGGGTCATGCCTGGTCCTCGAACGCGCCGGTCCAGGTGAGGAGGACGGCGCCTTGCGGCGCGACCTCATACGCGTCCTCGATCTCCACCTCGCCCTGATCAGGCTTGGCGCTGTCGATCAGGACGATGCGCGTCGCGTGCGGCGGGGGAAGGTAGAAGGTGACGGGATCGGGCGAACCGTTGAGCAGCAGCGACACGACGTCCAGCTCGCCGGCCGCATTGCGGCTGGCCCGGCGCATCATCAGCGCGCGGCCTTCGGGGTTCTGCCAATCCTCCGCGCTGAGCTGCTGCCCGCGCTCGTCCCACCATTCGATGTCGTTGACGCCCTGTCCGGGCGTATCCTGCCCGTAGAGGAAGGTCGGCGCGCGCAGCACGGCGTAGCGGCGGCGCAGGTCGGTCAGGCGGGCGACGAAATCGATCTGCGTCTGGCCTTCGGGCGTTGCCGCGGCGTCCCAATCGAGCCAGCTGATCGCATTGTCCTGGCAATAGGCGTTGTTGTTGCCCCGTTGCGTGCGACCGAACTCGTCGCCCGCGACCAGCATCGGCGTGCCGAGCGAGGCGAGCAGCGTCGTCAGCATCGACCGTTGCACGCGTCCGCGCGCATCGTTGATCGCGGGATCGTCGGTCGGTCCTTCGTGGCCCCAGTTGCGCGAATGGTTGTTGTCGTGGCCGTCGCGATTGTCCTCGCCGTTCGCCTCATTGTGCCGCTCTTCGTACATCACCGTGTCGGCGAGGGTGAAGCCGTCGTGCGCGGACAGCAGGTTGATGCTCGCCCAGGGACGGCGCGAGCGGCGGTCGAACAGGTCGCCTGATCCCGACAGACGCGCGGCGAGATCGGCGCGCTGGCCGGCATCGCCGCGCCAGAACTGGCGGACGGTGTCGCGATATTTGTCGTTCCACTCCGCAAAGCCGGGCGGGAAATTGCCGAGCTGATAGCCGCCGGGGCCGACGTCCCACGGCTCCGCCATCAGCTTCAGGCGGCCGAGCACCGGGTCCTGCCGGACGACGTCGAAGAAGGCGGCGCCGGGATCGAAGCCATGCTCTTCGCGCCCCAGCGTCAGGCCGAGATCGAAGCGGAAGCCGTCGATGCCGAAGCTGGTCGCCCAATAGCGAAGGCTGTCCGTCACCATCTGGATGACGCGCGCCTTGCTGAGGTTCAGCGTGTTGCCGGTGCCGGTGTCGTTGATGCTGTAGCGCGGCTGGTCCTTGACCAGGCGGTAATAGCTGGCGTTGTCGAGCCCGCGCCACGACAGGGTGGGGCCCTTTTCACTACCTTCGCAGGTGTGGTTGTAGACGACATCCAGGATCACCTCGATCCCCGCCTTGTGCAGGCGGTGGACGGCGCGACGCAGCTCGTCCTGGCTGTCCGACGCCATATACGCCTGTTCCGGCGCGAAGAAGCCGAGCGTGTTATAGCCCCAATAGTTCTTCAGGCCCTTTTCCTGGAGGAAGCGGTCCTGCGTGAAGCTGTGGATGGGCAGCAGTTCGAGTGCGGTGACGCCGATGCGCTTCAGATGTGCGATGACCGCGGGGTGGCCGAGGCCGGCATAGGTGCCGCGTTCGTTCGGCGGGACCAGCTCCATCAGCTTGGTCAGGCCCTTCACATGCGCTTCGTAGATGACGGTTTCGGACCAGGGCGTGTTGGGCTTGGTATCGCGCGACCAGTCCCAATGATCGTCGACGACGACCGCCTTGGGCATGGCGGGCGCGCTGTCGCGCTTGTCGAAGGACAGGTCCTCCTTCGGATGGCCGACCTTGTAGCCGTGCAGCGCGTCGGTCCATTTGATCTGGCCGTGCAGCTTGCGGGCATAGGGATCGAGCAGCAGCTTGTTGGGATTGAAGCGATGGCCGTTCTCGGGCTCGTAGCGGCCGTGCGCGCGATAGCCGTAAAGCAGGCCCGGGCCGGCGTCGGGCAGATAGCCGTGCCACACCTCGTCGGTGCATTCGGGCAAGGCGATGCGCTTCAGCTCGCGCTTGCCGGTGGCGTCGAACAGGCACAGCTCGATCGCATCGGCATTGGCGGAATAGACCGCGAAATTGACACCGAGGCCGTCGAACGTCGCGCCGAGCGGATAGGGCGAGCCGGCGTCGAGCCGGTCGGGCAGGCTGTGCAAGATGAGGACCCCCATAATGTGTGCCAGCGAGAACGCAGGCGCAGCATGGAAGGTCCCCGTCGATCGCAGCCCGGCCGCACATCCCGCCATGAGGCGGACGTGCGGCCGGCGTTCCGGAGGATCACTTGCCGGGCAGCGGATCAATACCGTCGGCGCGCCATTGGCCGAGCAGCTTGCAGGTCTTGGTGGGGATGCGCGTGCCGGTGGGGTAATCGACGATGCAGACGCGCGGGTTGTAGCGGCCCTTGGCGGGCTGGGCGGCGGCGTCGCTCTGGCCGGCGGCGGGCGCTGCGGGGGCCGGTGCCGGCGCGGCGGCGGGCGTGGTGATCGACAGGATGGCGGCGGCGAGCGTGGTGGCGAACATGGACTTTCCTCTCAAAGGCGACAGCCCGATGCGGCTGCGACTGTGGTAGTGCATTATGCATGCCAAACACTGAAATGGCGGAAATCTGCGGTTTTGTCCGTTTGGTGAGGTGCGAAACACGCCGAAAGCTGGTGTATCTTGCCGATCGTCGGCAGCTTTGGCTTGGGCGGTTTGAGCCGCTTACCCTGCGTCGTTGCTTCGCTGCGCTCGCAATGACGGATCGACCGTTGTCCCTCTAACGCGCAGGCCGGCTGAGGTAGCGCGAACCGGCGAGGCAGAAGCGCCATGGCGTGTCTATCGCGCGGGTAATGCCGATGCGGGGGCCGGCGTGCAGGGGCGCTGCGCTGGTGGCGGGGATCAGCGTGAAGCGTGGCGCATCGATCGGGGCGTGATCGAGCCGCGCATCGATGCCGAGCGCCTGGCACAGCCGCCCCGGGCCGGCGCAGAGCAGGCGCGGATCGGCGAGGCCGCGGCGCGCGATCATCATATCGAGACCGTGCGTGGGCTCGAGCGCGCGGATCAGCACCGCGCTGCCGGGCGCACACACGATGTTGAAGCACCAATGGATGCCGTAGCTGCGGTAGACATAGGCGCGTCCCGCCGGCCCGAACATCGCGGCATTGCGCGGCGAGGGGCCGCGCGCGCTGTGCGAGGCGGGATCGTTGGCGTCATAGGCCTCCGTCTCGACGATCGTGCCGCCGACGCCGTCGACCAGCAGGGTCGCGCCGATCAGCGCCCGCGCGACCTGTTCGACGTCATGGTCGAAAACGGCGGCAGGCGTCGACACGGCGCGGGTGTCGCGCTCAGTCGACCTTGGCGAGCCAGCGCTCCAGATCGTCGCTGCCGCCGATCACCTCTCCGTCGATTTCGATCAACGGCGTGGTCGCGAGGCCGCGCTCGGCCTTGAACGCATCGACCTCTTCGCGCGTGCGCAGGATATGGTCCTCGACCTCAAATCCTTCGGATTGCAGGATCTGCTTGGCGCGTACGCCGAACGGGCAGATATGGTCGGCAAGCACCATCCGGTGCAACACGGCCTTGCGGGTATCGGTCATGACGGCTCCTGACGAATCTGCGGTGTTCGGGGACATAAAGGTGGAGGGCCAGCGCCGTTCCGCAAGGGAGCGGATGACGCTGTATTTCGACGGCGGGGCGCGCGGCGATCCGGCGCGGATGGAAATCGGCGTGGTCGCGCATGGCGACAGCTACATTCGGGACGACATGGGCGTCGGCGACAATTGCACGGCGGAGTGGCTGGCGCTGCGGTTTGCCGCAGCCATCGCTACCGCCGCGGGCGCACGCGACGTGCTGTTCATCGGCGATGCGCGGACGATCGTCGAACAGGCGCTGGGGCGCTGGGCATGCCGCAGCCCGCAACTGCTGCCGCATCGCGACGCCTGGGTGCACGCGCGTGGTGGCTTCGATCGCGTCCATGTCCGCCATGTGCCGCGATCGAAGAACTTGGCCGGCATCGCGCTCGCGCGGCGTCATCCGCGCTGAGCGTGATGCCGGGCGTGACTTAGGCCTTCAGGCCCTTTGCCATGTTGAGATGCGCTGCGACGGTCGGGGCGAGGCCGGAGGCGAAGGTCTTCAGCGCAGGCACGTCGCCGCTCGCGCCATAGGCGGTCAGCATGTCATAGGCCTGCTGATGCGCCTGCTGCTGCGCCGCGATATAGGCGGTGTCGAAGGCGGTGCCGGTGAGGCCCTTCAGCGAATCGAGCTTCGCCTGCTGATCGGCGTTGAGCGTCGGGTCGGGCGTGATCGCCGGGCTGAGGCCCGAAACGGTCGCCTTCAGCTTGTCCGTCGACGCGGTATGGGCGGCGATCATCTGGTTGGCGTATTTCTTGATCGCGGCCGACGAGCTGTTGTCGAGCGCGAGCTTCGAGCTGGCGATCTCGAACGCGTCGCTCGCCGCGGCGGTGTTGACGAAGGTCTGGCCGGCGGCGGGACGCGAGGCGGCACCCATGTTGGCGCCGGTCGCACCGACGTTGGCCGCGTCGAAGCCTGCGGTGTCGTTTGCCATCGTGGCGTCCGCGCTGTTGGCGGTGTCGGTACGCGATCCGCAGGCGGACAGCGCCAGCGCGAGCGCTGCGGCCGACGCGATCCCCATGAAATTCTTAGACATTGTCCACTCCCTCAATCCGGGGTGGCCAACGTTCGGACGCGGCGCTGCGTTCCGGCGCGGGGAGCATTCGGCGCGCGTCGACGTTTGATGGCGCAACGGTCGCTGCTTCGGCGACGCAACGGGAGCATGACGATGAGCATCTTCGGCAGCATCATGAGCAAGGTTTTCGGCCACAAGCCCGCCGCATCGGCCGCCCCGACCCCGGCGCCGGCCCAGGCTGCACCGCAGGCGCCGCAGCCAACCTCTGCGCCGCCGCAAGCTCCTGCGGCCGCGCCGACGCCCGCGGCGCCGGTCGATGTCGGCGCGGTGCTGTCGGAAATGGCGACGATGAGGAACGGCGGAGGCGATTACCAATCGTCGATCGTCGATCTGCTGAAGCTGCTCGACCTCGATTCCAGCCTCGCCGCGCGGCGCGAGCTGGGGCAGGAACTGGGCGTCCATGCGGGCGAGGACGGTAGCGCCGAACAGAATATCGCGCTGCACAAGGCGGTGATGGCGAAGCTGGCCGAGAATGGCGGCATCGTGCCGGATTCGCTGCGCAACTGACGGGCTTTCCCGATGTCGGCGTTCGGGTTAGCCCGGACGCCATGACGCTCGCCACCACGCGCCTCGATTCCCCCGTGGGTGTTCTGAGGCTGGTGGCGAGCGACGCCGGGCTGGTCGCCGTGCTGTGGCCGGATGACGATCCGCGACGGGTGCCGTTGCCTGCGCTCGTCGAGAATGACGACCATCCGACATTGCGGTCCGCGACCGCGCAGCTGACGGCCTATTTCGCGGGTGAGCGGCGGGTCTTCGACGTACCGCTCGATATGCGCGGCACCGACTTTCAAAAGGCGGTGTGGGCGGCGCTGCTGACTATCCCCTATGGCGAAACGCGCAGCTATGGCGCGATCGCGCTGGCGCTGGGCCGACCGGATGCGTCGAGGGCCGTGGGCGCCGCAAATGGGCGTAACCCGATCTCGATCATCGTGCCCTGCCACCGCGTCGTCGGATCGACGGGCAAGCTGACCGGCTTTGCGGGCGGCATGACGGCGAAGGCGCAGTTGCTGGCGCTGGAACGACGCGACGGCGAACTGCCGTTCGGCTGAGGGCGAGGCCCCCCCGCCGGTCGTTACAATTAGTCCGCCTCGCGTTCCAGCTTGCGCGCCTGCACCGGCGTCTCGCCCGTTCGCGCTGCGGCGATGGCGGCCTGCAACGCATCGGCACCATAAGGTTTGGCAAGCAGCACCGCGCCGGTGCCCGGGGGCACGCCCGCCGTGTCGCCGGTCGCGAAGACGATGCCGACGCCCGGACGCAGATCGCGCGCGCGGGCCGCGAAGGCCGGGCCGGAGGCGCCGGGCAGGTTGACGTCGGTGACCAGCACGTCGATCGGAACCGTCTGGAGCGCCGTGGCGGCATCCTCCGCACTTGCCGCATCGACGACGACATAGCCGCAGGCCTGCAGCATTTCGGCGGTGGTCGCGCGGATCACCTCGTCATCCTCGACCAGCAGGACCGTGACCTGTCCCGCCGCACCCGCAGCGCTGCGCAGCGGGGCCGGCGCCGTGGTCAGGTCGCGCGCGGCGAGGCTGGCGCTGCGCTGGCGCTGGTTGGCGAGGACCGTGCGGAACTTCCGGGCCAGCGCCTCGCGCGTGTACGGCTTCGACAGCAACTCGACGCCGGCGTCGAGGCGGCCGCCATGCACGATCGAATTTTCGGTATAGCCGCTGGTGAACAGCACCGCGAGTTCGGGCAGCCGCTCCTTCGCCTTGCGCGCGAGTTCCGGGCTCTTCAGCGTGCCGGGCATCACCACGTCGGTGAATAGCATGTCGATCGGGATACCGCTTTCGATGACGCTGAGCGCGCTTTGCGCGTCGACCGCCTTCAGCACGCGATAGCCGAGATCGCCCAGCATCTCGACGACGGTGGCGCGCACCTCGTCATCGTCCTCGACGACCAGCACCGTTTCGGTGCCGCCCTCGATCGCGCCGGTGTTGACGATGACCTCGACATCCTCGCTGTCCATGCTGCGCGGCAGGTACAGTTTGATCGTCGTGCCGTGGCCGGGCTCGGAATAGATTTTCACGTGGCCGCCCGATTGCTTGACGAAGCCATAGACCATGGAGAGGCCAAGGCCCGATCCTTTGCCCTCGGACTTGGTCGAGAAGAAAGGTTCGAAGACCTTGTCGACGATATCGGGCGTCATGCCGGTGCCCGTGTCGCTGACCGCAAGCATGACATACTGGCCCGGCTCGACCTCGTCATGGGTGCGGGCATAATCGTCGTCGAGATGCGCGTTGGACAGTTCGATGGTCAGCTTGCCCTGGCCGCTCATCGCGTCACGCGCGTTGATCGCGAGGTTGAGCAGCGCATTCTCGATCTGCGCAGGATCGATGAAGCAATTCCACAGGCCGCCGCCGAACACCGTCTCCACCTCGACGCCCTCGCCGATCGCGCGGCGCAGCATGTCATCCATGCCCTGGACGAAGCGGGTGACGTTGACGACCTTGGGTTCCAGCGCCTGGCGCCGGCCGAAGGCGAGCAGCTGCGCGGCGAGCTTCGATCCGCGCGACACGCCCGCCATCGCGTTGGCGACGCGGCGTTCGGCGCGATCGTTGCCGGCGATGTCCTTGGCGAGCAGCTGAAGGTTGCCCGACACGACCTGCAGCAGATTGTTGAAATCGTGTGCGACGCCGCCGGTGAGCTTGCCGATCGTCTCCATCTTCTGCGCCTGGGCCAGCGCCGCCTCGGCGCGGCGACGCTCGCCGATTTCGGAGATGACGCGTGCTTCGAGATGTTCGTTGAGGTGGCGCAGCTGTTCCTCGGCCCGTTCGCGATGGCGGACCTGGCGTTGCAGATGCTCGGCCTGATCGCGTAGCGACTGTTCGGCGGCGCGCTGTTCGGTGATGTCGGTATGGACGCCGACCCATTCGACGATCTCGCCGTCGGCACCCGTGATCGGCTGCGCGCGGATCAGGCAGTTGCGCCACGCGCCGTCATGGCGGCGGACGCGATGTTCGAACACGAAGACTGATTTGGCGGCGACCGCGGCATTCCAGGCCGCGACGGTCGCGTCGGCATCCTCGGGATGGACGGCGCTCGCCCAGCCATAGCCGGCATAGTCTTCGCGCGATTGCCCGGTCAGCGCCGCCCAGCCGGGCTGTTCGCCGGTCATCTGGCCATCCCGCGAATTGGTCCACAAAACGCCGTGGACCGCCTCCATCGCGCCGCGGAAGCGGTCGTTGCTGCGACGGACCGCCGCTTCGCGTTGCGCGCGCTCTTCGACGTCGGTCACCAGGACATGGATGCCCAGCACGTCGCCATCGTCACCGATGCGGGGGATGTACCGGATGTCCGCGCGATGGAAACTGCCGTCGCGATGCGGCAGACGTCCTTCCGATGCGATCGGTTCTCCCGCGAGCGCGCGTTCGACCAGCGGCAGGCGTTCGGCGTAGCTCTCCTCGCCCAGCACCTCGCGCAGGTGGCAGCCGACCATCTGATCCGGCGTACGGCCGAACCACTGCTGATAGGCGCCGTTGGCGAAACGGTAGACCAGGTCGCGGTCGAGATACGAGATGAGGACCGGCAACGCATCGGTGATGGTGCGCAATTCGGCGACGCTGTGTGCGACCGCCACCTCCGCGCTGACGCGCGCGGTATTGTCGATCACCGTACACATCGCGCCGCCGACCGTGCCGTCATCGAGGTAGACGGGGGTGTAGAACAGGTCGAAGAAGAAGGTCTGCGGTACGCCGTCGCGCAGCAGCGTCATCGGCTGGTCGCGATAGGCGACGACCTCTCCGGTCGCGGACCGATCGAGGATCGCGCGGTTCCAGTCCCAGATTTCGGGCCAGACGCCTTCGGCGGTGCCGCCGAGCGCCGCCGGATGCTTGTCGCCCGCGATGGCGGTGTAGGCGTCGTTGTAGATCAGGACGTTGTCCGGCCCCCACATCAGCACCTTGGGCACCGGCGAATTGACGATATTGGCGACCGTCGTGCGCAGCGCGCCCGACCAGCCGGCAACCGACCCCAGCGGAGTCGCGGACCAGTCATGATCGCGGATCAGCGCACCGCACTCTCCGCCGCCGAGCGGCCATTGGGGGGCGGAATCAAGGGTCGGTTTTGGACGCAACGCGGGCATGGTGTTGAAATGGGCCGGGGTTGGGCGCGAGTCAAACCCTTAGGCAGGCCAATTCGTCGGATCGGTATGGACGCGCGGCCTGCCGCCCGGCAAAGCTCGCCACCATGACCCAGGATGTTTTGATCGAGATCAATGGCGCGCTCGGGCGGCTGCGGTTGCACCGGCCGCGCGCGCTGCATGCGCTCAACATGGCGATGTGCGAGGCGATGCTCGCGGCGCTGGAGGATTGGCGTACCGATGCCGACATCGCGGCGGTGATGATCGACCACGCGCCCTCGGCGGACGGCGATCCCAAGGGGGCACGCGGGTTTTGCGCCGGCGGCGACATCCGCATGCTCGCCGACAGCGGCGCGGGCGACGGCGCGGCGGCGCGGGCGTTCTTCCACACCGAATACCGGCTGAACCACCGGCTGTTCACCTACGCCAAGCCGAGCGTCGCCTTCATGGACGGCGTGACGATGGGCGGCGGCGTCGGCATCGCGCTGCCCTGCCGCTACCGCGTCGCGACCGAGAACACGAAGTTCGCGATGCCGGAAACGGGGATCGGCCTGTTCCCCGACGTCGGCGGCGGTTGGTATCTGTCGCGCCTGCCGGGGCGGATCGGCCAGTTCATCGCGCTGACCGGCCACCGGCTCGACGGGGCGGAGGCGCATGCGCTGGGCCTGGCGACGCATTACCTGCCTGCGAGCGCACTGCCCGGGGTGAAGGCGGCGATCGCCGCCGACCCGCACGGTATCGATGCCATCCTGACTGCGGCGAGTGCTGCGGTGCCGCATGCAGCGCTGCTCGACCATCGCGCCGACATCGACCGTCTGTTCGCCTCCGATACGCTGGAAGAGGTGTTTGCGGCGCTGGAGGCGGATGGGGGTGATTTCGCTGCGCAACAGATCGCGCTCCTCAAGACCAAGTCGCCGCAGTCGATGAAGGTATCGCTGCGCCTGCTGTACGACGGCAGCCTGATGCAGAGCTTCGCCGACGAAATGCGCCAAGAATATGCGGTCGCGACGCATGTCGTGCAGCGCCACGATTTCCTGGAAGGCGTGCGCGCGGTGATCGTCGATAAGGACAACAGCCCGCGCTGGAACCCGGCGACGCCCGAGGCCGTGACCGATCACCTGATCGACCAGATCTTCGCGCCCTTGCCGCCCGCCGAGGCGTGGACGCCGAATTAAGGAGAGGCCCCTATGTCCGATTACCAGACCATCCTCGTCGAGCGGCGCGATGCCGTGACGCTCATCACGCTTAACCGGCCGGAGGCGCTGAACGCGCTCAATGCGCAGGTGCTCGCCGATCTGCTGGCGGCGCTCGCGGCCTTCGACGCCGACGCGAGCCAGGGCTGCGCGGTGCTGACCGGCAGCGCCAAGGCGTTCGCGGCGGGCGCGGACATCAAGGAGATGGCGGCGATGGATTTCGCCGCCATGTACGGGACGAACCATTTCGCCGGCTACGAGCGGCTGACGCAGACGCGCAAGCCCGTGATCGCGGCGGTGGCCGGCTATGCGCTGGGCGGCGGCTGTGAGCTTGCGATGATGTGCGACTTCATCCTCGCCGCCGACACCGCCAAATTCGGTCAGCCCGAAGTGAAGCTGGCGGTCAGCCCCGGCATGGGCGGATCGCAGCGGCTTGCCCGCGCGGTCGGCAAGGCGAAGGCGATGGAGATGTGCCTGACGGGACGGATGATGGATGCCGCCGAGGCGGAGCGCGCCGGCCTCGTCAGTCGGATCATCCCGGCGGCCGATCTGGTCGAGGAGGCGGTGAAGACCGCCGCGTCGATCGCCGCGATGGCGCCGCTTGCCGTGCTGGCGAACAAGGAAATGGTGAACGCCGCGTTCGAAACGCCGCTGGCACAGGGCATCCAGTTCGAGCGGCGGCTGTTCAACGGGCTGTTCGGCACGGCGGACCAGAAGGAAGGCATGGCGGCCTTCGTCGAGAAGCGGCCGGGGAATTGGTCCGGGCGGTAAGGGTGTTTCGGCCGTCTTGTTAAGAAACGGCAGTCCGGTTTAATCCGTCATTGCGAGCACAAGCGAAGCACGCTTCGCTCGCAATGACGAATCCGGTGCCTCATTGCGCGTCAGGCCTAGCCGGCGCGAGTGCTACCTCCACCGACACTTCGGCGCCGGCGCGCGACAGCATCGTGATCAGCGACGCGATCGAAATCCGGCGGTTGTCGTGGTTGAGGATGTTGTTGAGCGTCGAGCGCCCGATACCAAGCCGTGCGGTCGCGGTCGATTGCGGCACCTGCCACGCCTTCACTTGATCGGCCAGGGCCAGGCGCAGGTTTGCCCGGATCGCTTCGGCTCGGGCGTCGCAGGGCGGTTGAGGATCGATCGTCATGAGGAAAAAAGGAAGACCCCGGGTTGCCCCGGAGCCTTCCGATACAGGTTAGAACTTGACGTTGACGTTCGCGAAGAACGACCGGCCGACATAATCATAGCCCGAATAGAGCGGGGCATTGCCGATGGTCGTGAACCCGATGGAGGTGATCCGCGGGGGCTTCGTGTCGAGCAGGTTCCGCACGCCGAAGGTGAACTGGTACTTCTTCTGCACGTTGAACTGCACCGACAGCTGGTGGAGGACGTAGCCGTCCGCTTCCAAGAAGTAATTGTCGCGATACTGCTGGACCAGCGCCGGGTCGGTGATGCCGGTCAAATTGTCGAACGCGAAATAGTTATACGTCTTGTTGTGGTCGCCACCGATCCAGTCGAGCCCGTAGCGGACCGTCATCGGGCCGACGGTGTAGTTGGCGTCGAAATTGCCGACCCATTCCGGCGAGGTGACGATGCCGTTGGCATCGGTCAGGAATTCCTCGGGGAACAGGCGGGTCGACTGTTCGGTGTATTTGGTGACGTTCGCGTTGAAGACGAACTTGCCGCCGAACAGGTTGCGGGCGTAGCGGCCGTTGAACTCGTAACCCTTCACGATGTTTTCGGACAGGTTCACGAAGCTGCTGGTGACGGTAAGCGCCTGATTGGCGTCACGCTGCACGAAGCGGCAGAACCCGGCGTTCGCATCGAAATTCGGGTTGCTGTAGCAGCGCGACAGGATCGTCGCACCGGACAGGTCCGACACGCCGTTGTCGACCTTCACGTCGAAATAGTCGAGCGACAGCGACAGCTGGCCGACCGATTCCGGCAGGCGCGGACGCAGCACCGCGCCGACCGTCCAGTTGGTCGAGGTTTCCGCGCTCAAGCCCGCCTCTGCCCCACCGACGCGGAACGAGGTGATGCTGTTGCGCTGTTCGAAGTCCGCCGGCAGGCCGATCGAGGCGCAGTTGCGCGCGATGATCTGCTGGTTGGGCGACTGCTGCGCGGGCACCGGCAGGCCGCTGCACGGGTCCGAGTTGGTCGGCAGGAAGCCGCTGGTCGCGCCCAGGAACTGTTCGGCGAGCGCCGGCGCGCGATACGACGTGCCGTAGCTGCCGCGGAAGCCGAAGCCGCGGAACGGTTCCCACTCGGCCGAGACCTTGTAGGTCGTGCCCGAGCCGTAAGAGGCGTAATCGGTATAGCGGCCCGAGGCGGTAACGTTCAGGCGATAGGCGAAGGGCAGGTCCTGCAGCAGCGGCAGGTAGATTTCGCCGAACGCTTCCTTGACGTTGTCCTTGCCGACCGTCGGCGTTGCGGCGGTCAGGCCGAACAGATTGCCGTTGATCGAGTTAAGGTCGGGCTGGTCGTTGATGCTCTGGCGGCGATGCTCGACGCCCAGGGCCAACTGCGCATCGCCGCCCGGCAGTTTGAACAGCGGGCCGTCGATGTTGAAGGCATAGGTCGTCTCGCGGAACGCCGTCGTGCCGCGAGTATTCGCCAAGATGTAGTTGCGGAAGTTCTGCGGCAGCTGACCGCCGATCACCCCGGCGGTCAGCGCAGGGGCGGCGACGCAATTGGGATTGGACGCGGCGCTGGCGCAGCTGAACGTGCCGTCCGGATTGGCGACGACGTTGAGCGAGTTGGCGAGGCGATCGATCAGGAACGACTGACCGGTGTAGACGCCATCGTTCCACGATTTGCCGACATAGGCGTCATAGCGCCAGCCGGGGAAGAAGAAGTCGCCGCGGATGCCGCCCGAGGCGCGGACGTAATCGACGGTCTGCGCGTCTTCGGTCAGGCCGAAGCCGATAAAGGCGCGCGCCGCGATGATCCTGCCGCTCGACGTGTTGGTCGGGTTGGCGAACGAGCCGTCGCGGATGTTCGCCGGGAGCAGCGGGCTGCCCTGGAGATAGTCGAGCGACAGCTGGCGATACAGCGGCGATCCCGACTTGCGGCGAGTGCCGAGCAGTTCGCCGTAGATTTCCGCGTTGCCCAGCGCTTCCAGCTTGTAGGTTGCCGACAGATAGCCCGTGTAGGTTTCGACGCCGGTGACGAGCGGTTCGCGCTGCATCGCCGGATCGAACGTGTCGCGATCGTAATTGCCGACGCCGAGATAGCCGGGGAACGGCCCGGTGGTGACGCCGGGGGCGGGGACGAAGCGGTTGAAGTTGCCGAGCACGCCGCTGGTGCGGCCGATCGCCTGACGCGTCGGCAGGCCGAGCGTGTTGATCGTGGTGCCGCCATTGTCGATCGTGAAGCAGTTGCGCGGATCGCCGACCGGGAAGGGATCGCCAGACCCGAACGCCGACCCCTCGCCATCGAGGAAGCCGCCGATCGGGCAGTTGAAGAACGGCACGTCGCCGCGGGCGAGCGCGTTGCGCTTGCGATATTCGAGCGAGCCGACGATGCCGAGGCGATCGGTCTGCATGCCGAAGCTGGCGCTGGCGCGGCGATCGACGCCGGCGCCGACGGCGGGCACGTTGGTTTGCAGGTCGAGCTGCAGGCCGGTCAGCGCCTTGTCGGTGATGATGTTGACGACGCCCGCAACCGCGTCTGAGCCGTAGACCGACGAGGCGCCGGACTTCAGCACTTCGATCCGGTCGATGAGCGCGGTCGGCAGCACGTTGAGGTCGGCGGCGACCACCGAGCCGCGCGTGCCGCCCGGCGCCAGGCGGCGGCCGTTGAGCAGGATCAGCGTGCGGTTCGGGCCGAGGCCGCGCAGGCCCAGCGTGTTCGCGCCGGTGCCGCCGTCGGTGACGAAGCCGCCGTAGGTGTTGTTGATCTGCGACGTGCCCTGCGTGATCGCATTGCTCTGCAACGCGTCGGCGGCGCTGGCGAAGCCGGCCTGCGTGATCTCGTCCTTGCCGATGACGGTGATGGGATCGGAGACGGAGAATTCGTCGCGGCGGATGCGCGACCCGGTGACGACGATGTCGCCGCCGCTCTGCGTGTTGCTGCCCGCGTCGGCGTTGGGCGACTGCGGGTTCTGCTGGTCGGTCGGGACCTGGGTGGGATCGGGAACCGGGCTGGTCTGGGTATCGGTGGCGGTGGTCTGCGCGAACGCAGGCAAAGCAGTAGCGAGGGCGAGCGGCAGGATCGCCGTCGCCGCATAGAGATGCGACAGTTTCACGAATTAACCCCTTTGGTCCCAGCCCCTTACGGAGCCTCTAGGGGCCATAAGATCGGTTCGCCGCATTCGGATCAAGCGACAAAATGACAGCATTATGAACGTTTCTTGGCATTGTGATATGTATGCAACATTGTCTTATTATGTTGCGCCGGGGGATTGGAAAGCGTCGCGATGACGGTCTCTGGCGCATGAAAGGTCCGAATTGCTGACTGACGCCGGCGTTTCTGTCATCGCGCATCGCATCATGGGCTGATCCGGGATCGGCCGAAGTCCCCTATGGCACCCGCTCCGCACTTCGCTATGTCTCGGAACGAGCGGCGGACGGATCAGTGGAATCGACGTCGCGCGGGAGAGGAAGACGTGACCATGGCGTATGAGCATATTCTGGCCGAGCGGCAGGGCGCGGTGCTGGTGCTGACGCTCAACCGGCCCGATCGGCTGAATGCGGCGCCGCCGGCGCTGTTCGACGAGTTGCGCGACGCGCTGGCGCGACTGGATGGCGCGCGGGCGGTGCTGCTGGCGGGGGCGGGGCGGGCCTTTTGTTCGGGCGCGGACGTCGGCGGCGGCGCGCTTGGCGCCGATGATCCCGGCGAGGCGACCTATGCGGCGCTGACCGACCAGTACAACCCGACGATGCAGGCGATCGCCGATCTTGGCGTACCGGTGGTCAGCGCGGTGCGTGGACCGGCGGCGGGGATCGGGTGCAGCCTGGCGCTGGCCGCGGATTTCTGCGTGGCGAGCGAGACCGCCTATTTCCTGCAGGCGTTCGTCAATATCGGGCTGGTGCCGGACGGGGGCGCGTCGTGGATGCTGCCGCGGCTGATCGGGCGGGCGCGGGCGGCGGAGATGATGCTGCTCGGCGAGCGTGTGCCGGCGGCCAAGGCACTCGATTGGGGCATGATACACCGCGTCGTTGCCGACGAGGCGCTGGATGCCGAGGCGCTGGCGCTCGCGACGCGGCTGGCGGCCGGGCCGACGGTGGCGCTGGGCCTGATGCGGCGCGCCTTGGGCCGGGCGATGGAGAGCGACTATGCCGCGGCGCTGGCCGCCGAGGCGGATGCGCAGCGCACCGCGCGCGGATCGGCGGATTCGACCGAGGGCGGCATGGCGTTCCTGCAAAAGCGCAAGCCGGCGTTCCAGGGGCGTTGATGACGCGGACGTGACACTTTGCGACACAAAAGCGCTGGACGCGATGCGGTGTGTTGATCACACAGGACGCATGGTTCGCCTGACCGCTTCCCCGTTCGCCGCTCCGGCGCTCGCCGCGCTGGCCCTGGCGGGCTGCACCGTCGGCCCCGATTATCGCGCGAAGACGCCCGCCGAGCTGGGCGTTCCCACCGCCTATTCGGTGCCGGCGCCGGCCAGTCCCGAAGATCTGACGCGCTGGTGGTCGAACTTCGACGACCCCGTGCTCGGCCAATTGGTCGAGCAGGCGCGCGGCGCCAACACCGATATCGCCCAGGCGATCGGCCGGCTGCGGCAGGCGCGCGAGGCGCTGGTGCAGAGCCGCGCGTCGCTGCTGCCGACGCTGTCCGGGTCGGCGGGCTATCAGCGTAACGAGAATCTGCGCGGCGGTGGCCGCTCGTTCACGCTGCCCGACGGCACCGTGGTCGACACGGGTGGCGGCGGCACCAACAGCTTCTCCGCCGGCCTGTCGGCAAGCTATCAGGTCGGCCTGTTCGGCGAGATCCGCCGGACGGTGGAGGCGAGCCGCGCGCAATATGAGGCGAGCGGGTTCGACTATGCGACCGTGCTGCTGAGCGTCGAAAGCGAGGTCGCGCGCAATTACGTGCTGGCGCGCGCCTATCAGGCGCAGCTCGCCAATGCGCGCGCCAGCCTGGCGATCCAGGACGACAATCTGGAGATTGCGGGGTTCCGCGTGCAGGCGGGCCTCGTTTCGTCGGTCGATGTCGAACAGGCGCGCAGCCAGCGGGCGCAGACCGCGGCGAGCGTGCCGCAGATCGAACAGCAATATGCCGCCGCCGTCGCGCGGCTGGGCGTGCTGACCGGGCAGGCGCCGGGCGCGTTGCGTAGCGCGCTCGCCGCGCCGCGGGCGATCCCGAAGGGGCCGGCGAGCGTCGGCGTCGGCATTCCCGCCGATGCGCTGCGCCGCCGCCCCGACGTGCGCAGTGCCGAGCGCACGCTGGCCGCCGCCACCGCGCGGATCGGCGTCGCCAAGGCGCAGCTGTACCCGGCGCTGGCGATCACCGGGAACATCAACAGCAATGCGACCAGCCTTACGGGACTCGGCGACGCGATTACCGGCGGCCTGTTCGCCGGGCTGACGCAGGCGATCTTCAACGGCGGGCGGCTGCGCGCGCAGGTCCGCAGCAACGAGGCGGCGGCGGATACGGCCTTCGCCAATTACAAGGGCGTAGTACTGCTGGCGCTCGAGGACATCGAAAATGCCATCGTCGCGCTGGATTCGGCGCGGCGACGCGAGACGCAGTTCGCGATCGCTTATGATGCCGCCAACGCCTCGGCGATCCTGAGCCGCAGCCAGTATCGCACCGGGCTTACCGATTTCACGACGCTGAACCAGCAGGAAGCCGCGCTGCTTTCGGCGCAGAACGGCCTGACGCAGGCGCGCTCCGATCAGGCGACGGCGCTGATCGCGCTGTACGATGCGCTGGGCGGCGGCTGGGACCCCAGCGTCGTGCCGCAGGCGCCCGAGCGCGGCGCTACCCCCATTTTCGCAACGGAACCCCGCTGATGGCCGACGCACAGCTCGACGATTTCCTCGGCGTGAAGCCGGTGCCCGTGTGGCGCCGCTATCTGAAATGGGGGCTGGTCGCGATCGGCGTGGTGCTGCTCGCGCTGCTGCTGAAGAGCTGCTTCGGCGGCAAGGCGGAGGCGGGCTATGCGACGCAGGGCGTGGAGCGCGGCAACCTTACCGTTACCGTCTCCGCGACGGGCAAGCTCGCGCCCACCAACCAGGTGACGGTCGGCTCGCAGCTGTCGGGCCTCGTCACCAAGGTGGTGGTTGACGTCAACGATCGCGTCCGGGCGGGCCAGCCGCTCGCGCTGATCGACCCGCAGCAGATCGACGACCAGATCCGCCAGCAGCGCGCGCAGATCGCGGCGAACCAGGCGCAGGTGAACCAGGCGCAAGCGACCGTCGCCGAAAGCCGCGCGCAGCTCGCCCGGCTCGAAGAGGTGTACAAGCTGTCGAACGGGCGCGTGCCGTCGGGCACCGAACTCCAGTCCGGCCGCGCCGATTACCAGCGCGCGATCGCGGCGCTGAAGACCGCGCAGGCGAACGTCAGCGCCTCGCAGGCCCTGCTGGCGCAGAGCCAGACGCAGCGGCAGCGCGCGATCATCCGCTCGCCGGTCAACGGCGTGGTGCTGGCGCGCCAGATCGATCCGGGCGCCACGGTCGCCGCCTCGTTCAACACGCCGACGCTGTTCGTGATCGCCGAAGACCTGTCCCAGATGAAGCTGGAGGTCGCGATCGACGAGGCAGACGTGGGCGAGGTGAAGACCGGGCAGAAAGCGACCTTCACCGTCGACGCCTTCCCCGGCCGCACCTTCCCCGCGACGATCAGCCGCGTCGATCTGGGATCGAACCTGACGGTCAATTCGGCGAGCTCCACCGCGACGACGGCGACGACCGCCTCCTCCAACCAGGTGGTGAGCTATGCCGCCGACCTGACCGTCGCCAACCCGTCGTTGCAGCTACGCCCGGGCATGACCGCGACCGCGGATATCGTGACGTCGGACAAGCAGAACGTGCTGCTCGTCCCCAATGCGGCGCTGCGCTTCAAGCCGAGCGACGGCGCGTCGGCTGGCGGATCGAGCGGCGGCATCGCCGGATCGCTGACCTTCCGCCCGCGCCGCGACCGGCCGGAGCGGACCGCGACGCTGGGCCGCGGCGCGACGCAGACCGTCTACGTCAAGGGTGCCGACGGCCAGCCGCAGCCGGTGCAGGTGACGACCGGCGACACCAACGGCACGATGACCGAGGTGCTGAGCGGCGACCTGAAGCCGGGACAGCAGGTGATCACCGGCCAGCTGGCGGGCAATGGCGACAAGGCCAGCGGATCGCGGCGCGGTGGCGGTGCGGGCGGTGCCGGTGGTGGCCGTCGCGGGGGCGGGGCCGGTGGGCAGTAAGCGCGCCGTTGCTGGCATCATGGGCTTGCAGGGACGCCTG
Organism: Sphingomonas sp. DC4900; assembly: GCF_049896485.1. Lineage (NCBI taxonomy): Bacteria > Pseudomonadati > Pseudomonadota > Alphaproteobacteria > Sphingomonadales > Sphingomonadaceae > Sphingomonas > Sphingomonas sp. DC4900. Next base: position 140,402 of record NZ_JAFCUK010000006.1, read on the forward strand.
CCAAGCCACCCCCGTCACCCCGGACTCGTTCCGGGGTCCACCGGGCAGCGGGGGCAACGCTTGAGCCTCCAACCGTTCTCCTCGCCGCGGAGTGGACCCCGGAACGAGTCCGGGGGGACGGGTGGGGCGGGGCTGCGTTTCGCGACCCCCTGCCCGGGATGGTATCGGGGAGCGGCCCATGGCTGACCCGCTCATCTCCCTTCGCAACGTCACTAAGGTCTATGGCACCGGCGCGACGCAATTTCAGGCGTTGAAGGGCGTCGACCTCGACATCCAGGCGGGCGATTTCGTCGCCGTCATGGGGCCGTCGGGGTCGGGCAAGTCGACGACGATGAACATTCTCGGCTGCCTCGACGTGCCGTCGGGCGGGACCTTCCTGTTCCGCGGCCACCATGTCGAAACGCTGGATCGCGACCAGCGCGCGCTGTTGCGGCGGCGCTACCTGGGCTTCGTGTTTCAGGGGTTCAATCTGCTCAGCCGCACCAGCGCGCTGGAGAATGTCGAGCTGCCGCTGCTCTATCGCGGCGAGGACAAGAAGACGCGGCGCGAACTGGGCATGGCGGCGCTGGAGAAGGTGGGCCTCGACCGCTGGTGGGATCATACGCCCGCGGAACTGTCGGGCGGCCAGCAGCAGCGCGTCGCCATCGCGCGGGCGATCGTGACGCAGCCCGACGTGCTGCTCGCCGACGAACCGACCGGCAACCTCGACAGCGAACGCTCGGTCGAGATCATGGAGTTGCTGACCGACCTCAACCGCACCGCCAACATCACCGTGCTGATGGTGACGCACGAACCCGACATGGCGGCGTTCGCGCGGACGGTCGTCCACTTCAAGGACGGGCTCGTCGAACGGATCGAGGCGCAGCACCGGCAGGGCGAGGCGGTGGAGGCATAGATGCTAGGCACCACCTTCATCCTCGCGATCCGGTCGATCCGGCGGCATCTGCTGCGCTCGTTCCTGACGATCCTGGGCATCGTGATCGGCGTCGGCGCGGTCGTCACGATGGTGACGCTGGGCAAGGCGACGACGGCCGCGGTGCAGCAGCAGATCAGCGCGCTGGGCAGCAACGTGTTGCAGGTGCGACCCGGCCAAGGCTTTGGCCGGGGTGGCGGTGGTCCGCCGCCACCGCCGTTCAAGGTGCCCGATGCGGACGCGATCGCGACGCAGATCGCCGGCGTCACAGCGGTCGCGCCGCAGACCAACGCCAGCGCCACCGCCATCTACGAAGGCGCGAACTGGTCCACCACGATCAACGGCACGACGCTGGCGTTCAATACGGTGCAGCCGTGGCCGCTCGCTGCCGGGCGCTATTGGACGCGGGCGGAGCAGGAAGCGGGCAAGGCGGTGTGCCTGATCGGCAATACCGTGCGCAAGAACCTGTTCCCCTCCGGCGAGGCGGTCGGCACGCGCATCCGGCTGGGCAATATCAGCTGCGACGTCATCGGGGTGCTGACGACGCGCGGGCAGGGCGGCTTCGGCGACCAGGACGACGTGGTCGTCATGCCGATCAAGACGGTGCAGCGCCGCTTCGTCGGCAACGACGACGTGCGCGTGATGCTGGTCGGTGTCGATCCCGCCTATTCCAGCGCGACCGTGCAGTCGTCAATCACCGCCCTGCTGCGCGAACGCCGCCATCTGACGGGCGCGCGGCCGGACGATTTCAACATCTTCGACACCAAGCAGATTTCGGACACGTTGACGGGTACGACGACCTTGCTGACCCGCATCGTCGCGGCGGTGGCGGCGATCAGCCTGGTCGTCGGCGGGATCGGCATCATGAACATCATGCTCGTGTCGGTGACCGAGCGCACGCGCGAGATCGGCATCCGCCTGGCGATCGGCGCGGTGGCGCGCGAGGTGCTGCTGCAATTCCTGGTCGAGGCGGTGGCGTTGTCGTGCCTGGGCGGGATCGTCGGACTGATCATCGCGCAGGGCGTCATCCTGGCGCTGGTGCCGCTGATGCAGGTGCCCTGGACGTTCGATCCGCAGATCAACCTGATCGCGTTCGGCATATCGGCGGTGATCGGCGTGGTGTTCGGCTATTTCCCGGCGCGGCGCGCAGCGGCGCTGAACCCGATCGATGCGCTGCGCCACGAGTGACGTGCGCGGCAACATGGACAAGATGAACGCCTGAATGGGTTGGGATAGGTTGCGTCCAACGCCGTCGCGGGGGCGAAGACGTCAGCCTTCGTCATCCCCGCGCAGGCGGGGATCCAGACACGCTACCGCCAGCGATTCCCGCGAAACCTGCGCGTCTGGATTCCCGCCTTCGCGGGTATGGCGACTGGGTGAGGGGCGGGGAATTACGCGGCTTGGTGTATCGTCACCCCGGACTTGATCCGGGGTCCCGCTATTTCCAGGCGTCGAAGAAGAAGCGGGACCCCGGGGCGAGCCCGGGGTGACGGGGCTGCTGGCGGCGCCTTACGACCGTCGCAGGCGCGTGTAGGTTTCTGGGTCGCCGACCAGCGCGCGGAGCCGCTCCAGTTCCTCATGCGTATCGACGTCGATCAGTTCGGCGGGGGTCGTGACGACGTGCTTGCCGCCGCGAACCATGTCGCGGGCGCCCTGATCCCCCTCCAGCGCCAGCAGGGCGTCGAATCGGTTGCGGCCGAAGACGGCGGGGGGCTTGGGGCTGATGCCGTCGCTCGACGCCACCACGGCGTCGGGGCCGTCCGCGGCTTCCAGCAAGTGCCAAATGTGCGTCGCGGTGACGCGCGGCATGTCGGCGAGCGCGACGACCACCGCCTGCGCACCATGCGCGCGCGCGCAGTCGACGCCGAGCGCGACCGACCGGCCGAGGCCCAGCGCCGGGTCGTCGTTCCGCACGGTCGTATAGCCATGCGCGGCATAATCGCATTGCGCCTTGCCGACGACGGCGACGCGTTCGCGGAACGGCATGTCTTCGAGCGCGACGGCGACGTGCAGGCCGAGCGCGCGGCCGAGGAACGGTTCGTCGAGCTTGCTGCCAAGGTCGCCCATCCGCTGCGAACGGCCGGCGGCGAGCAGCACAAGCACGCAGTCTTCAGCGGCGATCATGGAACGCCCCCACCATCGCCGCGGCGATCGACAGCGCGATTTCCGACGGGCCGATCGCGCCGATATCGATGCCGACGGGCGCGTCGATCCGGTCGATCTGCGCCGCGCTGAGGCCCTCCGCCGCTAGCCGTTCGCGGCGCGCGGCGTGGCTGCGGCGGCTGCCGAGCGCGCCGACGTACGGCGCGTCGGTGGCGAGCGCGGCGATGAGCGCGGGATCGTCGATTTTGATGTCGTGGCTCAAGGTGACGACCGCGGTGGCGGGGCCGGGTTTCAGCGCGGCGATCGCCTCATCGGGCCAGCGGTCGTCCAGCGTCACGCCGGGGAAGCGCTCTTCGGTCAGGAAGCGGGCGCGCGGGTCGATGACCGTCGTGGCGATGCCGAGCGTCGTCGCCAGCGCGGCGAGGCTCTGCGCGATCTGCACTGCGCCGACGATCAGCAGGCGGCGCGGGGGATCGTAGCGGTTGACGAAGACTTCGCCGGTTTCCTGGGGCCTGAGATCGCTGTGACCGGTGGCGAGATCGGTGGTGACGGTCAGCGCCTCGCCACGGTCACGCGCGTCGGCGATGCGGTCGAACAATTCGGGGTCGAAGCCGGTGGCGGAGACGGGCTGTACCATCACCGCGATCTCGCCGCCGCAGGGCAAACCGACTTCCCAGGCCGCGGCATCGGCGACGCCGTAGCGCTTCAGCTGGAAGGGCGCGCCGGCGATGACGTCGGCGGCGGTTTGCAGGATGTCGCTTTCGACGCAGCCGCCCGACACCGATCCTTCGAACCGGCCGTCGCCATGGACGAGCATATGGCTGCCCTTGGGACGCGGCGCGCTGCCCCAGGTGGAAACCACGGTGGCGAGGGCGAGGGGGTCGCCTTTCCATTCGCGCGCGGCGGCGAGGACGCTGTCGTTTTCGGCCATGATGTTGCGGTTCCTGCCTAGCGGTGATCGTGAGAGGTAAGGTTCATAGAAAGGCGCTTGCCACCTTCACTTCGTCACCCCGGACTTGTTCCGGGGTCCACCGTGCCGCGAGGGCAACGCTGGAGCCTCCTGCCGTCCCCTTGTGGAGCAGGGGACCCCGGAACAAGCCCGGGGTGACGGTGTGTGGGGCGGCTGGTAGTGGCGAAGGCGGCGGCGTTTTCAGCCATGTCGTGTCCTTTTTCAGTCCTCCCCCGCCAGGGGGAGGTGGCGCCGCCGAAGGCGGTGACGGAGGGGGCGGTTGGCGGTGTCCATCATGACAGGCCGTCGCGTACCTCCCCCTCCGTCGGCTTCGCTGCCACCTCCCCCTGGCGGGGGAGGACTTTAAAGAGCGGGCAAGCCAGGCAGCAGCGTGTCGAGCGTCACCGGGACATCGCGCACCCGCACGCCGGTCGCGTTGTAGATGGCGTTGACCACCGCCGCGCCCGCGCCAGAAATGCCGAGTTCACCGACGCCCTTTGCGCCCGCCGGGTTTGCGCTGTCGTCGATCTCCTCGACGAAATGCACCTCGATCTGCGGCACGTCCGCGTTCACCGCGACGTGATATTCGCCGAAGTCCGGGTTGACGAAATGGCCCGAGCGCGGGTCGACGACCGCCTCTTCGCTGAGCGCATAGGCGATGCCCCAGACCATGCCGCCGATCAGCTGGTTCGCGGCGGTCTTGGCGTTGAGCACGCGGCCGACGTCGAACACGCCGAGCATGCGGCGCACGCGCACCTCGCCGGTGACGGCGTTGACCGCGACCTCGACGAAATGCGCGCCGTGGCTCGCCTGGCTGGTGCGCTGGCTTTCCTTGCCGGGGGCGGTCTTGCCGCGGGCCACGATCGGCTCCCCGCGCAGCAGGTCGGGCAGCGCGATGCTGCGGCCCCCGGCGGTGACGCAGCCTTCCTTCAGCGTCAGGTCTTCGGGCGCGGCGTTCATGCGGCGGGCGAGGTCGCTGAGGATATCCTCGCAGGCGAGCGCCGCCGCGGCGCAGGCGCTGCCCGCGCCGAACGATCCGCCCGAGCCGGCGCTGGGCGGCAGGTCGCTGTCGCCCAGGCGTACCTCGACCGAAGCGACGGGCAGGCCGAGCATCTCGCCGACGGTCTGCGCGAGAATGGTGTAGGTGCCGGTGCCGATGTCGGTCATGTCGCAGGCGACGACCGCGCGGCCGTCCGCCTCCAGCCGCACCTCGGCTTCGGCCTTGACGGTGAAATTGCCGCGCAATGCCGCGGCCATGCCGTGGCCGATCAGCCATTCGCCTTCGCGGCGCGCACCGGGCGTGCGGTTGCGCTGGTCCCAGCCGAAGCGGCGCGCGCCCTCGTCATAGCAATCGAGCAGGCGGCGGGTGGAGAAGGGCTTGCCGCTGACCGGATCGACGTCGGGTTCGTTGATCCGGCGCAGCTCGACCGGGTCTAGCCCCAGCTGTTCAGCGAGCTCGTCCATCGCGCATTCGACCGCGAAGGTGCCGATCGCCTCGCCCGGCGCGCGCACCGCGCCGGTGGCGGGAAGGTCGAGCCGGACGAGGTCAGTGCGAAAGCGACGGTTTTCGCCGCCGTAGAGCGGCAGCGAGCCGAACGGGATGGGTTCGAGGAAGCGCGCGTCGTCGTTCTGCGCGGCGACGCCTTCGTGGGCGAAGGCGGTGATGCGGCCATCCTGCGTGGCGGCGATCCGCACGCGCTGCGTCGTCGCCGAGCGGTGGTGGACCAGATAGGCGGTCTGTGCGCGGGGGAGCGCGACCTTGACCGGACGACCGGTCTTTTGTGCGGCGATCGCGGCGAGGATCACCTCCGGCCCGACGCCGGTCTTGCCGCCGAAGCCGCCGCCGACGAAGGGGGCGAGAACGCGGACCTTATCCGTGTCGAGGCCCAGCGCTTTCGCGATCGTGGTGCGCGCGGCGCCGATCACCTGGTTGCTGGTGCGGACGGTGAGCGTGCCGTCCTGCCACCAGACGGTGCTGGCATGCGGTTCGAGCGCGGCGGGGAAATGGACGGGGGTGGTGTAGGCGAGGTCGACCGTCACCGGCGCGTCGGCCAGCGCGGCGTCGAGGTCGCCCTTGTCGATCGCGGGGAGGAAGCCAAGGTCGTGGTCCTGCTCGACCGGCTGCTCCGCCATGGCGAGGCGGGCGGGGGCTTCGTCGACCGATATGACAACGCGGCTGGCGGCGTCGCGGGCGATCGCCTGATCCTCGGCGACGACGATCGCGACGGGCTGGCCATAGTGAAAGATCGCGTCGGTGCCGCTGTGCGCGGCGCCCTGCGAATTGCTGCCGCCGGTGACCATGCGCGGGTCGTCGTGGATGACCGCGACGACGCCGGGCAGTGCTTCGGCTGCCGATGCGTCGATCCCCGTCACGCGGCCGCGCGGCACCGGTGCGCCGACGATCGCGGCATAGAGCGTGCCGTCGGGCGCGTCCTCATAGGCGTAGGTGGCGGTGCCGCTGACCTTCGCGGGCCCCTCGATCCGCGCGATCGGCGCGCCGAGTACGCCCTGCTGCCCGTGCGCCAGCCCGTGGGGGCGATACGCGCGGTCCATCGTCATCTCGTTCATACAGGCTTCTGATCCTTGCCCGGGACCGGGTGAGGGCGAATGTAAGGTGTTGGGCGGGGAGGGGAAAGGGTGGCCCCTTCATACTTCGTCACCCTTCCCGTCATTCCCGCGAAGGCGGGAATCCATAACCTCTGACGATTGGAAAGAGGCGCGACGGTAGCGCGTCTGGATTCCCGCCTTCGCGGGAATGACGGTTGAGGGGCGGGGCGAGGGAGTCACACCGCGGGCAGGCCCTCCAGCAATTTGTCGAGCGTCACCGGGAAGTCGCGCACGCGCACGCCGGTGGCGTTGTAGATCGCATTGCCCACCGCGCCTGCCGCGCCGCAGATGCCGAGTTCGCCGATGCCCTTGGCGTGGAGCGGGTTCGCCTGGATGTCGCGTTCGGGCAGGAATTCGACCTCCAGCTGCGGCACGTCGGCATTCACGGGCACGTGATATTCGCCGAGGTCGCGGTTGACGATCTTACCGTTGCGCGGATCGTGGACCAGCTCTTCCGACAAAGCGCAGCCGATACCGAAGGTCATGCCGCCGAGGCATTGCGAGCGGGCGGTCTTGGCGTTGAGGATGCGGCCCGCGGTGAAGACGCCGAGCATCCGCTTGACGCGCACTTCGCCCGTCACCGCATGGACCGCGACCTCGCAGAAATGCGCGCCATAGCTCGCCTGGTTGAACGTCTTTTCCTGGCGGCCGGGGCTGACTTCGCCGGTCGCCTCGATGCCGTCGCCGACCAGTTCGGCCAGCGGCACGCTGCGATTGTCGGCAATCACGCGACCGTCCTTCAGCGTCATCGCGTCTTCGGCGACGCCCATCGCCTTGGCGATCTTGGCGCGCAACGCCTCGCAGGCGAGATAGACCGAGGTGCCGGACGATCCCGCGCCCCACGACCCGCCCGACCCCGCGCCCGGCGGTGCATCGGTATCGCCGAGGTGGACGGTGACGTCCTCGATGGGCAGGCCGAGGATCTCGGCGGTGATCTGGCCCAGGATCGTGTAAGTGCCGGTGCCGATGTCGGTCATGTCGGTTTCGACATGTGCCTTGCCCTGGCCGTCGATCGAGACCTTGGCAGCGGACTTCATCAGCATGTTCGATCGCGCGGCGGAGGCGACGCCCATGCCATGCAGCCAGTCGCCGCGCCGGTCGGTGCCGGCGGGTTTGCGGCTCGACCAGCCGAATGCCTCCGCACCGCGCTCCAGACAGGGAATCAGCGAGCGGGACGAATAGGGGATGTTCTTTTCGGGGTCCTTTTCGGGCTCGTTGCGCCGGCGCAATTCGATGGGGTCGATACCGATCTTTTCCGCCAGTTCGTCGATCGCGCCTTCCAGCGCGATCAAGCCGACCGCCTCGCCCGGCGCGCGCATCGATCCCGCCAGCATCCAGTCGAGACGGACGATGTCGTGCGTGATCCGCCGGTTGTCGCCCGCGTAGAGGAAGTGCGTCGCCATACCCGTCGGTTCGAAGAAATCCTCGCCCGGCAGGTTGCTGACCAGCGTCTCGTGGCCGATCGCAGTGAGCGTGCCGTCGGCGGTGGCGCCGAGGCGCATCCGCTGTTCGGTGTTCGAGCGGCGCACGGTCGCGTCGAACACCTGCTGGCGTGCCATCACCGCCTTCACCGGGCGGTTCAGACGCTTGGCGGCGATCGCCGCCGCGACGCTTTCGGGGGCGATGCCGAGCTTCGACCCGAAGCCGCCGCCGACATAGGCCGCAACGATCCGCACCTTGTCCGCCGACACGCCCAGCGCCTTGGCGAGCTGCTGCTTGTCGGACGAGGGCATCTGGTAGGCGCCGTACAGCGTCAGCGCGCCATCTTCCCACACCGCCAGGCTGGCATGCGGCTCCATCGCGGCGGAGTTCTGCGAAGGCGTGGTATAAGTGACATCGACGGTGAAGGCGGCGTCGGCCATGGCCTGGTCGATATCGCCCTGATCGTGGTGCGGCGGAATTTGCTGCGGCTTGGGCTCTTCCGCCTCGCCCTTGTGCGCCTCGAAATCGTAGCGACCTTCTGCGGCGTCGTATTGCACGTCGACGTGCAGAGCGGCGTCACGTGCGGCCTCATAGCTTTCGGCGATGACGATCGCGATGATTTCGCCGTGATAGGCGACATCCTCGACGCCCTGCGTCGGCGCGGTCGTCTCGCCGCCCTGCTGGGGATTGCGGATGAAGCTGGCGTAGTCGGTGATGACGTCGATCACGCCGGGCAGCGCCTTGGCGCGGCTTGCGTCGAGCGAGGTGATCTTGCCCGCACCCACCGTCGCGCGGACGAGATAGCCGTAGGCGACATTGTCGAGCGCATATTCCGCCGCATAGGTCGCCTTGCCCGACACCTTCTTCGGGCCGTCGATCCGGTCGATCGGCTTGCCGATCACGTCCTGCGACGAGGTGTCGAGCAAGCTGTCGGGATGGCTTGCATTCATGGTGAGCGAATTGGTGTCGCCCTTGCCGAAACCGAACATGCCTTATTCTCCCGTCAGGTCGCGAAGCGTGGCGACGAGCACCCGGCGCGTCAGCGGGATCTTGAAGTCGTTCGAGCCATAGCCCTTGGCATCCGCCAGCAACGCATCGGCGGCGGCGTTGAACACGGCGTCGGACGGCGCCTGGCCGACCAAAGCGGCCTCCACCGCCGGGTTGCGCCACGGCATCGGGCCAAGGCCGCCGAAGGCGAGCGATGCGGACGCGATCTTGCCGTCTTCGACACGCACCACGCCGGCGATCGACACGATCGCAAAGGCATAAGACGCGCGGTCGCGGACCTTGCGGTACACTTGGCGTCCCTTGGGCGGCGCGGGCAGTTCGATGTGGGTGATCAGTTCGCCCGTCTCCAGCACCGTCTCGATGTTCGGGGTGTCGCCGGGCAGGCGGTAGAAATCGTGGATCGCAATGCGCCGTTTGTCGCCGTCGGGGCGCTGCGTGATGATCGTGGCATCCAGCGCGCGCATCGCCACCGCCATGTCGCTGGGGTGCGTCGCGATGCACTGGTCCGACGTGCCGAGGACGGCGAGGATGCGGTTGAACCCGCCGATCGCCGAACAGCCGGTGCCGGGCTCACGCTTGTTGCACGGCATGGCGGTGTCGTAGAAATAGTAGCACCGCGTCCGTTGCAGCAGGTTGCCGCCCGTGGACGCCTTGTTGCGCAACTGGCCGCTGGCGCCGGCGAGCAGGGCGCGGCTCAGCACTTCATATTTGGCGATGACGCGCGGGTCGGCGGCGAGGTCCGAATTGGGTACGAGCGCGCCGATCGTCAGGCCGCCATCCTCGCGCTCCTCGATGTCGCCCAGGGGCAGCCGGCTGATGTCGACCAGCTTTTCGGGCATTTCGATCTGCAGCTTCATCAGGTCGAGCAGATTGGTGCCGCCCGCGATGAACTTGGCGCCCGAGCTGTGCGCGTCGCGCACCGCGGCATCGGCGCTGTCCGCCTTGGCGTACGTGAAGGTCTTCATGCCTCTGCCTCCGCCTTGGTGTTGCTATGGCGCAGCGCGACATCGACCGTGCCGTTCGCCTCCGCCACCTCGCGGATCGCATCGACGATGTTGGGATAGGCGGCGCAGCGGCACAGATTGCCGCTCATCCGTTCGGAGATTTCGCCATCGTCGAAGCGCGGCGCGTCGAGGTCGCCGGTGACGTGGCTGGGCCAGCCCTTCTTCACCTCGTCCATCATGCCGACCGCGGAACAGATCTGGCCCGGCGTGCAATAGCCGCACTGATAGCCGTCGTGGCGGACGAAGGCGGCCTGGAGCGGGTGGAGGTCGTCGGGCGTGCCGAGGCCCTCGATCGTCACGATCTCATCGTCCTGGTGCATCACCGCGAGGCTGAGGCAGCTGTTGATGCGGCGGCCGTTGACCAGCATCGTGCACGCACCGCATTGGCCGTGATCGCAGCCCTTCTTGCTGCCCGTCAGCCCCAGATGCTCGCGACACAGGTCGAGCAGCGAGGTGCGGATATCGGGCTCCGCCTGATAGGACTGCCCGTTGATCGTGAAGTGCATGGAAACCCTCGCAGTTCGGGGGTGTCGCACCCCTGTCAGATTAGGGCCGTAACGCTCTGGGTCATGATGGTTTCCGCTTTGCGAATCGCTCTCACCGGGATGCTGCTGGCATCCGTTCCCGCAACCGGGCAGGATCGTCCCATGACGCATGCGCCTCTTTCGCCCCCTATCGTGATCGCGCACCGCGGCGCGAGCGGATCGCGCCCCGAACATACGCTGGCCTCGTACGAGCTGGCGATCGAGCAGGGCGCCGATTTCATCGAACCCGATCTGGTGCCGACCAAGGACAATGTGCTCGTCGCGCGCCACGAAAATGCGATCGGTGGCACCACCGACGTCGCGCAACATCCCGAATTCGCCGACCGCAAGACGACCAAGACGATCGATGGCCAAACGCTGACCGACTGGTTTACCGAGGATTTCACGCTCGCCGAATTGAAGACGCTGCGCGCGAAGGAGCGCCTGCCGCAGCTGCGCCCCGGCAATGCCGCCTATGACGGCAAGTATCAGGTGCCGACGCTGGCCGAGATCATCGATCTCGCCAAGCGCCAGTCGAAGGAATTGGGGCGGACGATCGGCATCTATCCCGAAACCAAGCACCCGACGTATTTCGCCAGCATCGGCCATCCGACCGACGTCCTGCTGGTCGAACAATTGCGCAAGGCGGGGTGGCATGACGCCAGCGCGCCGGTCTTCATCCAGTCGTTCGAGGTGAAGAACCTGCAACGCATCCACGCGATGACGGGCATCCGCCTGATCCAGCTCGTCGCGGGCGAGGGGGCGCCGGCGGATGGCGCCGCGCCCTCCTATGCCGCGATGCTGACGCCGGCGGGGCTGAAGCAAATCGCGACCTATGCCTTTGGCATCGGCCCCGACAAGGCGCAGCTGTGGACGGACAAGACGGCGACCACGCCCTCCACGCTCGTCGCCGATGCGCATGCCGCGGGCGTTCGCGTCCACCCCTGGACCTACCGCGCCGAAAACGCCTTCCTGCCGCCGCGCTTCCAGCGGGGGACGGACAAGGCCGCGCATGGCGATATCGCGGGCGAGATCACGGCGGGGCTGGCGCAGGGGATCGACGGATTCTTCACGGATTATCCGCTAATTGGCGTAGAGACCCTTCGGTCGGCCAAGGATCATCCGTAAATGCGTATCGCCCCTGTTTCCTGCGTTGCTCTGATACCGCTCGCGCTCGCCACCACCGGCTGCGTCAGCACCGCCGCCACGATCGTGAAGGCGCCGTTCAAGGTCGCCGGCAAGGCGATCGACTGGACGACGACCAGCCAGGACGAGGCCGACCGCAATTACGGCCGCAAGATGCGCAAGCAGGAAGCGAAAGAGGGGCGCGAACGCCGCAAGGCTGCGGAGCAATGCCGCAAGCATCCCGACGATCAGGATGCGTGCCGCTATTCCGGGTATCGCGCGGGGTATTGAAGGGGGGCGCTCTTTTCGTCACGCCGTCTTGCGACACGCCCCTCCCGTCATCCCGGCGGACGCCGGGATCCATGGACACGGGCGACTGATGGCGCCGCGCGACAACGGCGTTCACCGCAACCATGGATCCCGGCGTCCGCCGGGATGACGAGAGTGGGAGAGGCGGCGCCTGACACCCCCAAATCCGTCATTCCCGCGAAGGCGGGAATCCAGAACCTCAAACGGTTGCGATAGAGCCGCGCGGTCAGCCAGTCTGGTTTCCCGCCTTCGCGGGAATGACGCCTATATGGCCTTGGCCGAGGTGTTCATCAGGCACTCCCCCGCCAATTCGTCATCCCGGCGAACGCTGGGATCCATGGACACGGGCGACTGATGGTAGCACGCGACAACGGCGTTCACCGCAACCATAGATCCCGGCGTCCGCCGGGATGACGAAAGTGGGGAGAGGCGGCGCCTGACACCCCCAAATCCGTCATTCCCGCGAAGGCGGGAATCCAGAACCTCTGACGGCTGCGATGGAGCCGCACGGTCAGCCAGTCTGGATTCCCGCCTCCGCGGGAATGACGGGAGGTGGGTGCGCCGGGTGTCAAACCTTCACCGATCCTGCGCCACCGCGCCCTTCGCCAGCGCCGCGGCCACGGCGATCATAACCTCCGGGTGGATATGCACGCCCAGGTGGCCGCTGTTCACCTGCACCGCGTCGGCGCTGGGATCGTGGCAGATGAAGCCGTTGACGAAGCCGTCGTGCGGGCTCCAGATCGCGGTGCAGGGCACCGGTAGCGGGGCGGCGATCGCTTCGCTGCGGGCGATGACGGCGGGGTCGTCGACGCGCTCGCCCGTCGCCCATTCGAACGCGCGCCAGACGTTGGTGGCGCGGCCCCAACCGGCATAGGGCGAGCTGACCGTCACCACGCGCCGGACCAGATCGGGCCGGCGATGCGCGACCAGCCGCGCCATGATGCCGCCGAGGCTGACGCCGACCAGCGTCACCGGCCCGTCCTCCGCCTCCAATGCCTCGACCCGGGCGATCAGTCGCTCCGCCTCCGCGCCGACGCTCTTCACCCCCAGGTTTCGGCCCAGCCCCCAGCCTTCGGCGCGATAGCCGAGGCCTTCGAGGAAGCGCCGCAGCACCAGGCTGGAGCCGTCGGCATCGAATAGGCCGGGCAGGATCATCACCGTGCCGCCGGCGCCCTGCGGCACCGCGGCGAGCGCGGCGGCGTGGCGCCAGCGGGTCGCGAGCATCCAGGCGACGCGCGGCACCTCGCTCGCCGCGAGCGCCTTGGGCGGGGGCGGGGGCGCATCGAAGCGGTCGCCGAAGCGGGCGTGCGACGGCGGTTCGTTGCGCCAGCGGGCGAGGCCTGTCTGCAACCGGCTCAGAACCATGACAGCACCGTGATCGGGAAGGGCGTCCAGCGCCCGACCCGCACGCCCGCGTTCGCCAGCGTCGCGCCGACCCAGGCGTTGCACGTGCGCCGCGCGCTGTAATGGCCGGTGCCGGCATAGAAGACGTCGTTCGCGCCATAGCCGCGGAAGGTGCGGCGGACCGGCGCGGCGCTGGCGCGGATGCCGGTCGCCAGCCGGCGATATTCCTCGGGCCGCAGCGTCACGACGCGGATGCCGTCGCCAGGCGCGGGCGCGGGCACGTGCTCGACGTGGAGCAGCGTCGCGTCGCTGCCGATTGCGGCGTGCAGGATCGTCGCCAGCCGCACGTCCGCCCAGGTCGGCGTATCGAGAAAGAAGGTCCGTTCGCCCCAGCCGATCGCGATATGGTCATAACGGGCATAACGCGGATCGGCGAGGTCGGCTCCCGGTGCCCAGTCGCGCCAGTCGATTCCGGCCGCGACCTTGGGCAGCACCAGCGACACATGCACGCCGTTCGATTCGAGATAGACGGGCACGCCGCGCGTCGGCGGCCGCCAGCCGGCGTTGGCGGGAATCGCCCCACCGATCATCCCGGCGCCGGCATAGCCCGCGACGACGACGGCCAGCACGGCAAGCGCCACGAGCAGCCCCCGTCCCATCCGTCGTATCGCCGCATATAGTATCATCCGAAACCTTATGTTACGCCGTCGTCATGGCCACAGACACGCACGCGCTCGCTTCGCCCCCCACCGATGCCGCCGCAGACTGGACGATCCCCCAGAACTGGCAGCATTACACGGCGGAGGAGCATGCGACCTGGGATACGCTGTTCGCGCGCCAATCCCAACTGCTTCCCGGCCGCGCATCGGACGCCTATCTGCGCGGGCTGGACGTGCTGAAGCTGTCGAAACCCGGCATCCCGGATTTTGAGGAACTGTCCGAACGGCTTATGAAGCTGACCGGGTGGCAGGTAGTGGCGGTGCCGGGCCTGGTGCCGGACGATGTTTTTTTCGATCACATGGCGAATCGCCGCTTCGTCGCGGGGAATTTCATCCGCCGGCCGGATCAGCTCGACTATCTGCAGGAACCCGACGTCTTCCACGACGTGTTCGGCCATGTGCCGATGCTCGCCGATCCGGTGTTCGCCGACTACCTGGAGGCGTACGGCCGCGGCGGGCAGCGCGCGATGCAGCACGACGCGCTGAAGTATCTGGGCCGGCTATACTGGTACACGGTGGAATTCGGGCTGATCCAGGAGCCGGAAGGCCTGCGCATCTATGGCTCGGGCATCGTGTCGAGCTATGCCGAAAGCCGCTTTGCGCTCGACGATCCCAGCCCCAATCGCATCGGCTTCGATATCGCGCGCGTGATGCGGACGGAGTATCGGATCGACGATTTTCAGCAGAATTACTTCGTCATTCCGAGCTTCGACGAACTGCTGCGCGTGACGGTCGAGACGGACTTCGCGCCTTTGTACGAAGCGCTGAAGGCGCAGGACGACATTCCGGTCGCGGCGATCGTCGAGGGGGATGAGGTGCTGACGCACGGCACGCAGGCCTATGCGCGGGGGAAGGCGGGCTGAGCCGACGAGGGCGTCATTCCCGCGGAGGCGGGAATCCAGACGCGCAGGCCTTTGATAGGGCCGTGAGGTCAGAGGTTATGGATCCCCGCCTTCGCGGGGATGACGGTGCGGGTGATGAAGCCGTTTCCAGATGAAACCCGTCACCCCGGACTTGATCCGGGGTCCCGCTCTTAGCCAGTCGAGGAAGAAGCGGGATCCCGGCTCAAGGCCGGGATGACGGAGGGGGTCAGAGATCCAGCGCCCAGCCGTCGCGGCCCTTGGGGTCGAAGGGGGCGGTGGGCACGTAGCGGTCCGCGCCGGCGGTGAGACGCAGGACGGTCCAGTCGCCGCGGCGGTCGATCGCGTCGAGCGTGCAGCCGCAGGCGGTGTAGGCCGCGACGACGGAGTCGCGCTGCGTTTCCAGCAGGCCCGCCAGCACGATGGTCGCGTGCGGCGCGGCGATCGCGGCGAGCTCGGGCGCCATCGATACCAGCGGCCCCGCCAGGATGTTGGCGATCACCAGATCGTAAGGCGCGGCGGCGTCGATATCGGGATGGCGCGCGCCATCGGCGACGAACAGCGTCACCGCGTCCGCCGCGATGCCGTTCAGCGCGGCATTCTCGCGCGTCACATCGACCGCGACGGGATCGATGTCGGTCGCGACGACCAGCGCGTCGGGCCATAGCTCGACCGCAGCGAAGGCGAGCAGACCGGTGCCGGTGCCGACGTCGATCGCGCGGGTGAAGGTCTTGCCCGCCACCGCCAGGCCATCGAGCATGGCGAGGCAACCGCTGGTCGTGCCGTGATGACCGGTGCCGAAGGCCTGCCCCGCATCGATCAGGAAAGCGCGTCCCCCCGCCGGCGCCGCGACGGGGTGCGCGCTGGTGTGGACGACGAAGCGGCCTTCGCGGATCGGCTCCAATCCCGCCTGGCTCATCGCGATCCAATCCTCGTCGCCCAGCTGCGTGACCACCGGATCATGGCCGCTCGCGCTCGGCACCAGAGCGTGGATCGTCGCGAGCATCGCCGCATCGGGCTCATGCTCGACATAGGCGTCGAGCCGCCAGCGTTCGACGTCGTCCTCCACCTCTTCGGTGGTCATCAGCACCGCATCGATCGCGAGATCGGACGCACTGTCGATCGCCTCCGCCTCGGCGCGAGTGCAGGGCAGGGTGATCCGCCAGCTCGTGCCGTTGGACTCAGCGGACATAGGAGGCTCCATTGATGTCGAGCACGGCGCCGGTCATCGAGGCGGGCGCTTCGAGCGCACAGAAGCGGGCGAGCGTCGCCACCTCGTCCGGGTCGGCGACGCGGCCCAGCGGAATGTCAGCGAGCAGTTTGTCGCCACCGCGGCTGGCCAGATAGTCGTCGGCCATGCCGGTCATGGTAAAGCCGGGGCAGATGGCGAAGGCGAGGATGCCGTCCTTCGCATAGGCGCGCGCGATCGTCTTGGTCATCGCGACCATGCCCGCCTTGGCCGCGGCATAATGCCAGTGCGCGGGGCTGTCGCCGCGATAGGCGGCGCGGCTGGCGATGTTGACGATGCGGCCGCCGACCTTCCGGTCCTGCCAGTGCAGCACGGCGAGGCGGCAGAGCTCGGCGGCGGCGGTCAGGTTGATGCGCTGCGTCCGCTCCCAGTCGGCGACCCAGTCGTCGGACGCGCGGTCCAGCGGATTGGCCTCGAACACGCCGGCATTGTTGATCAGGACGTCGATCGTGCCGCCCGCGCGGGCGAGCGCGGCATCCCACAGCGCGCGGGGGGCGGCGGGGTCGGCGAAATCGGCGGCGATGTCGGCCCCGTTGCCCGTGGCGGTCGCCTGGCCGATGACGGCATGGCCGCCGTCGCGGAGCGTCGCGAGGATGCTGGCGCCGATGCCGCGGCTCGATCCGGTAACGATGATGGTCATGGCCGCGGCCCTAACCGGCGGTGGCCGGGCGGGCAACCGCCAGCGATAGGCGCGGAAAGCCGCGTCAGCCCACGCTGGCGGAGAAGCTTTCGGCGGAGCGTTGCAGTTGCGCCAGCCGGTCGCCGACCTCGCTGAAGCCCGCGCCCAGGCACACGATCTCGCCGACGACGGCATGCGTGTCGTCGCGGATCGTGTCGACCGTCGCCGCCATCGTGTCGGCGGCGAGCGCGCCTTCGTCGATCGCGGCGGTGATGGTGTCGACGGTGCGCGCCTGTTCCTCCATCGCACTGCGGATGCGCAGCGCCGAGTTGCGCGCCGCATCCACCGTCTGGCGGATGCTGATGTTGGTTTCGACGGTGGACCGCGTCGCCGCCTGGATCGCGGCGATCTTGGCGGCGATATCGTCGGTCGCGCGCGCGGTCTGGTTGGCGAGGCTCTTCACCTCCTGCGCGACGACGGCGAAGCCGCGGCCGGCATCGCCCGCCCGCGCCGCCTCGATCGTCGCATTGAGCGCAAGCAGATTGGTCTGCCCGGCAATGTCGCGGATCAGGCCCAGGATCGATTCGATCGATTTTGCGTGGTCGGACAGCGTCTCGCTGGCGCGCACTGCATCCACGGCATGTTCGCTGGCGCGCGTCGCGATGCCGGCGGCGGCCTCCACCTCGGTACGGGCGCTGTCGATCGCATGCGTCAGGCCGGCGGCGGTCTGCGCGGCGCTACGCATTGCGAGCGCGGTTTCCTCGGCATTGCTGGCGACGATCCGCGCCTTTTCCATGACGGTGCGGGTCGATGTGGAGGCCGCGTCGGCCTGCACGCGGATGCGCGCGCCCAGCGCCACCGCCGATTCGATCGAGACGGCGATGCTTTCGCGGAAGGCGGCGGAGCGTTCCTGCCGTTCGCTGCGCGCTTCGTTCTCGTGAACCTCGGCAAGATAGCCCGACATCAGATCGGCCTCGACCAGAGAGATGCGCTGCACCGCGTCGCACATGCGCAGCAGGCGGGGCGTGTCGCCCGTGCAATAGCCTTCGAGGATCCGGACCGTGTGGCTGTGCGAATGGGCGAGCGCGGCCTGCAGGCTGGGCAGGGGCACGTTCGATCGCATGCACTGATCGGCATGGCGGTGGGCGATCCTCACCCAGCCGTCGTCGAACGGGTCGCCATATTTCAGCCGGGCATAGTCGATGCTCTCGCGCATCCGGCGCTCCAGCCGATCGCCATGGAACAGGTGGCGGACCGATTGCGTCGCGGGCAGCGAGAGATACTGGTCCCAGAAGCAGCGCGCGATGTCGCGATAATCCGCCTCCGACAGCAAGGCACAGATATCGCGCGAGGTGTCGGCGAGCGTACCGTCCCAATCATATTCGCCCAGATGGTCGACGATGCGGCGTTGCATGATGCTCAGCCCCTCGCCGAACGGAGCGACGAAATGGCGCGCGCCATCAGGCGGCGACCTTGGCGACGAAATCGCCCGCGCTGCTCTTCAGCGTCTGCAACCGCCCGTCGAGCCTGTCGAAGCCGCGGCCCACGCCGTCGATCTCGGCGGCGACGGTTTCGGTGTCCATGCGGATCGTGGCGATCGTGCTCGCCATCGAATCGGCAGCGAGCGCGGTTTCGTCGACCGCGGCGGTGATGGCGGTGACGGTCTGCGCCTGCGCCTCCATCGCGAAGCGGATGCGATCGGCCGATTCCTGCACCTCGGTCACCGTCGTGCGGATGCTGGCGTTGGTTTCGACGGTGGATTTCGTCGCCGACTGGATCGAAGCGATCTTGGCGGCGATGTCGTCGGTCGCGCGCGCGGTCTGGTTGGCCAGGCTCTTCACCTCCTGCGCGACGACGGCGAAGCCGCGGCCGGCGTCACCGGCGCGCGCCGCCTCGATCGTCGCGTTCAGCGCGAGCAGGTTGGTTTGGCCGGCGATGTCGCGGATCAGGCCCAGGATCGATTCGATCGATTTGGCGTGGTCGGACAGCGTTTCTGACATGCCGACCGCGTCGGTCGCCTGGCGTGAGGCGCGGCTGGCGATCTCGGCGGCGGCCTCCACCTCGGTCCGTGCGTCCTCGATCGCGCGGATCAGGCCCGCGGCGGTCTGTGCCGCCTCGCGGATCGCGACGGCGGATTGTTCGGCGGCGGCGGCGACCTCGCTGGTCTTGCCCAGCATGCCGCGCGCCGAGCCGGAGCTGCGCTCGGCCTGTGCGCGCAAGGTGCGGCCTTCGACGGTCGCGGTCTCGACCGCGTCGGCGATGCCTTCGCGGAAATCGCCCGCCAGCCGCTCGCGCGCCGCATGGGCGCTATAGCCGGCAAAGCCGGCGAACAGGGCGACGGTCAGCTCGGTTTCCATGCCGAACAGCCGCATCAGTGCGTCCACCAGTCCGGTGCGGTGCATCGTGTCTTCGGGCAGGCGCTTTTTCAGCGCCTTCAGGACGGCGCGATCGCTGGCGCACGACATGGCGAGCAATTCCATCGTCTCGACACCCGCAGCATAGGCGGCGGCTACCGAGCGTTCGAGCGATTCGACCCAGGCGATCCCTTCCAGATGGCAGAAGCGGTTGCGCAGATAGGCCACGCCCGCCGCGCGTCGACGCTCGCCCTCCATCGGCGTCCAGGTCGGCGCGCCCGGATTGGCGGCGCGCCAATGATCCCAATAGGCATCGACGATCTCGCCCGCGTCGGGTTCGATGATCGTCCACAATTCCCGCGCCTGCGCGACCAATGTGTCGTCGCCGCCATCGAACGCCTTGATTCGACTCGGCAGGTCGATCTTGGCGGCGATGCTGGCCGGGGGCGGCAGGGCGATGTCGGGCAAAGCTGAAGTCTCCGGCGAACGAGCGACGTGCCCGGTAAACGGGCCTCTCGACCGTCGTGCCTACCGCCCAAGTGGTTAATGCTCCGTTAGGAGCGGATGCTATGGGTTGCATCGGCGAACGCGTGGCCTAATAGGCACTGCAATCGATCTTGCCCGAGGACCGTTCATGGCATCCCGTACCCCGGCGCGCCCGCGCAGCCCGCATCTTTTCTCGGGCTTTCTGAAGCTCCACTACAGCTGGGGGCCGCATATGCTGGTCTCCATCCTCCATCGCGCCACGGGTTCGGGGATGGCGACGGTCGGCACGGTGCTGCTGGTGTGGTGGCTCGCCGCGATCGCGGGCGGGGCGGAAAGCTACGCGACCTTCCGCGACGTGTTCACGCATGACAGCGGCGCGCTCAATCCGCTCGGCTGGATCATCGGCGTCGGCATGACCTGGGCGTTCTTCACGCACGCGCTGAACGGCATCCGCCACCTGGTGATGGACGCGGGCGCCGCGTTTGAACTGAAGCGCAACAAGATGTTCAGCATGGTCGTCATCGTCGGCGGCGTGGTGCTGACCGCGGCCTTCTGGCTCTACCTGGGGATGAAGTAATGGGTTCGGGCACCAGCATCGGCCGCGTCCGCGGCCTCGGCAGCGCCAAGGAAGGCGCGCATCACTGGTGGCGCCAGCGCGTCACCGCGGGATCGAACCTGTTCCTGACGCTCTGGTTCGTCTTCTCGCTGCTGCGCCTGCCGGGCTTTGACTATGCCAGCGTCCACGACTGGCTGCGCAACAGCTGGGTCGCGGTGCCGATGATCCTGCTGATCGTGTCGGTCTTCTACCACTTCCGCCTCGGGCTGCAGGTGGTGATCGAGGATTATCAGCACGGCGAAAAGCGCGTCGCCTATATGATCGCCCTGAACTTCTTCACGGTCGCGACCGCCGCGATCGCCATCTTCGCGATCCTCAAGGTCGCCTTCGGAGCTGCGGCATGAACGCGCCTGCCTATAAGATCATCGACCACACTTATGACGCCGTCGTCGTCGGCGCGGGCGGTTCGGGCCTGCGCGCCGTCATGGAATGCGCGCAGAACGGCCTGAAGACCGCCTGCATCACCAAGGTGTTCCCGACCCGGTCGCACACCGTCGCCGCGCAGGGCGGCATCGCCGCGAGCCTCGGCAACATGGGCCCGGATCACTGGACCTGGCATATGTACGATACCGTCAAGGGGTCTGACTGGCTGGGCGACCAGGACGCGATCGAGTACATGGTCCGCGAGGCGCCGGCGGCGGTGTACGAGCTGGAACATGCCGGCATGCCCTTCAGCCGCACCGACGAGGGCCGCATCTACCAGCGCCCGTTCGGCGGCATGATGCAGAACATGGGTGAAGGCCCGCCCGCACAGCGCACCTGCGCCGCGGCGGACCGTACGGGGCATGCGATGCTCCACACGCTGTACCAGCAGTCGCTGCGCTACGACGCCGACTTCTACGTCGAATATTTCGCGCTCGACCTGATCATGGAAAACGGCGTGTGCCGCGGCGTGATCGCTCTGTGCATGGAAGACGGCAGCATCCACCGCTTCCGCAGCCACAACACCGTGCTGGCGACGGGCGGCTACGGCCGCTGCTATTTCTCGGCGACCTCGGCGCACACCTGCACCGGCGACGGCGGCGGCATGGTGCTGCGCGCCGGCCTGCCGCTGCAGGACATGGAGTTCGTCCAGTTCCACCCGACCGGCATCTACGGCGCGGGCGTGCTCATCACCGAGGGCGCGCGCGGTGAGGGCGGCTATCTGACCAATTCCGAAGGCGAGCGCTTCATGGAGCGCTATGCCCCGTCGGCGAAGGACCTGGCGTCGCGCGACGTCGTGTCGCGTTCGATGGCGATGGAGATGCGCGAAGGCCGCGGCGTCGGCAAGAACGGCGACCACATCTTCCTGCACCTCGACCATATCGATCCCAAGGTGCTGCACGAGCGCCTTCCGGGCATCACCGAGACGGGCAAGATCTTCGCCGGCGTCGACCTGACGCGCCAGCCGCTGCCCGTCACGCCGACCGTCCATTACAACATGGGCGGCATTCCGACGAACTTCCACGGCGAGGTCGTCAACCTGGTCGATGGCAATCCGGACACGGTCGTCCCCGGCCTGTTCGCGGTCGGCGAGGCGGCGTGCGTGTCGGTCCATGGCGCGAACCGCCTCGGCTCGAACTCGCTGATCGACCTCGTGGTGTTCGGCCGCGCGACCGGCAAGCGCATCGCCGACATCTGCAAGCCCAACACGACGCACAATCCGCTGCCCAAGGGTTCGGAAGAGCTGTCGCTGACGCGCCTCGATAAGTTCCGCAATGCCGCCGGCAGCACGCCGACCGCGGAAATCCGGGGCAGGATGCAGCGCACGATGCAGAAGCACTGCGCGGTGTTCCGCGACAACGCGCTGCTCAGCGAAGGCCAGGCGCTGATGAAGGACATCTACGCCTCGATGCAGGATGTGCAGGTCAACGACCGCAGCCTGATCTGGAACACCGACCTGATCGAGACGCTGGAGCTCGACAATCTGGTGGCGCAGGCGTTGGTGACGATCGATTCGGCGGCCAACCGCAAGGAATCGCGCGGCGCGCACGTGAACGAGGATCACCCGGATCGCGACGATGCGAACTGGATGAAGCATACGATCGCCACCTTCACCGGCTGGGGCGGCGTCGGCGGCGCGACCGCGATCGATTATCGCCCGGTCCACGATTACACGCTCACCGACGACGTCGAATACATCAAGCCGAAGAAGCGGGTGTATTGATCGGGTAGGGGCGGGCGCGACGACAGGGTCGCGCCCGGCCTTTTCCGTCATGAGCCACGTCATCCCCGCGCAGGCGGGGATCCATAACCTCTAACGCTGGCGATAAAGCCGCACCGTCAGCCAGTCTGGATTCCCGCCTCCGCGGGAATGACGAGCGTGGAGGGCAATGCCCCCGCTCAAACCCCCATCACCAGCGGCGCATGCCGGTCGACGAGCACCGCGCTCGCCGCGTTGAGCCCGACCAGCTCCACCACCATCCCATGGCTGCGCATCTTGGCGACGACGTCGTCCAGCGCCGCGACCGCCGTCACGTCCCACAGATGCGCGTGCGTCAAATCGATCCGCACGCGCGTCGCGGTGTCGCGCAGGTCGAACCGGTCGGCGAACATTTCCGCGCTGGCGAAGAACACCTGCCCCGACACGGTGTAGACGCGCGTGTCGGTGCCGGCGTCATAGGCGACGTCGACGCGCATCATCCGCATCACCTTGAACGCGAAGAACACGCCGCTCAGCAGCACGCCGACCGCGACGCCGGCCGACAGATCGTGCGTCGCCACCGTCACCGCAACGGTGGCCAGCATCACCACGCCCGACACCTTGGGATGGCGGGCGAGGTCGCGCAGCGATCCCCAGGAGAAGGTGCTGATCGACACCATCACCATGATCGCGACCAGCGCCGCGACCGGCACCTGCTCGACCCAGGGGCGCAGCGGCACCATCACGACGAGCAGGAACACGCCCGCGACCAGCGTCGACAGCCGCCCGCGCCCGCCATAGCGGACGTTGCCGACGGTCTGGCCGATCATGCCGCAGCCGGCGATGCCGCCGAACAGTCCCGCGGCGACGTTGGCGAGGCCGAGGCCGGTCGCCTCGCGCGCCTTGTCGCTGCCGCTCTCGGTCAGGTCGTCGACGACGCGCGCGGTCATCAGCGATTCGAGCAGGCCGACCGCGGCCATCGCCAGCGCATAGGTCGCGACGATGCCGAGCGTGCGCCATTCGATCGGCACCGCGGGCAGCGCAAAGGCGGGCAGGGCGTCGGGCAGGCGCCCGAGGTCGGCGATCGTGCGCAGCGGCATCGGAAACGCGACGCTGACGGCGGTCAGCACGACGATGCAGATCAGCGGCGACGGAATGACGGTCGTCACCCGCGGCGTGAGGTAGATGATGACGAGGCCGAGCCCGATCATCGCATAGGTGTGCCAGTCGACGCCGAGCAGCTGCGGCACCTGCGCCGAAAAGATCAGGATCGCGAGCGCGTTGACGAAGCCGGTGCGCACCGACTGCGACACGAAGCGCATCAGCACGTCGAGCCGGAGCAGCCCGAACAGCACCTGCAACAGGCCCGCGAGCACGGTCGCGGCAAGCAGATAGGACAGGCCATGCGCGGTCACCAGCGCCGCGGCGACCAGCGCGACCGAGCCGGCCGCGCCCGAAATCATGGCGGGGCGCCCGCCGAAGATCGCGATGACGATGCCGATGACGAAGGAGGCGAACAAGCCGACCTGCGGGTCGATGCCGGCGACGAAGGAAAAGGCGATGACCTCTGGGATCAACGCGAAGGTGCCGACCATGCCGGCAAGAATGTCCCGGCGCGCGGCGGCGGGGCCGCTATACCATTCGGCGCGGTAGCGGGCGAAATCGAAAGTCATGAAACGAGGGTCCGTATCGACCGCGCAAGGTGAGGCATCACCGGCAAAGGCAATGGTGTGAAAGGGCGCGGTATACGTTGTCCGGCGGATCGGCGGCCGGAATAGCCACCCGGAATTGCACCGGGTCCATGCGAATGCGGCGCGGTTAGCGCGAAGCGCGCCGCGATGCAAACCCGGGGCGATGGGAGGCGCCGCGGCTGACCCTTTCTCTCCGTCACCCCGGACTCGTTCCGGGGTCCACTCTGCGGCGAGGGGCAGGGCTGGAGGCGAGAACCCTCCCCCGCGGCCCGGTGGACCCCGGACCAAGTCCGGGGTGACGGATCGTGTGGGCCGGGGCGGGTGAGTCGCCGCCAAGGCGTGTTGGACGCCGCTCGCAACCCGGTCGGCGCATCTCCTTGCCCAGCAACCGGAAATCCCGGCGCCAGACCCACCCCCTGTCCTATTCCTCAAAACCATGATCCTCCCGCACCGTCACAGCAGGGGAGCGCATCATGACCATCCATGCCCTTATCGACCGGTTGATCGCCCGCGAGGGCGGCTATGTCGACCATCCCGCCGATCGGGGCGGCGCCACCCATTGGGGGATCACCACCGCGGTCGCCCGTGCCAACGGCTGGCAGGGGGCGATCCGCGACCTGCCGCGGGCGCGGGCCGCCGAGATCTACGAACGCGTCTATTGGCGGGGGCCGGGCTTCGACCGGATCGCCACGCGGGCGCCCGTGCTGGCGGGCGAGCTGTTCGATACCGGCGTCAACATGGGGACGGCGACCGCAACCGGCTTTCTCCAGCGGGCGCTCAACGCGCTCAACCGCGGGCAGGCCGATTATCCCGACCTCGCCGCCGACGGGGCGGTGGGCGCGCGAACGCTCGCGGCGCTCGATGCCTTCCTCGCGCGGCGCGGCAAAGCGGGGGAGGCGGTGCTGGTCAAGGCGATCGATGCCTTGCAGGGCGAACGCTATGTCACGCTCGCCGAGCGCCGCCCCGCCAACGAAGTCTTCCTGTACGGCTGGCTCGCGGGGCGCGTCTCGTGACGCCGCGCCGGCCCGCTGCGGAGGACCCGTGGGTGCGCCGCGCGCGCCCCGCCTTCCTCTACGTGATGTATGCGCTGATCCTGTGGACCATCCCGATGAGCCTGATCGCCGCGATCCGGCCCGACGTCGCCATCGCCATGGCGCGGGGGGCGGGTGCGTATCTGAATGCCATTCCTGAGCCGCTCTATGCGCTCTTCGGTACGGGCTACCTCGGCTACACGGCAGCGCGGGCGTGGGGGAAGGCGAAGGGGGTGGAAAGGTGATTCACGCGAAGACGCGAAGACGCGAAGGAGAAGGATGATTCACGCGGAGACGCGGAGACGCGGAGAAGAAGAGGGCGCGCCGCGCTAGCGGCCCTCCTGCGATTGTCTCGCGAGGGAGAAAGACGCTTCGTGTCGAGCGCAACCCCTCCGCGTCTCCGCGTCTCCGCGTGAACCCCCTCTTCGCGGCTTCGCGTCTTCGCGTGAACAGCCCCCTTTGCACCCACCTGCCGCGCACCTACATCGCGGGCCATGAGCGGGAACGATCCACACGCCATGCCGGTCTGGCATGGCACCACCATTTTGTCCGTCCGTCGCAATGGCAAGGTCGTCGTCATCGGCGACGGCCAGGTCTCGATGGGCCAGACGGTCATGAAGCCCAATGCGAAGAAGGTCCGCCGCCTCGGCAGCGAGGGGCAGGTGATCGGCGGCTTTGCCGGCGCGACCGCCGACGCCTTCACCTTGTTCGAGCGGCTGGAGGCGAAGCTGGAGCGTCACCAGGGCCAGTTGATGCGCGCCGCGGTCGAGCTGGCAAAGGACTGGCGCACCGACAAATACCTGCGCAACCTGGAAGCGATGATGATCGTCGCGGACAAGGACGTGACGCTGATCCTGACCGGCAACGGCGACGTGCTGGAGCCGGAAAACGGCGTCGCGGCGATCGGATCGGGCGGCAATTACGCGCTCGCCGCGGCCCGTGCACTGGTCGATTACGAACAGGACGCCGAGACGATCTGCCGCAAGGCGATGGCGATCGCCGCGGAGGTGTGCGTCTACACTAACGACCGCACGACGATCGAAATGCTCGACAGCGCGAGCTGAAAAACACGCGCATCCGTGCGACTTTTGTGACCTTTCAGATCGCCAGATTCCGGCGAACAGGCAGATAATGAACGAAAATCTTACCCCCAAGGCGATCGTCGCCGCGCTTGACGCACACATCATCGGCCAGGCCGACGCCAAGCGCGCGGTCGCCGTCGCGATGCGCAACCGCTGGCGCCGCCAGCAGCTCTCGCCCGACCTGCGCGATGAGGTGACGCCGAAGAATATCCTGATGATCGGCCCCACCGGCTGCGGCAAGACCGAGATCAGCCGGCGTCTTGCCAAGCTGGCCGATGCGCCGTTCGTGAAGGTGGAAGCGACCAAGTTCACCGAGGTCGGCTATGTCGGCCGCGATGTCGAACAGATCGCCCGTGACCTCGTCGAGGAAGCGATCCGGCTGGAGAAGGAGCGCCGCCGCCTCGCGGTGAAGGACAAGGCGGAGGACGCGGCGATGAAGCGGCTGCTCGACGCGCTCGTCGGCAAGGACAGCAGCCAGGCGACGCGCGAAAGCTTCAAGCAGCGCTTCGCCGACGGCCACCTCGACCAGACCGAGATCGAGATCGAGCTGGAACAGGCGCCGTCGATGCCGTTCGAAGTGCCCGGTGGCGCGCCGCAGATGATCAACCTGACCGAGATGATGAAGTCGTTCGGCGGTGGCCAGCAGCTGAAGCGCCGCAAGCTGACGGTGCGCGGGGCGTGGGACAAATTGGTCGAGGAGGAAGCCGACAAGCGTCTCGACCAGGACGAGGTGAGCCGCACCGCGCTGGCCGACGCCGAGGCGAACGGCATCGTTTTCCTCGACGAGATCGACAAGATCGCGGTCAGCGATGTGCGCGGCGGTTCGGTCAGCCGTGAAGGCGTGCAGCGCGACCTGCTGCCGCTGATCGAGGGCACGACGGTGGCGACTAAATACGGGCCGATGAAGACGGATCACATCCTCTTCATCGCCAGTGGCGCGTTCCACGTCGCTAAGCCCAGCGACCTGTTGCCCGAATTACAGGGTCGCCTGCCGATCCGCGTGGAGCTGAAGGGCCTGACGGAAGCGGATTTCATCGCGATCCTGTCCGACACCAAGGCGTCGCTGCCGGCGCAGTACAAGGCGCTGATCGCGACCGAGGGTGTCGATGTCACCTTCACCGACGACGGCATCGCCGCCATCGCCCGCATCGCCGCCGAGGTGAACGGCCAGGTCGAGAATATCGGCGCGCGCCGCCTGCAGACGGTGATGGAAAAGCTGCTGGAAGAGGTGAGCTTCGATGCCGAGGACCGCAGCGAACCGGTGACGGTGGATGCGGCCTATGTGGAAAAGCAACTGGCCGGGATCGCAAGGAACACGGACTTGAGCCGCTTCGTGTTGTAACCGGGACGTCGCCCTACACGCTCCGTCACCCCGGACTTGTTCCGGGGTCCACCGTGCCACACGGGGGCGGTCAAGCCTCTAGCCGTCCCCCTCGCCGCAGAGTGGACCCCGGACCAAGTCCGGGGTGACGAAGTGGGGGGCAGCCCGAACCGCTTCAACTCTCCCGCGCCAACGCCTTCAGCCGGTACAGCGTGTCCAGCGCCTCGCGCGGCGTCAGCGCGTCGACGTCGAGCGCCTCCACCTCCGCCCGGATCGCGTCGCACGTCTCTTCCTCCACCTGCGCGGCGGCGGCGAACAGCGGCAGGTCGTCCAGCCCAGCCGCCAACCCGCCGGTCTTCGCGCGCCCCGCCTCCAGCTTGGCGAGCACCGCCTTCGCCCGCGCCACCGTCGCCGGCGGCATGCCCGCCAGCCGCGCGACGGCCAGGCCGTAGCTGCGATCCGCCGGCCCGGTGGCCAGTTCGTGCAGCAACACCAGCTCGCCCTTCCACTCGCGCGCCCGGACGTGGTGCAGGGTCAGCGCGTCGCAGCGTTCGGCAAGGCGGGTCAGCTCGTGGTAATGCGTCGCGAACAGGCAGCGACAGCGATTGTCCTCATGGATCGCCTCCACCACCGCCCAGGCGATCGCGAGCCCGTCGTAGGTGCTGGTGCCGCGCCCGACCTCGTCGAGGATGACGAAGCTCTGCGGCGTCGCCTGCGCCAGGATCGCCGCGGTCTCGACCATCTCGACCATGAAGGTCGATCGGCCGCGCGCGAGATTGTCCGACGCGCCGACGCGGCTGAACAGGCGGTCGACCAGCCCCAGCGTCGCGCTGGTCGCGGGCACGAAGCTGCCCGCCTGCGCCAGCACCGCGAAAAGCGCGTTCTGGCGGAGGAAGGTCGACTTGCCGCCCATGTTGGGGCCCGTCACCAGCCACAGGCGGGAGTCGGGCGACAGCGTGCAGTCGTTGGCGACGAAGCGCTCGCCGGCCTTGGCGACGGCGGCCTCGACCACTGGATGCCGCCCACCGACGACGTCGAAACAGGGATGGTCGGCGATCGTCGCGCGCGCCCAGCCGCCTTCGGCCGCGCGCTCGGCAAGGCCGGCGGCGACGTCGATCCGGGCGAGCGCATCCGCGGTGGCGGCGATCGCCTCGCGCTGCGCCAGTGCGGCGGCGGTCAGCTCTTCCAGATGCGCCGCTTCGGCGGCGAGCGCATGCGCGCCGGCCTGCGACACCTTGGCCGCGACCTCGTGCAGCGCGGGCGTGTTGAAGCGCACGACGCCCGCCAGCGTCTGGCGATGGGTGAAGCCGCTGTCGGGTTGCATCAGCGCGTCGGCCGATCGCGCCGGCACCTCGACGTGATAGCCGAGCACGTTGTTGTGGCGGACCTTCAGCGTCGCGATGCCGGTCGCGGCCTTCATCTCCGCCTCCAGCGCTGCAATTGCGCGGCGTCCGCCGGCGCCGGTATCCCGCAGCGCGTCGAGCGCGTCGTCATAGCCCGCCGCGATATAGCCGCCGTCGCTCGCCTCGATCGGCGGCGAGGGGACGAGCGCGCGGCGGAGCAGGTCGATCAGCGCGCCATGGCCGCGCAACGCAGGCGCGATCCGGCGGAGCAGCGCCAGCGGCGCGTCAATCTGGCCCAGCCGCTCGCCAAGGTGCCACGCGCCGTCTAGCCCGTCGCGCAGCTGCCCCAGATCGCGCGGCGACCCGCGCCCCGCCGCCAGCCGGCCGATGGCGCGCCCGATATCGGGCAGCGCCCGTAGCGCGGCCCGCACCTGCTCGCGCTGGCCTGCCTGATCGTGGAAGTGCTGCACCAGATCCAGCCGCTCGTCGATCGCACGGGCATCCATCAGTGGTGCGCCAAGATCGCTCGCCAGCGCCCGTGCGCCCGCGCCCGTCACCGTCCGGTCGATACAGTCGAGCAGGCTGCCCTTGCGTTGGCCGTTGGTGGTGCAGGTCAGCTCCAGGCTTTCGCGCGTCGCGGCGTCGATCGCCATCGTCTCCGCGGCGCGGGCAAGCTGCGGCGGGCGGAGGAAGGGCAGGGCGCCCTTCGCGGTATGCTCCAGATAGGCGACGAGACCGCCCGCCGCGGCCAGGCCTGCGCGCGAAAAGCTGCCGAAGCCGTCGAGCGTCGCCACGCCAAACAATGCTTTCAGCCGCGCCTCCGCGCTGCCGCTGTCGAAGCCGCCGCGCGGCCGCAGGCTGGTCGCCGCGTCTGCATGGTCGCTGGTTTCGGAGGCCACCACCTCGGCGGCGCCCAGTCGCGCCAGTTCCGCACCCAGTGCGTCGGCCGAACAGTCGATCACCACGAACCGCCCGGTGGATACGTCCGCCGCCGCCAGCGCCACCGCGCCCGCCGCCTCGCCGATGGCGACACACCAATTGTCGGCCCGCGCGTCGAGCAGCGCCTCCTCGGTCAGCGTGCCGGCAGTGACGACCCGCACGATCGCGCGGTTGACCAGCGCCTTGCTGCCGCGGGCCTTGCGCGCCGCCTCGGGGCTTTCGGTCTGTTCGGCGATGGCGACGCGGTGGCCCGCCTTGATCAGGCGCTGGAGGTAGGCGGTCGCGGCATGGACGGGCACGCCGCACATCGCCACCTTTTCGCCGTCATGCTCGCCGCGGGCGGTGAGGGCGATATCGAGCACCTGGCTCGCAATGCGCGCATCATCGAAGAACAATTCGAAGAAGTCGCCCATGCGGTAGAACAGCAGGCAATCCTCCGCCTCCGCCTTCAGGCCGAGGTATTGCGCCATCATCGGGGTGGGGGTGGTCATGATTCGTCAGTCGGCATCGGGTTGGCGTGCGCCATGCCGGATGGCGAGGATCGTGACCAGATCGCCGTGTACGTCATAGCGTAGAATATAGGGCGGAACGTTCGTCATCTCGCGCTGACGGCCACCCGCAGGCCGCCCGCGATGGGGGAAGTCGGCAAGGCTCTCGCCGAGGTTGAACAGCCGCGTGCCGATCCTGTCCGCCGCGTGTGGATCGAACTGTTCGATATAGGCGATCGTACCGTTCAGGTCTGCGAGCGCCGCTGGGTCCCAGACGACCTCAGCCATTCTGGTCGTTGAGCCAGTCCTCGAAAGTCTTGCGACCGGGCTTGCCCCAGGTCAGCAGCCATTGTCCGACGACGACGTGCTCGACCGGGGCGCCCGCGGCACACGCCGCCTTGGCCCGCGCAAAGTCGCTGGCGTCCGGAATGCGGCGCGGGCGGGGGACGATGTCGGCCTCGTGCTTCATGCCGCGATCATACCTGCTCCGCCTTTGGGTTGAAAGCCTGTGCCGGAACGGCCAAGAGCCGTAGCGTCCTTCCCCGGCAGCGAGGTCCCCATGTCCGACACAGCGTCCGTCCAGTTTTCCGAGCGCGAAGCGCTGCTGTTCCATTCGGAGGGGCGCCCGGGCAAGATCGAGATCATCGCATCCAAGCCGATGGCGACGCAGCGCGACCTCGCGCTCGCCTATTCGCCCGGCGTCGCGGTGCCGGTGCAGGCGATCGCCGACGATCCCGCCACCGCTTACGACTATACCGCCAAGGGCAACCTCGTCGCGGTCATCTCGAACGGCACCGCGATCCTCGGCATGGGCAATCTCGGCGCGCTGGCGTCCAAACCGGTGATGGAGGGCAAGGCCGTCCTCTTCAAGCGCTTCGCCGACGTCGACTCGATCGACATCGAGCTGAAGACCGAGGACGTCGACCGGATCATCGATGCGATCGAGCTGATGGAGCCGAGCTTCGGCGGCATCAACCTGGAAGACATCAAGGCGCCCGAATGCTTCATCATCGAGCAGACGCTGCGCGAGCGGATGAACATTCCGGTCTTCCATGACGACCAGCACGGCACCGCGATCATCTGTGCGGCGGGGCTCATCAACGCCTGCCTGCTGACCGGGCGACGGCTGGACGAGGTGAAGGTCGTCGTCAACGGCGCGGGCGCGGCGGCGATCGCCTGCACCGAGCTGATGAAGGCGATGGGCGTGCGCCACGACAACGTCATCATGTGCGATCGCGAAGGCGTGATCTATCAGGGGCGCGAGGACATCAACCAGTGGCAGTCGGCGCATGCCGCCGCCACCGACCGCCGCACGCTGACCGAGGCGCTGAACGGCGCCGACGTCTTCCTCGGCCTGTCCGCCGCGGGCGCGCTGAAGCCCGAGATGGTGAAGGACATGGCGAAGGCGCCGATCATCTTCGCCATGGCCAATCCCGAACCGGAAATCCGCCCCGAACTCGCCAAGGCGGCGCGCCCCGATGCGATCATCGCCACCGGCCGGTCGGATTATCCGAACCAGGTCAACAACGTCATCGGCTTCCCCTTCATCTTCCGCGGTGCGCTCGACGTGCGCGCCACCGGCATCAACGATGCGATGAAGATCGCCGCCGCCAATGCCATCGCCGAACTGGCGCGCGAACGCGTGCCGGAAGAGGTGGCGATGGCCTATGGCGTGCAGCACAGCTTCGGCCCCGAATATATCATCCCGGCGCCGTTCGATCCGCGGCTGATGGAGCTGGTGCCCTCCGCCGTCGCCAAGGCGGCGATGGATTCGGGCGTCGCAACCAAGCCGATCCTCGACATGGAGGCGTACCGCCAGCAGCTGCGCGCGCGGCTCAACCCGACGACGTCGGTGCTCAGCCTCGCCTATGAAGGTGCGCGTGCGCGGCCGAAGCGCGTGCTGTTCGCCGAGGGCGAGGAGGAAGTGGTGCTGCGCGCCGCCATCGCCTTCAAGGAGGGCGGCTATGGTACTCCGGTGCTCGTCGGCCGCGACGACGTCTACGATCGCCTGAAGGCTTTAGGTGTCTCCAACCCGCAGGAATATGAGGTCCACAACAGCCGCCATTCGCCGCTGGTCCCGAAGATGGTCGACTTCGTGTACAACCGCCTGCAACGCCGTGGCTATCTGCACCGCGATGTCGAGCGGATGATCAACCAGGACCGCAACGTCTTCGGTTCGGCGCTGCTTCAGCTGGGCGAAGCGGATGCGATGATCACCGGCATCACCCGCACCTGGGCGGAATCGATGCGTCAGGTGAAGCGCGTGATCGATCCCGAGGCGGGGCGCACCCCCTTCGGCATCCACGTGCTCGTCGGGCAGAGCCACACCGTCTTCATCGCGGACACGACGGTGAACGAACGGCCAACCGGCGAACAGCTCGCCGACTTCGCCGAACAGACCGCGCAGGTCGCGCGCCGCATGGGCCACGAACCGCGCGTCGCGATGCTGAGCTATTCGACCTTCGGCAACCCCAAGGGCGCCTGGGTCGACAATATCCGCGACGCGGTATCCGAACTCGACAAGCGCAACGTCGGCTTCGAATATGAAGGCGAGATGCCGCCCGACGTCGCGCTGAACCCCAAGCAGCTGGCGAACTATCCCTTCGCGCGCCTGTCGGGGCCCGCCAACATCCTGATCATGCCGGGCCTGCAATCGGCGCATATCGCCGCCAAGCTGTTGCGCGAACTGGGCGGGGACAGCGTGATCGGCCCGATGCTGATCGGCATGGAAAAGCCCGTGCAGATCGCACCGATGACCTCGACCGCGAGCGAGCTGGTGACCCTGGCGGTGCTGGCGGCGGGCGGCATCGCGCGCTGACCGGACACGGGCCGGCGGCGGGCGATAGCGTCTTGCCGCCGGTCTCGCCCTGCGTATGATCCGCTTCGGAACCAGTTCCGGGGGGGATGCATGAACAGGATGATGGTGGCCGCGAGCCTGCTCGCGGCGTGCGGCATGGCGCATATCGCTTACGCACAGGCGACGCTGCCGATGACCTATGGCGGCACCAAACCGCCCGCCGTGGCGCAGACGCCGCCCGCCGATCCGCGCGATACGCCCGAGGAGATCGCCAAGGATGCGGCGCGCGACCTCAAGGACAGCCATTTCTACAATCGGCCGGGCGCGACGCGCGCGCAATATGATGCGGCCTGGCAGCGCTGTCGCCTGATCGCGCGCGGGTCGCGGACGCCCTCGGGGTCGATCCCTTATTACTATAACCCGGCGCTGATGTCGCCGATCGCCGCGGGGATCGGCGGCGGGATTGGCGGGCTGATCGCCGGTGCGATCGCCGAGGGGCAGCAGCGGCGCGCCAACCGCCGCAATTGCCTGCTGATCGATGGCTGGCGGGTGGTCGAGGTGTCGAAGGAGAATGCCGCGCGGGTCGGTGCGATGACCGACGCGGATCGCGATGCCTATTTCAACGGCATCGTCGGCGCGCAGACCGTCGACGGCACAATCACCGAACGCACGACCTTCGCGCAGCCCGATGATCTCGTCGCACGCGTCGATGCGCCGCTCAGCACGCCCGGCACGCTGTTCCTGGGCAAGAAGGTGGATGCCGCCGCGCCCTTCGTCCTCGCGCCCGACGAGGCGGCGGTGGTCGTCGCTTTCCGCCGCCCGAACGCGGCGAGCGCGGGCCGGTCTGGTTTCGTGCAGCTGACGCGGTACGACACGAAGGGGCGGGACCTGGTCTATCGCCCCAAGGATTGGAAGAAGACGGGGGACAAGACCGTCTACGATCTTGCCGTGGGCAGCGCCGATCGCAAGGCGCCCTATGAGGTGCAGGTGCTGCGCGTGACGCCGGGCGACTATGTCATCGCCTCCACCGCCGTCATCACCAAGATGGCGACGACGACCAACTGCTTCGGCGCACCGACCTTCCATGTCGAGGCGGGCGAGGTGGCCTATCTCGGCGACTTCATTCCGGTCGTCGACAGCAAGTCGGCGCTCGGCGTCTCGACGTCGGGCATCGCCTATGTCCGCCATGCCGACGACGCGCAGAAGGCGCTGGCCGGATCGCAGCCGGCCCTCGCCGCCGCGATGAAGCCAGCGACCTTCCGCAACAAGGCGACCTATGCCTGTTCGGCGATTACCATGGATCGCTGGGACCTGCCCGGCGTCGAGGCGCTGCCCGATGCGCCTGCACCCGCCGAGACGGCTGCGGTCAGCGGGGCGGGGTGAGGGGACGCGCTGGCCGGGACGGACATCGCCGTCCCGGCCGCTCCGCTCAGGCGTCGATGCTGGTGCCCAGCGCGGCGTGGACCAGGCCGCCGTCGACGGTGATCGTCTCGCCGATCACGTAATCGCCCGCGCGGCTGGCGAGGTAGATGGCGGCGCCGGCCATGTCTTCATCCGTGCCGATGCGGCCGGCGGGAATGCCTTGCGCGACGTCGTCGCCATGGTCGCGGGCGGCCTTGTTCATGTCGCTGGCGAAGGCGCCCGGCGCGATCGAGGTGACGTTGACGTGGTCGCGCACCAGCCGCGCGGCCATGCGCTTCGTCAGATAGATCAGCGCCGACTTGGAGGCGTGGTAGCTGTACGTCTCCCACGGGTTGAGGCGCTGGCCGTCGATCGAGGTGATGTTAATGACCTTGGCGGGGCGGCCCGGCGTGCCGGCGGCCTTCAGCAGGCCGTGTAGCGCCTGCGTC
Organism: Sphingomonas sp. DC4900; assembly: GCF_049896485.1. Lineage (NCBI taxonomy): Bacteria > Pseudomonadati > Pseudomonadota > Alphaproteobacteria > Sphingomonadales > Sphingomonadaceae > Sphingomonas > Sphingomonas sp. DC4900. The sequence goes on from NZ_JAFCUK010000006.1 coordinate 175,277, forward strand.
AGGAAGAAGGGCGATTTGACGTTGAGGTCCATCACCTTGTCCCAGCCGCTTTCCGGAAACTCCTCGAACGGCACGCCCCAGGCGGCGCCCGCATTGTTGACGAGGATGTCGAGCTTGTCCTCATGCGCGGCGAGTTGCTCGGCGAGCGCCTTGCAGCCGGCGACGGTGCTGACGTCGCACGGCAGGGGGATGCAATTGGGCCCGAGTTCGGCGGCAGTGTCGTCGCAAGCCGGCGCCTTGCGGCTGGAGATATAGACCTTCGCGCCCTGGGCGATGAAGCCGGCGGCGATCATCTTGCCGATGCCGCGGCTGCCGCCGGTGACGAGCGCGACCTTGCCGTCGAGGCGGAAGAGGTTGGTGGTGTCCATGATGTTTCTCCTGGTTACGCGCCGCGGCAAAGCCGCGTTGTCAGTCGGGTTCGCGTGCCGCGGCCCGCTGGCCGCGGAAGGCCGCCGAGCCGCGGATCAGCGGGCTGATCCGCTGCGGCCTACCCCCCGCGTTTCATCGTTTCGCGCGCGATAATGACCTGCTGGATCTGGCTGGTGCCTTCGTAGATGCGGAACAGGCGGACGTCGCGGTACAGGCGTTCGATGCCGTAATCGGCGATATAGCCCGCGCCGCCATAGACCTGCACCGCCTTGTCGGCGACGCGGCCCACCATCTCGCTGGCGAAATATTTGGCCGCTGCGCTTTCCAGCACGACGTCCTCGCCGCGGTCCTTCTTCGCCGCCGTTTCCAGCACCATCGCACGGGCGACGAGCGCTTCGGTCTTCATGTCGGCGATCATGCCCTGGATCAGCTGGTGTTCGGCGATTGCCTTGCCGAATTGCTGGCGACCGGTGGCATAAGCGACGCTGTCGGCGATCAGCCGTTCGGCGACGCCGACGCAGACCGCGCTGATGTGCAGCCGGCCGCGGTCGAGCACGCGCATCGCGATCTTGAAGCCTTCACCCTCCGCGCCCAGGCGATTGGCGACCGGCACCGGCACGTCGTCGAAATGGACGTCGGCGACCTTCGCGCCCTTCTGTCCCATCTTCTTTTCGGGTTCGCCGATGGTGATGCCGGGCAGGTCCTTGGGCACCAGAAAGGCGGAGACGCCGCGCGCGCCCTTTTCGTCACCGGTGCGCGCCATCACGGTGAACAGCTGCGCCTTGTCGGCATTGGTGATGTAGCGCTTGGTGCCCGACAGGCGATAGACGTCGCCATCCCGCACCGCGCGCGTCTTTACGCTGCCGGAATCGCTGCCGACATCGGGTTCGGTCAGCGCGAAGCTGGTGACGATCTCGCCGCTGGCGATGCGCGGCAGCCATTCGGCCTTCTGTTCGGGCGTGCCGGCCATCACCAGCCCCTGGCTGCCGATGCCGACATTGGTGCCGAAGGTAGATCGGAAGGCGGGCGTGGTCCGGCCCATCTCGATCGCGACGCGACATTCCTCGACCATGTCGAGGCCCAGGCCGCCGTAGTCCTCGGCGATCGACAGGCCGAACAGGCCCATCTCTTTCATCTCCGCAACGACTGCGTCGGGGATAGCGTCGGCGGCCTCCACATCGGCTTCGAGGGGGCGCAGCCGTTCGCCGACGAAGCGACGGACGGTATCGATCAGCGCGTCGAAGGTTTCGGGGTTGAGGGCCATGCCGTATCCACTGTGATGCCCGGTGACGGGCGGGTTGTGTCCTGAATATCCTAGGATCTGCGCCGTCGTGCTGCAAACCCGAAATTCGAAAGCGTGATTGACCGCCTTCGTCGCGCGACTATGATCGCCTGAGAAAACAGGAGCTTGCATGAGACGAGCGGGAGAGGATGCTGCCGCGGCGGTGCCGGCGGCGCGACGGATCGGCACCGGCGCGATGGGCAGCTACGCCTTCGGGGCGGTGGCCTATGGCGTGAAGGATGCCGGGTTCGGCACCTTCCTGCTGCTCTTCTACAACCAGGTCGTCGGCTTGCCCTCCGCCACCGTCGGTCTCGTCGTGATGGTCGCCTTGCTGATCGATGCCTTCGTCGACCCCGCCGTGGGCTTCCTGTCCGATCGTACGCGCACGCGCTGGGGACGGCGGCACCCATGGATGTATGGCTCGGCGCTGCCGATCATGGTTGGCTGGGTGCTGCTGTGGAATCCGCCGAGCGGCTGGGGGCAGGGCGCGACGCTCGGCTGGCTTTTCGCCTGCGCCGTGCTCGTTCGCACCGCGGTGAGTGCCTATGAGGTCCCCTCGGTTGCGCTGACACCCGAACTGTCGTCGGACTATGACGAGCGGACGCGGATCATGGCGTGGCGCTATCTGTTCGGCTGGGCGGGCGGGCTCACCATGCTGGTGTCGGCCTATCTCTACTTCCTCGCGCCGACGGCGGAGCATGCCAACGGGCTGCTCAACCGGCAGGGCTATATCGGCTATTCGATCCTCGGTGCCCTGCTGATGGGGGCGGCGATCCTGACTTCGGCAGCGGGGACGCACAAGGAAATCCCCAATCTGCCCAACCCGCCGATCGAGCGGCAGACGTTCCGCGAAAACCTGCGCGAACTAGCGGACACGGTGAAGAACCGCGCCTTCGCCATCCTGATGCTGGCGGGGCTGTGCGCCTATACGGTGCAGGGCATCAGCTATGCGATGTCGACCTATCTCTACACCTACGTCTGGGGCTTCCAGGGCGTCGTGTTCGTCTATGCGACGGTCGCGCTGTTCGGTGGCGTGCTGGTCGCCTTCGTCGCCGCGCCGCGCATCGGCAAGCAGTTGAGCAAGCCGCACGCGGCGGCGGGCGCGGTGGCGATCGGCGCGACGCTCAACATCGCGCCGTACGCGCTGCGGTTGCTGCATGTGCTGCCGGATGTGGGGCAGCCCGCGCTGCTGCCGATCCTGCTCGTGTTCTTCGCCGCCGCGACCGCGTGCAACGTCAGCGCGTTCATCCTGGGGGCGTCGATGATGGCGGACGTCGTCGAGGATTCGGAGATGCGCACCGGTCGCCGCTCGGAAGGGGTGTTCTTCGCCGGATCCTTCTTCGTCCAGAAATGCACGTCGGGGATCGGTATCTTCCTGGCGGGCGTCATCCTGGCGATCGCCGGCTTCCCCGAAAAGGCGGTGCCCGGCACCGTACCGATCGACACGATCGACCGGCTGACGCTGACCTTCGGCCTCACCTATCTGCTGATCGCCGGCTGCGCGGCGTTCGTCTTCACCCGCTTTCCGTTCGGCCGTGCCGAGCATGAGGCGCGGCTGGCACGACTTGGGGCAGCAAAACTGGCTGATTCCTGAGCATTTCGCCGTTCAGCGTGGCGACAGGATCGCGATTCACCGCTCATCCCATCGCTTCGTCGGCGCGCAAACACCGTTGGGCGCTTATGGTTCCCGCGCCTGTTGGCGAAAGCCGACCCCCTGTGTAGCGACATCCTCGACGAACGGGTTTTGACCGGGGGGTCAGCAAATGACTTTGAAGGCGTTGGCAGCGCGTTTTGCGCTGGTGGTATCGTGCGGCCTGATGATGGCCACCCCGGCCATGGCGCAGTTCTGGCAGTGCGCGCCCTATGCCCGCGAAATCTCGGGCATCGACATCCACGGCAACGCCAACACCTGGTGGAGCCAGGCCGCCGGCCGGTACGAACGCGGCCATGCGCCGAAGGTCGGTGCGGTTCTCGCCTTCCAGTCCACCCGCCGCATGCGCGTCGGCCATGTCGCGATGGTGTCGCGGGTCGTCAGCGACCGCGAAGTGCTCCTCACCCACGCCAACTGGTCGCGCCCCGGCGCGATCGAGCGCAACGTTCGCGCGATCGACGTCTCGGCCGCCGGCGACTGGAGCGAAGTGAAGGTGTGGTACGGCCCGACCGGCGGCCTCGGCACCTCGAGCTATCCCACCAACGGCTTCATCTATTCGGGCCATGCCCCGGCGATCGATGACGAGCCCGCCACGCCGATGGTCGACATGGACACCAGCATCATCGCCACCGCTGCCGCCGTGCCGGTGGTTCCGGTCGCCGCGAAGTAATCCACACCCACGGGCTTACCTCCAGCGCCATTCGCCCTGAGCCTGTCGAAGGGCAGCCATCCGCGGATGTGACGCTTGGGGGGAGGGGTGCGCTTCGACAGGCTTAGCGCGAACGAAAGAGCGCGCCCTCACCCCGCCCGGAACGTCATCGCCACGCCGTTCATGCAATAGCGCTTGCCGGTCGGCTTCGGCCCGTCGTCGAACACATGGCCCAGATGCCCACCGCAGCGGCTGCAATGCACCTCGACACGCTCCATCATCAGGGACCGATCGCTGCGCGTGCCGACCGCACCCTTCAGCGGCGCATAGAAACTGGGCCAGCCGGTGCCGCTTTCGAACTTGGTCTTGGACGAAAACAGCGGCTGCGCGCAGCCCTTGCAGGCAAAGGTGCCGGCGCGATGTTCGCCATTGAGCGGGCTGGAATAGGGCCGCTCGGTGCCCTCGTGCCGCAACACGGTCCATGCCGCATCGCCCAGCTTCTTGCGCCAGGCGGCATCGCTCATCTCCACCGGATAGCGTTCCGCGGCTGCGGCGGGCGCATTGCGGCACCCCCACAGAAAGGCGCCGACGGCACCGGTGGCGGCGAGGGAGAGAAGCGAGCGGCGGCTGGGCTGATCGGTCATGATGAGGATGTAGGACGGGATCGGGCCGGTTTCATCCCCACCCATGCTATTGATTCGGCCGGGAACCTCGCTTCCCATTCGCGCGCTTGGCACGACCGAGAGGTGATACCATGTCGTTCCAGCAGCTCGATCCGCCGCTTCCCGTCCACGTCCTCGACAAGGGGGCAGGCTATGCCTTCGCCGTCATCGATTACGGGCAGGAGCATAATCTGATCTGGGTCACCGCGATCAACGACACCGGCGAAATCTGGTGCGCGCCCAACCCGCGCGTGCGGATGCAGGCGAACTGGACGATGGGTCGCAAGAAGCCGGCTGCGGTTGCCAAGGCGGAAGCGGGCGACTGCTCGGATGTGGCGCCGGTGAGCGTCGAGGTGGTGAAGCCGAACTAAGGGGTGGGTCCTCTGACCGTCATTGCGAGCGTAGCATAGGTTCGCTCGCAATGACGGGAGGGGCAGCCATCAATACCGGCTGATCTCCACCGGCAACTGCCGGTAACCATGCACGAAGCACGCGGCGACGCGCGTCGGTTCGCCGACGACGTTCACCCGCATCCGCCGCTTCGCCATTTCCTCCATCAGGATGCCGATCTGCAATTCGGCCAGCCGCGCGCCCACGCAACGGTGGATGCCGTGGCCGAACGCGAGGTGCCGGCGTGCATTGGGCCGGTCGACCACAATCTTGTCGGCATCCGGGCCGAACACGCTCTCGTCACGGTTGGCGGAGATATACCACAGCGCCAGCTTGTCGCCTTCACGGATCGTCTGCCCCATCAGTTCGGTATCGCGCGTCGCGGTACGGCGCATGTGCGCGAGCGGCGTCTGCCAGCGAATGATCTCCTGCGTCATGTTGGGGATCAGCGACGGGTCCGCCTCCAGCTTCGCTCGCTCGTCGGGGAAACGATCGAGGCCATACGCGAGCGCGGTCATCGAGTTGCGCGTCGTGTCGTTGCCGCCGACGATCAGCAGGATCAGGTTTCCGATGAATTCGAAATGATCCATGTGGCTCATCGCATCCGAATGGATCATCATGCTGATGAGGTCGGGCGTCTGCGGCTGGCCGACCTTGGCGTTCCACAGATTCTGGAAGTACGCGCCGCATTCGTACATGTAGCCGAGGCGCTGCTTGCGCAGTTCCTCGTTCTTCACCAGCTCGATATCGCCCGCCCAGTCGGACCAGAAAGTCAGCTTGCGCCGGTCCTCCCACGGGAAGTCGAACAGGATCGCAAGCATCTGCGTCGTCAGCTCGATCGAGACCGTATCCACCCAGTCGAACCGCGTGTTCCACGGCAGGCTGTCGAGGATTTCCGCGGTACGGCGGCGGATGTCGTCGCTCATCCGCACCATTTCGGATGGCGTGAAGGCGGGCGCTACGGTGCGCCGCTGCCCGGTATGCACCGGCCGATCGCGCGCGATGAACATCGGCATGCGCACGTCGCTTTCGGGGATGAAGTCGGCGAGGGTGATCCCGCCGACCTCGGACGAATAGATATCGGGTAGCGATTCGACCTCAACGATCGGCTTGTAGGTCGAGACGGACCAATAGGGGCCGTAGTCGCTATGCTCGCAGCGATAGACCGGGGCCTCGGCTCGCAATTGCGCGAAGGGCGCGTGCCAGGTGTCGTCACGGTACAGTTCCGCGCGGCTGACGTCGAACGGATCGACCGCGGGTGCGGTCGCCTGCATGAGGGTCGCCATCATCACTCTCCTGTCTTTTGCCGACAGGAGATACCCGACTGACACTTATGTCAATTGGCTTTCGCGCGCTTCCAGAACGGCCGGGCGCTGCCCGATTGCAGCACGCCGCGCCGGAACAGCCGCGCGCCGAGCGTGATGAAGATCGACACCCACAACAGCTGCCAAGCGATCGCCGCAAGATGCGGCCAGATCGCCGGCGAGGTTGCGGCGCGGCCGGCCATCGCGAAGGGCGAGGACAGCGGGAACAGCTCCGCCACGGTCGCGACCCAGCCGGTGGGGTTGGCGGTGCCGGCCAGCGCGAGCGCCAGCATGCCCATCTGCAACACCGAAATCGGCAGCGCGAGCATCTGGATTTCGCGCGGGGTCGACGCCTGCGCGCCGACGACGAGGAAGGCCGAGCCGAGCAGCAGATAGGCCATGGTGAAATAGGTGACGAACAGCGCGACGAACACCGGCGTGCCGACCGCGGTCTGGATCGCCAGAGCGCGCGCGACCTCTGGCGGCAGGAAGGAGCCCAATTTGGCGATAATCGTCCCCCAGAAGCCGACGAACAGCAACGCGACGCCGAACATGCCCAGCAGTTTGCCCAGGAACACGCTTTCCAGCGGCACCGCGGCGGCGAGCACCTCGATCACCTTGTTGTTGCGCTCTTCGGCCATGGTGCCGACGACCTGGCTGGCGAGGAACAGGTTGAGCAGGAACACGCCGAACACCGCGAACGACGCAGACTGGCGGCGGTTGCCCGCGGAGCCGCTCTGCCGCTCCAAGGGCGTCTTGGTCGCGACGACGCGCGGCGCGGCGTTGCCGAGTTTGTCCGCGGTCAGCGTTTCCTGTGCCAACACGCCCAGGTAATCGGCGGCACGCTTGCCGCGCGGGCCGTACAGGATCTGCGGCCGGTCGAGCGGGCCGTACAGCACGGCACTCGCCTCATAGTCCTTGCTCTCGAACGCGGCGCGCGCCTGCGCCGCGGCGTCGCCGGTCGGCGTCAGCGTGGCGAGGGCGGGGGGCGCCTCTTCGTCACGGCGGAACACGTCGCGCAGGCGATCGTCCGCGTCGGTCATCACGCGCGCCTGATCGGGCGATACGATGGCGACCATCCGCGTCTTGTCGGCGCGGCCATCGGCGACGCTCGCCGCACCCATGCCGCCGATCGCGCCGAACGATCCCATGATGACCGGCGCGAACAGGAACAGCAGGAAGATCGGAGTGAAGACGGTCGCGATGAAATCGCGGCGCGCGATGGTGAGCGCCTGGCGCAGCGTGCGGGCGAGGTTGGTCATGCAGTGGCTCCCCCATTCAACTGACTGGCGCCCGGCGGGTTGGCGGCGTCGCGGCCGACGATGCGGACGAAGGCGTCATGCAGGCTGGGCCGCTCGATCGACAGGCCACCGATGCCATAGCCGCGCGCGATCAGCGTGCCGAGCAGCCCTTCGATCCCCTCGCCGGGCAGCTGGAACCGCCAGCCGTCTCCGTCGCGCATCGCATCATGCGGCAACACGTCGGCGATCGCGGCGTCGGGATGCGTCGGCAGGTAGCGGACCTGGCTGGGCAGCGTGCCCCGCGCCGCGTCCACGGTCCCTTCGAAGCGGCGCTTGCCGCCGGCGATGATCGCCAGCCGGTCGCACACGCGCTCGGCATGCGCCATGATATGCGTCGAAAACAGCACCGTCGCGCCGCGGTCACGCTCGGCGAGGATCAGCGATTCGAGCTTTTCCTGATTGACCGGGTCGAGGCCGCTGAACGGTTCGTCGAGGACCAGCAGGTCGGGGCGATGCACCACCGATCCCAGCAACTGGACGAGCTGCGCCATGCCCTTCGACAGTTTCTTGATCTTCTCGTCGATCGCATGGCCCAGGCCCGCCGCCTCCATCATCTCGGCGGCGCGTGCGCGACCGGTACGGCGATCGAGCCCGCGCAGTGCGCCCATGAAGGCGATCGCGTCACGCGCCTTCATCGACGGATACAGGCCGCGCTCTTCGGGCAGATAGCCGACGCGGTCGCTCGCCTCGCGTGGGGCGGCGTGGCCCAGGATGGAGCGGTGCCCCTCGTCGGGCTCGATGATGCCGAGCAGGGTGCGCAGCGTCGTCGTCTTACCGGCGCCATTGGGGCCGAGCACGCCGTAGATCGCGCCGCGCGGCACCGACAGGTCGACGCCGTCGACGACGCGCCGCTCGCCGAAGCGCTTGACCAGATGTTCGGCAAAAACCGCCGGTTCGCTTGATCCCACCATCCGCCCCCATTCGCTCGACCCGAATGGGTGAGTGTGTCGTCGTGACGTCTGTGGTAGCGGGCGCGCGTGGCGAAAGACAAGCCTTCCCCGACCCCTATCGAAGCGCGGATCAAGGCCGAGGCGGCGGCGCTCGGCTTCGTCGCGTGCGGGATCGCGCACGCCGACGCCGCGCCCCGCAGTGGCGAACGGTTGCGGCAGTGGCTCGATGAAGGCCGCCACGGCGGCATGATCTGGATTGAGGAGCGCAGTGCCCAGCGCGCCGCGCCGGCCGCCTTGTGGAGCGACGTGCGCAGCGTCATCGCGCTCGGCATGAGCTACGCGCCCGCACGCGATCCGCTGGCGCTGGCGGGCGAGGGGGAGCGCGGCCGCATCTCCGTCTACGCGCAGGGCGGCGACTATCACGATGTCGTCAAGCGCGCGCTGAAAGCGCTGGGCCGCTGGCTGGCGCGCGAGGCGGGGTGCGACCTCAAGGTCTTTGTCGATACCGCGCCGGTGATGGAAAAGCCGTTGAGCGAGGCGGCGGGCCTCGGCTGGCAGGGGAAGCACACCAATCTCGTCAGCCGGGATCACGGCAGTTGGCTGTTCCTCGGCGCGATCTACACGACGCTGGACCTCGCGCCGGACACGCCGGGGCGCGACAGTTGCGGATCGTGCGACGCCTGCCAGCGCGCCTGCCCGACCGATGCCTTCCCCGCGCCCTATCGCCTCGATGCGCGTCGCTGCATTTCCTATCTGACGATCGAACATGCCGGGCCGATTCCGGAGGAGTTTCGGACTGGCATCGGCAACCGCATCTATGGCTGCGACGATTGCCTCGCGGTGTGCCCCTGGAACAAGTTCGCCGCCAGCGCCGCGGCCAACATGGCATTCCACCCGCGCGCCGAGCTGACCGCGCCGGCGCTCGCCGACTTGCTGGCGTTGGACGATGCGGGGTTCCGGCAGGTCTTCTCCGGATCGCCGATCAAGCGGATCGGGCGCAATCGCATGGTGCGCAATGCCGCGATCGCCGCGGGCAATAGCGGGTCGCCAACGCTGATCCCGGCGCTCGACCTGTTGCTTGGCGACGACGACCCGGTGGTGGCGGAGGCGGCGGCGTGGGCGCGGGCGCGGCTTGACCGCACGGGGAGTGGCGGCTAACCGCCCCGCCAGCATCAAGAGTCGAACGACGTTCGACGCCAACCTGCTCCCCGAGCAAGGTGGCGCCCCCGGCAACGGGGGGATGTGGCCGGACCGGCAACCAAACGGGACCTCACGCCACATCGTCGTTCGTCTCCGGGTGCAGACCGTTTTGCACAAGGATCCGACGCCGTGACCGCCCAGCCCCAGCAATTCGCCAGCGACAATTATGCGGGCGCCTGCCCCGAGGCGATGCAGGCGATGCTCGCTGCCAATGCCGGATCGGCGGTCGCCTATGGCGACGACGACTGGACGCAGGCGGCCGCCGACCGTCTTCGCGCGCTGTTCGCGAAGGATGCCGAGGTGTTCTTCGTGTTCAACGGCACTGCGGCCAATTCGCTGGCGCTCGCCTCGCTGTGCCAATCGTACCATAGCGTCATCTGTTCGTCGGCGGCGCATGTCGAAACCGACGAATGCGGCGCGCCGGAGTTCTTCTCGAACGGGTCGAAGCTGCTGCTCGCGCCGTCCGCCGACGGCAAGCTGACGCCGGATGCGATCCGCGCGCTGGCGATCAGCCGGTCGGACATCCACTTCCCCAAGCCGCGCGTCGTCACGATCACCCAGCCGACCGAGACGGGGCAGGTCTATGCGATCGAAGAGGTGCAGGCGATTTCCGCGGCGTGCCGGGAGCTGGGACTGAAGTTGCAAATGGACGGCGCGCGCTTCGCGCATGCCTGTGCGGCGCTGGGATGCTCCCCCGCCGCGATCACATGGGAAGCGGGCGTCGACGTGCTATGCTTCGGCGGCACCAAGAACGGCCTGGCGATCGGCGAGGCGGTGATTTTCTTCGACCGCAGCCTTGCCGAGGATTTCGACTATCGCTGCAAGCAGGCGGGGCAGCTCGCGTCCAAGATGCGCTTCCTGTCGGCGCCGTGGATCGGGCTGATCGACAGCGGCGCATGGCTGCGCAACGCCGAACACGGCAATGCCGCGGCGCGGCGGCTGGCGGATCAGGTGTCGGGGCTGCCCGGTATCAACCTGCTGTTCCCGGTCCAGGCCAATTCGGTGTTCCTGATCGCGCCCGAACCGGTGCTCGATGCGCTGCGGCAGCGCGGCTGGCGCTTCTACACCTTCATCGGCGGCGGCGCGCGCTTCATGTTCGCATGGGATGCGGATCCGGCGCGGGTCGATGCATTGGCAGCGGATATTCGCGAGGCGTGCGTCGGGTCACAGGTGGACCTGGCGGCGTAGCGGCCCCGCCATCGTCCTCATCCCAGCGCAGGCTGTGTCTTTTCATGTTGGAACGCACTGCCCGCCAACGGGAGGATCCCAGCCTTGGCCGGGATGACGTATCGCCAGGACCAATCGATATTCATTCACGCCAAGATGCGAAGAAATGAAGAAAAGACGGTTCACGCGGAGGCGCGGAGGACGCGGAGGTGTCTCGCGCGTGGAAGCGCTTCGCCTTGACCTCGACCGAGATGGACAGGCTGCTCGCGCGGCAGACCCCACACCTCTGCGTCCTCCGCGCCTCCGCGCGAACAAAACTCTTTTTCAGGTCTTTCCGCTCGTCGGGAATCCATCACGACGGTGAATGCCGATAGGCCTTGGCTTACCCCAAACGGCGCCCGAAGCCGCCGCCCGCCGGCCGCCGCGGCACGAGCGGGTTTGCCTCGCGCTCCAGCAGCGCCAGCGTTTCGAAGAACAGCGGGCGCAGGCGCACGACATGCTCCAGCGCCTCTTCGCAGGTTTCGTGGCGCTCGACGCAGTCGCGCGCGAATTCCTCGATCGTCTCGGCCAGCATCGCCAGCGGCTCTGCACCGAACTGGCGCGCCTCGCCCTTCAGCGTGTGCGCCGGAATCACCATCGCGGCGGCGGTTTGCGCGCGCATCGCCTGTTCGATCGCCGACACCGATTTCACGCCGTCTTCGCGGAAATAGCCCAATATGCGCACGAAGCCGGCGCCCAGTTCGGCGCGCGCCTGGGCGAACGCCGCCCAATCCACCAACGTGCTGCCTTCGAACGACACGGCCTTCTCCCCTCAGGATCGGACCAACCATATTGAGCAGCGGTAAACAGCTGGTTGCCGATGCGGCCGATTAGGGCGGACCCTAATCTTTGGTGTCGAAGGGATTCTTCGGCGCGCGGAAGGTCAGACGCACAGGAACTGCCCCAAATCCCAGATCCTTACGCATTGAATTGACCAGATAGCGTTCATAGCTCGCCGGCAATTGGTCGACGCGCGTGCCAAAGATCACGAAGCTCGGCGGCCGTGTCTTGATCTGCGTGACGTAGCGCATCTTGATCCGCTTGCCGCCGGGGGCGGGCGGGGGATTCGCCTCGACCGCGCGTTCGAACCAGCGGTTGAGCTCGCCGGTGCCGACGCGCTGCGACCAGGCCTCGCGCGTTTCAAAACAGGCTTGGATCAGCTGGTCGATGCCCTTGCCGGTCGCCGCCGACACGGTCATCACGGTGACGCCCTTTACCTGGGACAGGCCGTCCTCCAGCGCGCGCTTGACGCCGTTGAACAGCGATGAGGCGTTTTCGGCGACGTCCCATTTGTTCAGTGCGATCACCAGCGCGCGGCCTTCGGACAGCACCTTGTCGGCGATGCGCAGATCCTGCGCCTCCAGCCCCAGCGTCGCATCGAGCAGCAGCACGACCACCTCGGCGAAGTCGACCGCGTGCAGCGCATCGGCGACCGACAGCTTTTCCAGCTTGTCCTGCACCTTGGCGCGCTTGCGCATGCCGGCGGTGTCGATCAGGCGGACGGCGCGCGGGATGTTGTCGCGGTCGTACCAGGTCCAGTCGACCGCGATCGAATCGCGGGTGATGCCGGCTTCGGGCCCGGTGATCATCCGGTCCTCGCCCAGCATCTTGTTGATCAGCGTCGACTTGCCCGCGTTGGGGCGGCCGACGATGGCGAGCTTCAGCGGTGCGTCGGGGGAGTCGTCGTCCTCTTCTTCCGGCATCGCCTCGATCGCGGCTTCCAGATGGGGAAGCAGCGCCTCGAACAGGTCGCCCATGCCCTCGCCATGTTCGGCGGACAGCTGCACCGGATCGCCGAAGCCCAGCGCGAGGGATTCGAGGATGCCTTGTTCGCCGGCCTTCCCCTCCGCCTTGTTGGCGGCGAGCACGACGGGGGTGGACGACGAGCGCAGCCAGCGCGCGATCTCTTCGTCGAGCGGCACCACGCCCGCGCGCGCATCGACCAGGAACAGCGCGACGTCTGCCTGGCCGATCGCCGCCTCGGTCTGCAGGCGCATGCGGCCGGGCAGCGTCTGGGCGTCGTGATCTTCGTAGCCGGCGGTGTCGACGACGCGGAAGTCCATGCCGATCAGCGTCGCATCGCCTTCGCGCCGGTCGCGCGTCACGCCCGGCCGATCGTCGACCAGCGCGAGTTTCTTGCCGACGAGGCGGTTGAACAGCGTCGACTTGCCGACATTGGGACGGCCGACGATCGCGACGATAGGAAGACGGGACATGGCCGTGCTTTAGGGGAGGCGGGTGCAAACACCAAGTCCCGGGGCAAACGCCTATCGCCCGGCGCCGTCCGCCTCCAACCGGTCGGCACGCTCGCGATCCTTCTGCGCGCCCCTGGCATCGCCGCGCTCTGCCCGAATATCGCTGCGCAGGCGATAGGCGCGGGCGGAGCGATCGAGGCGGATCGCGCGGTCCATATCCTTTTCCGCCCGCGCCAGGTCGCCGCGCTGCCGATAGGCGAGCGCGCGGTTTAGATAAGCGCTCGCCAGGTCGGGGCGCAGCGCGATGGCCCGGTCCAGCGCGCCGATCGCGGCGGTGGGATCGCCAGCCTCCAGCGCGGCGAGGCCGGTGCGCAAGGCCGTATCCGCGGGGTCGGCGGCAATGCCGGAGGCGCGTTCCGTGTAGCGACCGACGCCGGTGCGGCGTGCGACGCGCGATCCCGTAACCACGACGTCCTGCGTCTGAGCCGGGGCGGACATCGATGCCGCGGGCGCGGGGGGCGGGGGCGGCGGTGGAGGCGGCGCAGGTTCCACCACGGCTTCCGGCACCGGTGCGGGCGCGAACGCGGACACGGGTGCGGATACCGGCGCGGGCACAGGAGGCGGCGGCGGAACGGCCTCTTCCTGCCTCTCCGTCGCGCGGTGTACCGGTGCGGCGGGGGTGGGCGTCCCTTCGGCCTTCACGGCGGATGGCGGCGCCGGAGCCATCCGGTCCGCCACGATCTGTTCCGGCCGTGCGTCGCCTTTGGGTCGGTGGCGCGCGACCTCGCTCGGCACGTCGCGATGATCGAGCGCCATCGGGATGCCCACCAAGGCGACGAGCGCGATCGAGGCGAGCGCTCCCGCCGGCCCCGGCCGCAAGCGCCAGCCGGCACGTGCGGGCGGTTGGCGGCGGGGCGGAGTGGGTGCCTCCACCCCATCGAACCGCGCCATCGCCGCATCCAGCGCCGCCCGCCGCGCGGCGGGGCGCGGCGGCGGCGGATCGGGCAGCTGGCGGGCGAGATCGTCGTCCATCGCGGCTCAACCGGCCAGGCAGGGGGGAAGGACGCGCGCCATCCCCCCGGCTATAGCGGCATCGACGCGGCCACCGGAAGCGTCAATGCCGCCCGCCATCGCTCAGCGCACCAGCGGCGGCATCGCCTGCGCGGCGCGTGCCTTGCCGACGAGGTCGATGAACTCGGCGCGATAGGCGAACGGATCGGCCCCCTTCGCCCCCACCGCGATGCGCGCGACATCGTCATAGCCGAACCGCCCTTCATAGGTGCCGCCGCGCAGCAGCTCGGCGAACCCTGCCACGGCGGTGGCGAAGCGCGCGTCACGCGGGGCATCGGCGAACCGTGCGGCATGCGCGGTCGGGATCGGCCGCGCGATCAGCCGGCTGGTCGACGCCTTGGGCAGCTTGTAGCGGATCTTGACGAAGCCCAGCTCGGCGGCGCGCGCCTTTGCCGCGCTGGCCTTGGCGTTCTTGCCATAGCGCAGCGGATCGACCGTGCGCGGACCGCCGACCGGCACCACTTCGTACAGCGCCGTCACCGTCCGCCCGGCGCCGACATCGCCGGCATCGACCTTATCGTTATTGAAGTCCTCGCGCGCCAGCAGCCGGTTTTCGTATCCGATCAGTCGATATTCGGCGACCGCGGCAGGATTGAACTCCACCTGCACCTTCACGTCCTTGGCGATCGGGAACAGCGACGAGCTCGCCTCCGTCACCAGCGTCTTGCGTGCCTCGTTCAGCGTGTCGATGTAGGCGGCGACGCCATTGCCGTTCTGCGCCAGCGTCTGCATCAGCGCATCGTTGTAATTGCCCATGCCGAAGCCGAGCACGGACAGATACACGCCCTTCGTCCGCTCCGCCTCGATATAGCCCTTCAGCTGATCCTGATCGGTGATGCCGACGTTGAAATCGCCGTCGGTCGCCAGGATCACGCGGTTCACGCCCTTGGGATCGAAGTCGCGTTCGGCGAGCGCATAGGCCTGGCGGATGCCCTCCGCCCCCGCGGTGCTGCCGCCCGCTTCCAGCCGGTCGAGCGCGGCGAGGATACGGGTCCGGTCGCTCGCCGGTGTCGGCTCCAGCACGGTGCCGGCCTGACCCGCATAGGCAACGATCGCCACCCGGTCGTTCTCGCCCAGGCTGTCGAGCAGCAGCCGCAGCGACTGTTTCACCAATGGCAGCTTGTTGGGCTCCATCATCGATCCCGACGTATCGACGAGGAAGACGAGGTTCGCGCGCGGCCGCGTGGTACGGGTGAGGTCATAGCCGCGCACGCCGACGCGGACGATCAGCCGCCCCGGCGCCCAGGGGCTGGGAAAGACCGACAGATCGGTGCTGAACGGCTCCGCCGCGCTCTTCGCGGGGGCATAGTCATAGGGGAAATAGTTCACCAGCTCTTCGGTCCGCACCGCGTCGCGCGGCGGCAGCGTGCCGCGGTTCAAAGACGCACGCACGAATGCATAGGACGCGGTGTCGACATCGAGCGAAAAGGTGGAGACGGGCGCCTCGGCGACGCGCTGGAAGGCATTCTGCTTAATCGGCGTGAAGCGGTCGCGGCCGGTCATCGAAAAGGGCGGCGCGTGCGGCGGCAAGGGCATGCCGATACGCTGCGCCGACATCATCATGACCGGTGCAGGCACAGGAGGCGGCGGCGGCGGGGGCGGCGGTGCCGGCTCGTTGGGGGCGGTGACGCGCGATCCCGTCAGGACGATATCGTTGGCCGCCTCCTGCGCGACAGGCGTCGGACTCTCTGCGCCGGTCCGCCGCGTGGTATCGGCACATCCAACGACGAACAGCGCGGGCAGGCCCAGGGCGGCGAGCAGGACGGGGCGGGCGAAGCGGGCACGGGTCATGGCAGTCTCCTCGAAGAACCGGCGGCACATCGTCCGCCTGTTCCTTCGACGCGGCAGCCCGCATGATCCTTGGGAGCATCCGTGCATTTTTTTACGCGCCCCCGCCCAGCCGCTTGCGCGCCTCGTGCAGGCGCCACGACACCGTCGCTTCGGCGACGCCCAGGATCGCGGCTGCCTCGGCGTGGGTCAGCTGCTGCCCCGCAACCAGCACCACCGCATCGCGATAGGCGGGGGGCAGCTTCATCACCGCGCTCTTCACCCACATCGCATCGTGCAGGTCGGCATGGTCGCCGCCGCGCCCGATCCCGGCGATCACCGCCAGCCGTTCGGTCAGCCCGCGAAACGCCCGGCCGCGGCGGCGCGCATCGCGGCAGGCGTTGAAGGTGATCCCGCACAGCCACGTCGAAAACCGCGCCTCGCCGCGAAAGCTGCCGATCCGCCGGACGAGCGCACAGCAGACGTCCTGCGCGATATCCTCCGCATCGCTGCGCGATCCGGTCAGCTGCCAGGCGAGCGCGTGGATCCGGTCGTAATGCCGATCGATCAGCGCACCGAACGCGTCGCGATCCCCCGCTATCGCCGCAGCGACCAGATCGGCGTCGGGGTCTGTGGTCGGCGCAGAGGCCGACGGCGCACCGTCCGATCGCGCCTGCCCATCAAGACCGTCCCCCGCCATGCCCGCTGTCTGCCCGATCGCGCCGCGCGACGCCATGGCCGGTGTGCAGGACACCCGTTTTCACCAGCGGCGGGGCGACGTCGTGGGATGAGAGCGATGTGCTCCGTCATTGCGAGCGCAGCGAAGCAATCCAGGGCGTCCTGATCCGGCTCTGGATTGCTTCGCTGCGCTCGCAATGACGATCGGGGATGTTCTGCGATGCCGTCTCTGGCGTCGCCTAGAGGTTCGGGCCGACTATGCGTGGATGACCGCGGCCGCAGCGAATTGGACGAATGTGCCCCTAATCGCCGCGCAGCCCCCGGCGTAGCGCGGTCAGGTCGATGCCATGCCGCTGCACCTTGTAGTAGAAGGTCTTTCGCGGCAGCCCCAGTCGCTCCATTGCAATGCTGGCGTCACCGCCCGCCGCGCGGATCGCCTCCACCATCGCTTCGCGTTCGAAGGCGGCGACGCGGTCGGGCAGCGTCGCGGAGGACACGGCGGGGGCGCCATCGCCCGGTTCCAGGTCCAGCACGACGCGATCGGCGAAATGCGCCAGCTCCCGCACGTTGCCCGGCCAGTGATGCTCCGCCAGCCGCTCGCGCGCCATCGCGGTCAGCGGCGGCACCGGCATGCGCAGCCGCGCGGCGGACGCGTCGACCAGATGCGCGAACAGCAGGGGGATGTCCTCGCGCCGCTCGCGCAAAGGCGGCAGCCGCAGGCGGACCGCGGCGAGGCGATAGAAGAGCTCGGGGCTGATCGCCGCCGGCCCATGCTCACCCGCTTCGCCGCCCGCCGCGATGATACGCAGATCGATCGGCGCGGGCGCCCGCGTGCCCGTCCGCACGGCGCGCTCTTCGATCAGCGGCACCAGCCTCGCCTGAAGTCGCGGCGAGGCGCGATCGATATCGTCGAGGAACAGCGTTCCCCGGCTCGACGCCATGACGCCCGTGTCGCCGGGGCCGAACAGCTCGCCGTCGATCAGCTCTTCGGGAATCGCGGCGCAGGCGACGGGGACGAAGCGGTGCCGCCCGCGCCGCCCGGCCCGGTGGATCAGGCGCGCGAGCAATTCCTTGCCCGTGCCCGTCTCGCCCTCGATGAACAGGTCGATGTCGGCATTGGCCAGCACCGGCACCATTTCGCGCAGCCGCCGGATCGCCGGGCTGCGGCCGACCAGCGCCGCGGCGACGCCGCCGCTCTCCGCCTCCTCGGCCGCGGCGCGCAATCGCCGGTTCTCCAGCGTCAGCGCGCGCGCCGTCGCGGCGCGGCCGACGGCCGCGACCAGCGCATCGGGATCGCACGGCTTGCTGAGGAAATCCCACGCGCCCGCCTTCAGTGCGCCGACCGCGGTCGCCACATCGGCATGGCCCGTCACCAGGATCACCGGCAGCGCCGGGTCGCGCGCGTGCAGCGTCGCGAACAGCTCCAGCCCGGACATGATCGGCATGCGGATATCGCTGACCACCACGCCCGGATAGTCGGCGCCCAGCGCGTCGAGCGCGGGCGGCGCGGCGGCAAAACTGTCGACGGTAAAGCCGGCCAGGGACAGCCATTGCGCGGTCGCGGCGCGCAGATCGTCGTCATCGTCGACCAGCGCGACGCGGGGCGTGATCTCGCTCATGCGCGCCGCATCGCGATGGCGAAGGCTGCGCCTTGCGCGCTCGGCACCAGCCGCAGCGATCCGCCAAGGTCGTGCATGATATCCTGCGCAATCGTCAGCCCCAGCCCCAGACCGGTCGGGCGGCTGGTGGCGAAGGGGGTGAACAGCCGTTCCGCGATATCGGGCGCGATGCCGGGGCCGGTATCGGCGATCGTCAGCACCACGCACTCGCCCTGATCGTCCAGCGAGATCGTGATCGCGGGTGCCGGCTGGCCATCCAGCGCCTCGACCGCATTCTGCAGGATGTTGACCACCACCTGTTCCAGCCGCACGCGACCGGCGACCACCAGCAGGCCGGGCGGCAAGGTGGGCCAGCGCACAGCGACGCGCGCCAACCGTTCCTTCAGGATCAGCCGCGCGCCGTCGAGCACCTCGGCGAGCGCCACCGGACCGATCGCGCCCGACCCCTTGCGCGAAAAGCCGCGCAGTTCGGCCGTCACCGCGCCGATCCGCTCGGTCAGCCGCGCGATGGCGTGCAGGTTACCGCGCACCTCCTCCAGCGCACCGCGATCCAGCAGCGCCTCGCCCGCGGCGGCATAGGTGCGGATCGCCGCGACCGGCTGCGCGGTTTCATGCGCGACGCTGGCGGTGATCTGGCCCAGCGCGGCGAGGCGGTTCGCCTGGCGCAGCCCCTCGCGCAGGTCGTCGGCGCGTGCCTCCGCCGCGGCCCGTTCGGCGATCTCGCGGCTCAGGTCCGCGGTGCGTTCCGCCACCGCCGCCTCCAGCGCCTCGGTCCGTTCCGCGCGGCGGCGGGCACGCTCGCGCAACGCCCAGCCCATCGCGACGAGCGCCAGCATCGCCAGCGCCGCCGCGCCGGCGGCATTGCGCATCGCCGCGGTGATCGCGCCGCGCGTCGGCATCGCCAGCGTCACCCGCCAGCCGGCGGCATCGGCCGGGCTGGTCGCCATCATCAGCGTCTCGCCGCTCGCGCCATCGGTCAGCCGGCCGTCGGCATCGCGCCAGGGGCGGGGGCCCAGCGCCGCGATGCCGAAGTCGGCGCGGGCCGCCGCGGCGGCGGCGGGCGCCAGCAGGCGTGTCTCGGCAAAACGCCACGATCCGCGACTGGTGACCAGAATGACGCCCTGCGGCCCCGTCGCAAAGGTGATGCCGCCGGCCTGCCGCCATTCGCGTTCGACCCGGTCGAGCTCCAGCTTCACCACCACGACGCCGCCGTCGCGGGTGCGCCTGGACAGGTACAGGCCCGGCCGGTGGCTGACGGTGCCAAGCGCGAACTGCTCCGCCTGACCGGTCCGCGCGGCCTGCGCATAATAGCGGCGGAAGCGATAATTGTTGCCGACGAAACTGTCCGGCATGCGCCAGTTGCTCGCCGCCAGCGTGTTGCCGTCGCGGTCGATGACATAGATCACCGCCGCGCCGGTGCTCATGGCCAGCCCCTCCAGCTTCCGGTTCAGCGCCGCCGCCATGCCGGGCATGCCCGCCAGCGTGCCCACGACATCGCGATCGTCCGACAACGCTTCGGGCAACAGGCGGAACCGGGCGATCTCGCTGGTCAGCAGCGATTGGCGCAGGCGGACGTCGGCGGTCAGCGCGGCCTCGAACCGCGCGCGCGCGTTGCGTTCGGCGACCATGCCGATCGCCAGTGCCGCCAGCACGCTGGCCGCCAGCGCGGCGAGCACCCATCCGATCCGGCGCACGATTCTCGAATCCCGCATGCCGGCACCGTACGCCGGTGACGGCGCGTGTGCAATTTTCGGCACTGGACGGTCTGGGGGAGGCGAATAGTGACACGTCGCGCAGCGGATGATCTACGCTAAGTCACTAAAAAAAACGATTAAAATATACGCGGTGCACTGTTTCAGTCCGCGCGGCGCGTCCGGCAACACTCGACCCAACCACACCGCGACGTACGCGGGTCATTCGAGAGGAGCCGCATCCATGACGATCTATCCGGCCACCAGCGGAACGCCGCACGCGGTTCCGCCCGCGGCACGCCCCTGGTACGCCCACCTCTATGTCCAGGTGCTCGCCGCGATCGTCGCGGGCGTGCTGCTCGGCCATTTCGCGCCCACCACCGGCGAAGCGCTCAAGCCGCTGGGCGATGCCTTCATCAAGCTTGTGAAGATGGTGATCGCACCGGTCATCTTCCTCACCATCGTCACCGGCATCGCCGGGATGCGCGATCTCGCCTCGGTCGGCCGTGTTGCGGGCAAGGCGTTCATCTACTTCCTGTTCTTTTCCACGCTGGCGCTGATCATCGGTATGGTCGTCGCCAATGTCGTCCGACCGGGCGCGGGGCTCAACATCGATCCCGCGACGCTCGATACCAGCAAGATCGCCGATTTTGCCGAAAAGGCACATGAAACGACGCTGGTCGGCTTCCTGATGAGCATCATCCCCGACACGTTCCTGTCGTCGATGACGGAAGGTAACATCCTCCAGGTCCTGCTCGTCTCGATCCTGTTCGGCGTGGCGCTGGCGCTGGTCGGCGATCGCGGCGCCCGCGTGCTCGACCTGCTCGAAGACGTGTCGATCGCTTTCTTCAAGCTGGTCGGCATCGTCATGAAGGTCGCGCCGATCGGTGCGTTCGGCGCGATGGCCTTCACCGTCGGCAAATACGGGATCGTGGCACTGAAGGGCCTCGCCTGGCTGGTCGGCAGCTTCTACTTCACCTCCTTCCTCTTCGTCGTCGTCGTCCTCGGCATCGTCGCGAAGCTCGCCGGTTTCTCGATCTTCACGCTGATCCGCTATCTGAAGGCGGAATTGCTGCTGGTGCTCGGCACCTCGTCGTCGGAAAGCGCGCTGCCGGCGCTGATCGAAAAGATGGAGCGCGCGGGCTGCCCCAAGTCGATCGTCGGCCTGGTCGTGCCGACCGGCTATTCGTTCAACCTCGACGGCACCAATATCTACATGACGCTGGCGGCGCTGTTCATCGCGCAGGTGTGCAACGTCGACCTGACGATCGGCCAGCAATTGCTGCTGCTGGGCGTCGCCATGTTCTCGTCGAAGGGCGCGGCGGGCGTCACCGGGGCCGGGTTCATCACGCTGGCCGCAACGCTGTCGATCGTCCCCTCGGTGCCGGTCGCCGGTATGGCGCTGATCCTGGGCATCGACCGCTTCATGTCGGAATGCCGCAGCCTGACCAATTTCATCGGTAACGCCGTCGCCACCGTCGTGGTCGCGCGGTGGGAGGGCAAGTTCGACCAGCAGCAGTTCGACCTGGCGGTGGCCGGTCGTCTGCCCCGCGTCGAGGATCTGCCCGCGGGTGCCGTCGCGGCCGAATGACCGCACCAGACGGCGGCGCCCGTGATGCGCCGCCGTCCCACCACCGACCGAAAGATCGATCCCATGTCGAACATCGCGCGCCAATTGGTCGCCACCGCCACGCTCGCCCTTCTCGCCGCCACCCCGGCGCTGGGCGAAACCCCCGCCGCCCCCGCTGCCGCAACTACCCCCGCGACCGCTGCCGCTCCCGCCGTACAGGCGCTACCGCCCAAGGAGCGGGGCAATCAGGTTCCGGCCTCTCCCGTCTCCGAAGCCTATCCCGCCGAAGCGATCGGCGACGGCGTCACCAGCGGCGGCTACAACCAGTCGCGCTGGGTCGAGGACTGGCGCCGCTATCGCGACCCCAAGAAGCGCGACGATATCCTCGACCGGATGAAGTTCATCCCGCTCGACGGCAAGGGCGACATCTATCTGACGCTGTCGGGCGAATTGCGCTTCCGCGTCAACGAAACGACCAACCCCAATTTGCGCGCGGGTGAGGCGCAGCGGCAGGACATCACGCGCATCGTCGGCGGCGCCGATCTGCATCTGGGCAGCCACGTCCGTCTGTTTGGCGAACTGGCGCATGGCGGCCTCGCCGGCCAGAATCTCGGTACGATCACCCCGCAGATGCGCAACGATCTGGTCGTCCAGCAATCGTTCGTCGACCTCACCGGCACGGTCGCGCAAGCCGACGTCGGCATCCGCTACGGTCGCCAGACCTTCGCCGACGGTCCGAACCTGATGGTCGTGCCGCGTGATAACAACACGATCTTCACCGTCTATAACGGCACCCGCGCCTGGGCGCGCGCGAAGCAGGTGCGCGTCGACCTGTTCGATTTCCATACGACCCAATTGGGCGTCGGCGGCACCGGCGACGACATCAG
The DNA here is from genome assembly GCF_049896485.1 of Sphingomonas sp. DC4900. NCBI lineage: Bacteria > Pseudomonadati > Pseudomonadota > Alphaproteobacteria > Sphingomonadales > Sphingomonadaceae > Sphingomonas > Sphingomonas sp. DC4900. The sequence continues at coordinate 197,659 of NZ_JAFCUK010000006.1, forward strand.
CGATCGCGGCCGTCGCTTCTCGGGCATTTCGGGCGGTATCGTCCTGCCCAAGACGCTGTTCGGCGGGTCGAAGCTTTACCTCGACCCGTTCTTCTGGCGGCTGCGCAATAGTGCCGCCACCTGGGGCCGTACGACGACGCGCGAGGAACGCTTCTTCTACGGCCTGCATACGCTGGGGGACATCGGCCCGGTCAACCTCGACTGGACGGTCAATCATCAGGGCGGCCATTTTGACGGTCGACCGATCAGCGCCTGGCTGCTGCTGTTCGCGCAGAACTATCGCCTGGGCAAGGACCGCAGCGCGCCCCGTATCGGCTTCCACGCCGATTACGCGTCGGGCGGCGGCGCTTATACCGGCGGCACGCTGCGCAACGCGCTCGCGCCCTTCGGCAACAACATCTATTACAGCTACCAGCTGTACGCGACGCCGACCAATTTGATCGCGCTCGCGCCGACCTTCACCTTCAACCCGCTGAAGACCGTGCGCCTGTCGGCGGAATATCAGCTCAGCTGGCGCGATACGGTCCGCGATGCGGTGTATCGCGCGAACGGCACCGCCTTCGCCGGCACGCAGAATGTCCCGGGCCGCAAGATCGCCGACACCGCGCGCCTACAGGCGGTCTGGACGATCTCGCCCCGCGTCAGCGTCACCGGCCGCTACGAACATCTGATGGCGGGTCCGGCGCTGAAGAACGCCGGCTACAGCAGTTCGGATTTCCTCGCCGGCTGGCTCAGCTTGCGCTTCTGACCGGGCGGGGCCCAATACGACGATAGGCCATGTTCCGAGGGGAACGTGGCCTATCGTCGTCTCGAACGAGATACACGCCGCCGCTCATCGTCGGCTGAACGAACCACCTGACAAGCAAGTGGCGGAGACGGAGTCCGCCCGCCTGCATTCCAGCAACGTCCAAGGCTATCCTATAAGTCGTTCAGTATCAGTATCTTAGTAAAGAGTTTTGTCCGACGGGGGCCAATGCAGTCCAGCATATTCCCAACTTTTATGTTGGTCGCTATGTGGGTCAAATGAGCGGTATCAAGCCAGCAGGACGCCACCAAGAGAAGCGGCTTAGCGCCGCGTTCGTACGCACGATAAAGGACCCCGGTTTCTACAGCGATGGTCACGGGCTGTACCTAAAGGTGGATGCATCCGGCGCTAGGCGTTGGGTGCAGCGCATTGTCATTCACGGCAAGCGACGGGACATTGGGTTGGGTTCTGCCAGTCTAGTTAGCCTCGCAGAAGCCCGTGAAGTCGCCTTACAGCACCGAAAGGTGGCTAGGGCGGGTGATGACCCTATAGAGTCTAAGCGGCGCTCTACGGCCATCTTGACGTTCCAAGAAGCTGCGCGCCAAGTTCACGAACTCACCAAGCCCACTTGGCGCAATGAGAAACACGGCGATCAGTGGATTAACACCATGACGACCTATGTGTTTCCGGTGTTTGGATCGAAGCGCATCGATAATGTCGGCGGCGCCGACGTTCTAGCTGCTCTGTCCCCGATCTGGAACGAGAAGCCGGAAACCGCAAGCCGGGTCAGGCAGCGCATCGGGTCGGTGTTCAAGTGGGCTATGGCGAAGGGCTGGCGAACAGATAATCCGGCGGAGACGATCACGAAGGCGTTGCCCAAGCACGACCGGTCCAAGACGGTACACCGCAAGGCTCTGCCGTACGATCAGGTCGGCAGCGCGATTAGAAAGGTACAGGATAGCGACGCTGGCGTTACCACGAAGCTGGCGTTCGAATTCCTCGTCTTAACGGCAACCCGATCTGCGGAGACGCGCGAAGCCGTATGGAGCGAGTTTGACCTAGCTAAAGCCGTTTGGACGATTCCCGCTGGCCGTATGAAGGCAAAGAAGGATCACCGGGTGCCGCTCTCACCGCGGTGCCTCGCGATCCTTGCCAAGGCAAAGACGTTGAAGCGGGACGCAGACGATCTCGTGTTTCCGGGCACAAAGGATGCGAAGCCTTTGTCCGATATGACGCTGTCCAAGCTAATGAAGGACCTTGGCATCGCCGCCGTACCCCACGGCTTCCGGTCATCGTTTCGCGATTGGGCTGGTGAAACGACGGCGCATCCCCGCGAGGTCATCGAATTCGCGTTGGCGCATGTCATACAGGACAAGGCAGAGGCGGCTTATGCCCGCAGCGACCTGTTTGAGAAACGGCGGGCGCTTATGAAAGACTGGGCAGCGTACACAGAAATAAAAAACTGATGTGTGTCTGTCCTGCAACACCTGCCAAATGCCCTTCGCTAAGGCAATGAAGTTAATAATAAATCTCTTTTGGCTGTGTAAAGAAGACGGCTAGATTTTTTCTTATGCTCTAAACTTTTTGACTATGTCCAAAGCGGACGCTTAGGTCATTGCGCTTTGCTTTGCGCGATCATAGCTAGCCCACGTCAATTATGAGAGGTGGCAGTGAAGCAACGCGTTATAAGGATAAAAGATGTTATTATGATGACTAGTCTTTGTCGTAGCAGCATCTATTCCTACATGGCAAAGAGCTTGTTTCCGAAACCAATCAAGATTGGCACAAGGGCAGTAGCTTGGAGGCTGAGCGATATTGTTGCCTGGCTTGCTCTGCGAGAATAATAGTAGGATATGAGATATATGACGACCAGGAAAAAGAGAACAGCCGCACAGTACATCGATAGTATTCTTAACAATAAGACTGCCGAAAAGACGGGGGTTGTTCGCAGAAGCATTGCGACGTTGCCCAATCATTTGAGCGTAGCTGATCTAATTGCGGAGGTGACTAGCCGGAATTACAAGGTATTGATTGGCGACAACCAGTTCGTAATCATTACCGATCGGAACCTCACGATTTGTAACTAGATATACGCACGAGGCCTGTACTGCTATTTGCGGTGCAGGTTTTGTTAAAACCTTACGTGCGCGATCTTACCTTCCGCTAGGGTGATACACTACGAACAACAATACCAAATGATAGATGTTAATAGCTGCATATTACTGAATATGCGGTATCAAGCGAAATATTCCCTAAACCTACGTGCTTTGTTTATCCCGGCTACCTATTTGCCATCCCCTTGAAAGGGACGAACGGGGGCCAGCCCGCGTATGATACCTTATGAATGCACAAGGACATGTATCACCCTATCTTTCGATTAGGCCGGATTATCCCCTACGCAGGTTGTAAGCGATCGGGGGAGGCGGAAGGTTGTAAGTTCCTCCAAAGCAGCTTGAGCAAATCAACGGGTTGGCGTATCTGTCATTACCGGTTTCGAGCATATCGGCACTAGATGCCTTCGCTAACCAAAGTTGCGGATTGAAACAGAGGTCAAAGCCGTCTCAAGGCTAAGTCTCGCGATTATGATACATCGAGCAACCGCCTGTGTAAATAGCGAATAATTACGCTATATAGGTTTAACTTGTGTATTATTTGATTAAACATATACAAATGTGACTATATGATTTATCAATCAATGAGGACGCAACTAGTCTTTCCGACTTACATATCGGTCAGCATGTGCGATTATACGGCTAAAAACGGGGATTTCGCGACCGTAGAGCGCTGAAAGACCGTTTCAGATACTTGGGTAGCCCTTGACCAAAGGAGGCGCATTTTAGGCGCTTTTTTCCGCCTTTTTGGCACCATAGGCTTTGACGGCGGTTGTGCGCAGCCTTGTCGGTGCTGGATCGTGGTTGATTGGCTTCATGTCCGCTATGGCCAATAGTGGGGCGTGCGTGATGGTTGATGTTGCAAATGCCGATGGCCTTCAACCGACCCATCATCGGATATTGGCGCAGCAAGTAGGTTAGCCGAACGATGGTGCAGACTGTCTGGAATAAGCATGGCTGGTTGATCGTGTGCGTATTCGCGACGGCTATAAGCCTGCTGATAGCGTGGGAATTACAATCAGGGGTCGCCTATCACAAAACCGGCGGGCCGTCGTACAGAGCAAGTCGACCAGGTTTGTTCTGGTTTGAGATAGTTTTTCAAACTGCCGTTGCATTACTCGTCTGGTTATTCGCCTACCGGCGGTGGCGCCGCACAAAAATCGGCTGACTATTTGTTCGCACCGACTTGCGGACACCCGCGGATGCTATCAATCTGCCATAATGACGCTGCGACGGCTTGGCCTTGCCATTTTCTGGGGTGCTGTCGCGGGGGTCGTCACCTTCTTCCCGGCGAAGGCAGCGCTCACCTATTGGTATATGCATGAACCGCCAAACGATGGGCAATCGGCTTTGGGGATTGTCGCGGGCAGTCTGTACCTAGCTACAGCTTGCGGCGCGCTGACGTTCGGCATCATGCTGAAACGACGCCGGAGGACGCCATAGCGGCGCGTCCGCCTCCACCCACTTGCGGACATTCAGCCATCCTCTCTCAACGCGGAAGGCTCTAGGCTCATGGTTGCGCCAGTCATTCGTAACTCGGCGCAGCGCGAATGGGCGTAGAGGTTTTGGAAAGGGTCGGCCTTACCACGTTTACCCTCCGCCCAACGCCAGAGGTTCTCGACGCTCACGAGGAGCGCGGAGTTGTCATCGCGATCAATCCCCTCGCCGCAAAACCAGCATGCAAAATCGAGCATGCCCTAGATGATGCAGTAGTGGGCTGTCGGGCGCAACAACCGCTTCCCCCCAATCCTCGGACGTTCGATTAGCGAAGGAGAAGCCAATTCGCTGCGACGGATATAGCGAGGACGGTGAAACACCCGGCGGACGCAAGCCACTCTACCCACCACGGTTTACCACGCCCAACCTGGTAGCCAAAAATATCCGATACGAGATCGAGAGCGATGGCAAATAGCCAACCCATGCAGGCGCTCTAGCGTTGCCCAACCAGAAGGCACTATGCGTGTGACCGCTTTTTGGCGCCAAAAACGAGCATAGAAACGCAAAAAGCGGTCGGAGGGTACTTGGGTAGCCTAACTGGCGCATCGACGTTCTATGATCGAGAATAGGGCCAAATTGCCCCTGTAAATTACAAGCATTGGTGGCAAGACCAAAGCGCGCCGCCGAATGTCCGCTTTCGCCCATACCCGGTCACTTACCGCATCTTAACGCAGTCAAAAAAGGGATGTTGGTTCAGGTAGCGTTATGCGACTGATATTTCCGCACTGACTAGACGTTTTCCTCAAATCTCGGCGCCAGCGCTATCAAGGACACGCCGAATGACAGACCTGATTTTATCATACTTCAACTGAAAAAATTCTCGTCGCCGGTTAACGCGGTAATCCTTGAGTATCTCATGAACCTCATGCTCGATTGTACGAGGGGACCGCACGTTCCAACTTTCGACGATATTGAAGAAGTCGGGCTGTCCACTGGTGTTGCTAAGTTGCGCCGCTCTCTCCTCAACCGACCGTGTCGTGAATCCGATCTTATAGATATCACGGCCGTGCGACGCGTTCCTCATCACATACAGCCAACCCTCATCATTTATATCGTGCAAAGGCTCAATTGTTGAAGGCTTGTCATACGGTGAAAGGCTTTCAACGCGTTCGTTCTCGATCCAAGATTTTTGACTAGTGACCCATGTCTTGCCCTGAATGGGGTTCCCAACTTTGTCCAATCCACTTTTGGTGAGGTCAAGGGCTTTCCAGTAACCTGCCGTTTCAATTTTAAGGTTCGACGGAGCGATATGACGAGGTCCGGGCTTCCTGCTGCCCAGATCGTAAAGCGTGTTCACGCTTACGTATCGTGGAGCCTCCCTCACCGACAGTATCGACGCAGACTTTGCGTCCATCCCGGTGGGGTCCAGGCGCAACCCTGTTGGATGCCGCTCTATTCCAACATCGTCGCCGTCCATCAATGGAAAGCAGCTTGGTACGGCGAACAAAAGTTCGAAGAGAGGCGCGTATGTCTCAATCCGCTGTATCATTTTCGCAACGATTTTAGACGAGTCATCCTTTTGGTTAAGGACGTAAGTTATATCCTCCGGATCGTCCGTTGAAACGCTGAATGTATCCTTCAATTCTTCAAGCACCATGCGTGACTGCACGGTTCCAGCCTCTACATCCACCCGAGCCAGCAGAATGATCGGCTGATAGCCCTCATCCCCGAACAGCGGTTGGTCGCTGAGATCAGCGGCCTCGGCATGCTGCTTCAAAAATGACTTTTCAGGATGCAGATAGAGTGGGTCCAACTTTTCTCTAGACCTTACAGGGTTCGGGTTCTCCCGCCCGAAAACGCCCATCAATGTAATCTCGCCCGAGTCCTTGCAGCAACCTACACCGCAAAAGACGTATTGCGCACTGCCAGGTATCTTGAACTCCGCATGCCCCCCAAGCATATTCATTTCATAGATGGTCAGCTCATCCATTTGGGTTGAAGAGTTTGCTAAAGATGTATCAACTGAAGGATCGGTAATATTGTCCAGCATTCTGCTAAATGAAATTACGTTTTCCTGCTGCGGCAGCAATTTTAGTACAAAGGCATCCTCCGCAGGGTCTAGAAATGCCCTCGCGACATTAAATGACGAGGGCATGTGCATGCCCTCTCCCTGGAGCAGCCGTCCGTTGTACTCAGAGACGAAATGTCGCAGATAGCTGTCGACATAGAGACCTGAACCTCCGGAGCGCTGAACCGCAGCTAAAGCCGCTCCACGCTTGGCGTACTCCTTAACCTTGCGCTTCTCGTCTGCGCTAAACTCACGCGCACGTATAGCGTTATATACGTGCCGCATTCCGGGGACATCCGATCGGACTTGGACGCTCATACTAAACTTGTTAAGCCGCTCCGCTCGTGCACGAGATCTTTCTGATCGATTAGCCACTTTAACCTCAACGATCGTACAGCCCGACGAATTCGATACCCTAGCGTAAATCGTACACGGCGCCACGGCGATCGGCCGTGACTTTTTTCATGACCCGCCCATGAGATGCATAGCTGAACCCCGTCACCTACGTGAACGAAGGGCCGAGAGGGAGTTTCACCCTTGAAAGTGGTTGTTCCGCTTTCCTCCCATCAGCGGACGTCGAATGACGGAAGGCCCCCTCCGCCGCTGCATTCTCAGCACCGCAGAATATCGTCGATTCTGAAAGCGGCTATGGTCAAAATATCCGCTCGATACCCGCGTTCGCTTACGCCCACTTGCGGACATTCGGAATTATGGAATACGCTCAATGGGTGACAAGCCGTTACATTCGTTTTCTTGCCCTAAGCCTTGCACTTTTCGGGTGTTCTAAACCCGTAGAGAAGAGCGCTATGCGCGAGTTCTCTGGTGTGTGGTTATACGAGTTTGAGGGCTCTAGCTTTTTAGAGGGGGCGACAGAGATTCCTAAAAGTCGCCCGCCCTATAACAAATCTGCTTGGCTCGACTACCATCCTGATCAGCTACGCCCCGGCCAGCTTATCAATATGTCTGATAAGGACCGCTACGATCAAGGGAGGCGCTGCTATTTGACGTACCCATTCCTGGTGACGTTCAGCGGCCACAGCATCAACAATCCCAACGGCTCAGGTCATATGGGTCTTTGGGCTTCCGAGGTGACGGTTGATCGGATGATCTCGTCCAAGCCTTTGGGCCAGCCGTTCTGCTATAGCAGTTAACCCCCAATAGCATACGCCCCGTGTAGGCGCCGCCGACCAACCGCACGAAATAAAGCCGGGCAACGTACCGATGACGGTAGCTTCGCCTTCCGTAGCCCCGATGGTCTCAAAATCACGCAGATCGGGCGTTTTTTCGACCGTACAGCGCCGAAACGCGGCGTCAGGTAGTTGGGTAGCCTAAAGCAGGCGATGACGATTTTAGGCGTAATATTGCGGCATTTTGCCATCAGCATCCGCAGGGCTATGCTGTGACCGAAATCCAAACCCAAGGATGCCGCAAAGAAAGCAAAGCGATGCATGCATAGAAGTTGGACAGTGTGCGCTCGAACTATTTACGCTATACGTCTGTCGACGGGTGATCGCCCGGATCGTTGTCACCAGTGATCCGGTAGGGAGCAAAGCCGCTGATCCCCGTCACCTTCCGGAACCACAGTCGGCCGCTTATCAGGCTACAGCCATCAATTGCGACGGATGAGCCGTAGCCAACGTCAATGATTCCTCGACCGGGGCCTGTAACCAATTGTCGTAGTCTTCATCATGAAGGATGACCGGTATTGCCTTCGGATGGATCGCCCCGACCAAATGCGTTGCGGGATCGCCACCATAGCCCGTCGTCATAAATGCATAGGCAGGGCCATCGCCAGTAGGTCGCCACACCCCTGCAAAGGCAAAGATGGGGCGACCGAGGGAATTTAGAAAGCTACGGGCTTTCCCTTTTGCGCCGCGATCTGGCTCGCGCGGGCGTTCAACGACGCCCTAATTTGATCGTGATATTGGTTAGAGCGCGATAGGGCCATATCCACCGTTGTCTCACCAAAGAACACGCTAAACGTATCACCTGATGCTGACTGGCAGTTTCTCATGCCCTGACACCAAAATAGCTTTCCAAGCGCGCTCACTTCGGGGACGCCATATTTTGCTGTCAAAGCCGCTTGCACCTGCGACTTGGTTTGCCCGTTTAACAAGGCAGTATAAGTAATAAGTTCAAGCTTAGGGCCGCTCGCTTCAGGAGCAAACTCAAAATTTACTTGACCTCGATCTTTCGTGATGCCGTACACAAATTTCGGGTTTGATTTTGAGCGCGCAGAAACCGAGCGACTTAGACGTTCATTGGCGAGCGCCGTCGCCTGAACCTCGAAGGAGCCTTGAAGCTGCGGGTCACGGCTTTGATAGACTTTCCGCTTCCTTGCTACGCGTCCTACTTCGCGCGGTGACATACCAAGCTTAAATCCGAGCAGATCGAATGTGCTGATCTGGCGAGGCGCGAGCGCCACACCTTCCAGTGCCGTGTCTGACGGATCGTCAGCAATTAGGCTATCTCCGATAAGCGCAGGTTCCGCATCTGCATCTGCCGGCTGTTGGGCTTGGTCGGCGTTCAACGAAGCCGCCGGTGCAGCCGAAGGCTTCCTGCCTAACGCCTTTAGGCTGGCTTTCAGCGAATTGAAGTTGTCGACAATCGACTGCGCATTGGCCGGAGCCGCGCTGCTTATCACGGTCGCTAGTGCGACGATTTGTAACTTACGCTTCATAAGACCCTCCGCTTGGGCTGGTCATAGGGTTCTTGCGGCTTCACGGTTCTTACCGCGAGTGGTTTCAATTCGTTAAGCAATAACGATAGCGTTATAGACAGGGTGCGCAGCGGACCAGCTATCAAGGTGGATAGCGACCGGGCGCTTCCCTTTCCTACGGGTCATAAGACGGCGGTGAGCAGTAACTGGACCTCATCCGCAGACAGCACCGCTTTGACCCTCTGTGCGGCTCCTACGGCCTGTCTGTAGTGGATCGTGCCATGGTCGTGTCCGTCAACGTGGTGTAATTTCAGGTGTGCCACCGGGCCGCATCGTTCAGGCGGCCTTGGGTGTAATCTGTAGGGGCGGTACCTCCTCGATCTGTGGTGTGGCGAGAGCGGT